>JBBPZS010000065.1:0-24414 GCA_038198605.1 Chthoniobacterales bacterium | reverse complement strand
TCTCGGCGAGTGTGAAGTGAAGCACGGCGTTCGTCTTCACCTGGTGAATCTCTATGCGGAGCAGCTTGGGAACGCGGCGCTGCCGGTGAAATTTAGAAGGGATCAGGACGCAGCCCGACTGGCAAAAGCCGAGCCCGCTAAATCGAAATTCGTTAGGCTGGTAATTTCTCTCGTCCTCCTGGTATTCATCGCGATTCCGGCACTGATCTTTACCCCGGCGATCCTCAAGTCATGGCGGAGCAAGCCGGCGCCAACCGCCACGCCCTCGCCTGTGCCTACAACTGCGCCCGCGATTCCGGAAAAATCAATCGCCGTGCTGCCATTCGAAAATCTGAGCGAAGAAAAACAGAACGCCTATTTTGCCGACGGTATCCAGGATGAAATTCTCACCCGCCTTTCCAAGATCGCCGATCTCAAGGTCATCTCCCGCACTTCTACCCAGCGTTACAAAAGCGTGCCTGAGAGTCTCTTCGCCATCGGGAAAGAATTGGGTGTCGCCAACATCCTCGAAGGCAGCGTGCAAAAATCTGGCAACCAGGTGCGGGTCAATGTCCAGTTGATCAAGGCGGCGAATGACTCGCATCTTTGGGCCGAGACCTACGACCGCGAGCTGCACGATATTTTCCGGGTCGAAACCGAGGTCGCGACGGCGGTCGCAGACAAATTGCAAGCCACCCTCACCGGGAGCGAAGCGGAGGTTCTGGCGAGCAAGCCGACGGGCAATCTGCAAGCCTACGACGCTTACCTTCACGGGTTGGAGTTCGACCGGCGATCGGAGAGTGCGCCCGATCTGCAGAAAGCGGCCACCTATCTGGAATCGGCGGTCAAGTTGGATCCCAATTTTGCCCTGGCCTGGGCGCGTTTGGCGCGGGTCAAGGCGAACCTCTACTATCAGGATTTCGATATCACGCCAGCCACGCTCGAAGCCGCCCGCACGGCCGTGCAACGAGCCGTCGAGCTGGCCCCGGACCTCGGTGAAACCGCGCTGGCGCAGGGTTATTTCCAGTTCTTTTGCGCTCGGAATCTCGCTCTCGCCCATGCCAGTTTTGAAACCGCGCGGGCTCGTTTGCCTAACGATTCCGATCTGCTCCTCGCACTCGGTGTCGTCGCTCTCCACCGCGGGCGCGGAGAGGAGTCCCTGGCTTTGCAAACCCAGGCCTCACAATTCGATCCGCGCAACCCTCTGTTGTTTTTCAAAAACGCGTCGACTCTTTCCGCGATGCGGCGATTCCCTCAGGCCCGGACGGAACTCGATCGTGCGCTGGTCCTCAGCCCTAACGATTCCTCTTTGTTCGCGTTCAAAGCGAGCATCTACCAGGCCGAAGGCAATCTCGAGCAGGCCCGCCAACTCCTCGACCAAGTGCAGATCGGCCGGATTTTTCCTCTCGTCAGGTATCTGACCTACAAGCGCCAGTATGCCGACATCATCGCGACGCTGCGCCGGAAGCTGGAAAATGCCCCGTCCTCCGACGGCCTTCGCATCGCCACTCTTTACAGTTTCCTCGGACAGGCGGAGAAGGCGACGGGAGATCTGGCCGCGGCGAAGTCCAGTTTTTCCGAAGGACGCGATCTGGCGCTGGCCATGGTCGCGGAGAGCGGCGGACCGCAAGGTCGAATCCATGCCGTGCTGGCTTCACTCCATGCCGGGCTCGGGGCCAGGGAGGACGCTCTTCGGGAAGCGAACCGAGCCATCGAACTGGAAGGCGACGACCAGTATCTTGCGCCCGCGGCCCGGGAGGTTCTGGCGCGAATCGAGGTGGAGATCGGCGACCCGGCGCGGGCTCTCGATCTTCTGCCAGAGCTGCTTAAAGAGGAGGGGTTCAGTTGGTTCTCCTCAACCCCGCTCACGCCTGCCCTCCTGCGTCTCGATCCGGTTTGGGATCCGCTCCGAGCCGACCCGCGCTTTCAAAAACTGCGCGGGGCGGACAAGTAATCGCAGTCGCTTCCTAGGCGGCCGGCGCGTGATGGCGGCTCGCTTTCATCATCAGCACCCCACGGCCAAGGACCGCCCCGAGCACGAGGAGCGCGCCGAGAATCGCCCACGGCCCTGGTTGCTCGCCGAGCGCGAGCATGACCCAGAGCGGATTAAGCACCGGCTCGAGGAGCGGGATGAGCGTCGCCTCGAGCGCCGTGACCTGCTTGATCGCCGTCGCATAGAAGACATAGGGCAGTCCGAGCTGGACTGTGCCGAGCAGGAGCAGCCGCCAGAATCCGTCTCCGCCTAACGACGGCGCGGAGAGCATGAAAGGCAGGCCGGCCAGCGCGACGATCAAATTCCCCAGCACGATGCTCGCGATGGGCGAGCCGGCTTTCTCCTTGCGCAAAAAGAGCGCGACCGAGGCAAAGGCGAGACCGCTGCCCAGCGCGATGATGTTCCCCCACATCCCCGCAACCGTCAGCCGGTCGAGGAAAAAGAGCGCGATGCCGATCAGCGCGACCGCGATGACCAACCAGTCGATCCGCGAGGCGCGCTCCTTCAAATACCAGCGCCCGATCAGCGCGACGTAAATGGGAGCGGTATATTGCAGGAAGATTGCGTTCGCCGCCGTCGTCATACGGGTCGCAAAGACGAAAAGCACGACGGTGAGTGCGTAGCCGACCGCGCCGCCGATTTGGGCTAACGAAAAGGTGAAGCGCGGCCGGCCCACGCAAAGCAGGATGAGCGGGATGGCGATCGCGCTGCGGCCGCCGGCAATCGCCATCGGCGGCCAATCGATCGACTTGATCAGGACGCCGCCGAGACTCCAGCAAAGCGCCGCGAAAAGGAGTAAAACGGGCGGCAAAAAGCGCGCGGGCATCGTTCGTTCTACAGCCGAGGTGCCGCCATGCAACTGCCGAGCATGCTCCCCAGAGAACGGCGCTGCTCAACCATCGACCGTCGATTTCCGGTTGCGTCCGCCGCTTGCCGGAACGACGACTAACGAACGCGAGCTCCGCATGTCCAAACCGTCGCGACGTCAATTCCTAGCCGGCCTTGGTGCCTTCGCCGTGGCGCCCACTCTCGTTTTCGAGCGCACTTCGCCCGACCTGATTCTGCACCACGCCAGGATCATCACGATCGACCCGCGGCTCCCGCAGGCGGAAGCGGTGGCGATCGCGAACGGCCGTTTTTGTGCGATCGGCCCTAACGATAAGGTGCTGGCTCTGGCCGGAGCGCAGACGAAAAAGATCGACCTCGAAGGCAAGACCGTCCTCCCGGGCTTCATCGATGCCCATTCTCATCCGGCGATCGCGGGGCGGATGCATCTGCGGCAGGTCGATTGCGATCTGCGGTCGATCAGCGCCATCCAGGCCGCGATTCACGAGCGGGCCGCGAAAACGCCGCCAGGCGAGTGGGTGCTCGGCTTCAAATACGACGACACCAAAACGAGCGACGGCCGTCCCCTCACCGTGCAGGATCTGAATGCGGCCGCGCCGGACCACCCGGTCCTCATCTCGCATCGCGGTGGGCATACCGCATACGCAAACGCGCTCGCTTTCAAAAAGGCCGGCATCACCGCCGAGACGCGCGATCCGCAGGGTGGAAAATTCGATCGCGATCCGACGAGCAAAGAACTGACCGGCCGCATCGCGGAACGCGCGGTCGACGTCTTCGAGAAACTCATCCCGGAGAGCGCGAGCCGGGACGACTATCGCGCCGGAGTGAAGCTGATCTCGCGCATGCTCTCGCGCGCCGGCATCACTTCAGTGCATGACGCCTACGGCTCGCACGAAGATCTTCGCTCCTATCAGGATGCGCGCGACGCGGGCGAGCTCTCGGTCCGGGTCTATTGTCTGATCGGTTATCGCGAGATCGACCGAATGCTCGAGGCTGGCATCCGAACCGGATTTGGCGACGAATGGGTCCGGGTCGGGGCGATGAAGATGACCGCGGACGGCTCGATCTCGGAACGGACCGCGCGCCTCTCGCAGCCTTACGTGGGCCGGCCTAACGACTATGGGATCGAAGTCATGACCGAGGAGGAACTTTACCAGACCGCGCGCAAGGCTCACGCCGCCGACTGGCAGATCGGCGTGCACGCCAACGGCGACGTCGCGATCGACACCGTCCTGCGCGTTTACGAGCGCCTGCAACGCGAGCGGCCGCGGCGCGATCCGCGTTTTCGCCTGGAGCATTGCACGGTGGTGAATGACTCGCTCGTGCAGCGGATCAAGAAGCTGGGCGCGATCCCGACCCCTTTCGCGACCTACGTCTATTATCACGGCGAAAAAATGCGCGAGTATGGCGCCGAGCGGCTCAACCAGATGTTTGCCCTGCGCAGCTTTCTCGATGCCGGCATCCCGGTTGCGCCTGGCTCCGATTATCCGCCGGGACCGTTCGAGCCGATGATGGCGCTGCAATCCGCCGTCACCCGCACCGACATGAAGGGGAATGTCTGGGGGCCAAAGCAGCGGATCACGGTGGCCGAGGCGCTGCGGGTGCAGACGATCAATGGCGCTTACGCTTCCTTCGAGGAAAAGGAGAAGGGTTCGATCGAGGCGGGCAAGTATGCCGATCTCGTTGTGCTGGGACGGAATCCGCTCGAGGAAGATCCCGCGACGCTCATCACTATCCCGGTGGAACGGACGATGGCCGGTGGCCGCTGGGTTTTCGAAGCCTGAAATGAAGCGCCGCCACAGGGCGATAGATTTTGGCTCGTCCGCCACTTCACTCTTTTTTAAGTAGCGCGAGCTTCAAGCTTGCGCGTTCGATCCTGCAAACTGAAAGCTTGCGCTACCCTCTCCGGCCGGCGATCACGAAACATCTGTGGGTCCTGGAAAGCGCGGGCGTGGCGCGACGCGAAATGGCGGGGCGCGAGTGTCTCTTCGAGCTCGAACCGGAGCCGCTCGACGAGGCAAAGGAGTATCTCGACCGCGTCGCGCAGTAATGGGACGCCGCCCTCGTTAGGCTGAAGAATTTTCTCGAGAAGTGACCGCGGGACCCGCCTGCAACGCGAGTATCGCAGGTGGAGCGGGGTTCAGCTCTGGGGAGCGCACGCGCCTCGCGTGCCGGCGATGGCGCCCTCGCCATCGCAAACTTGAATTGCTCGATGAATCTTTGAACTCGGGGAAAGTTCGTTTCGGCAAAGCGCCGAAACCAGCACGCGAGGGCGCGTGCGCTCCCCGGAAGTCCCTCGCGGATCCGCTCCGGGACATGCGGAAGCATCTCCTTCCGAATTGAGCTAGCATGCAGGCTTCATGAAATTTCTGGTCACGAACGACGACGGCATCGACGCGCCGGGGCTCGCGGCGCTGGTCAGTGCCGCTCGCACTCTCGGTGAGCCGGTTGTGGTCGCGCCGGCCGGGCCGCAATCGGGCGTCAGCCACGCCGTCACCTGGCGAGAAGGGGTGCGGATCGAGCCGCGCGGCGAGCTGCGTTTCGCGATCCATGGCACCCCGGCCGATTGCACCCGACTCGGCCTCCTCCACGCGGTGCCGGACGCCAAGTGGATCCTGAGCGGGATCAATCACGGCGCGAACCTGGGAGCAGACGTTTACTACTCGGGCACGGTGGCGGCGGTGAGGGAAGCGCTTCTCCACGGCTGGCCCGGGATCGCGTTTTCCCATTATCGGAAGAGTGGGGTCGAGTACGCTTGGGAGCGGGCGAAGCGCTGGATCGTTCCCATCCTAAGTGAGCTGGTCTCGAATCCGATCGAGCAGGGCGTTTTCTATAACGTTAATCTGCCCATCCTTGCGCCCGACGCGCCCGACCCGGAAGTCGTCTGGTGCCCACTCGATCCCAAGCCGCTCCCGCTCAATTACCGCCACGAAGAAGAGAGCGGTCTCTATTTCGCGGGCGATTACAACCTGCGCGGCCGCACCGAAGGCGCCGATGTCGACGTCTGTTTCGGTGGCCAGATCTCCATCACCAGCGTCCGGCTGCTGTAACGAAGGCGACCTTCCTACTCCTGAATCCATGACGGAGCCGGCCCCCTCGATTGACCCGCGCTTCGTCCATCGGGAGCGCCAACCGGGTTTAGATTTTCTCCGCGCGCTCGCCATTGTTGTGGTGGTCGTTTATCACACTGGGATTTTTGGTTTCGCTCTCCCATTTCGCTGGCATCGCTTCGGCTGGGTCGGGGTCGATCTTTTTTTTGTTCTCAGCGGTTATTTGATCGGCGGTCAATTGATCGCCCGGCTTGCGCGGGGAGGAGAAATCGGGTTCGCGCGATTTTATTCACGGCGCGCTGCGCATCCTGCCCGCTTACTTTGTCGTTCTGGCGATTTACTTCTTGTTGCCATCCTGGCGGGAGTTCTCCGAAATCTCGCCGCTTTGGAAATTTTTTATCTCGGTCCAGAACATCAATCTGCGCGGAGGCACGGCCTTTTCCCATGCCTGGTCGCTCGCAGTGGAGGATCCGTTCTACCTTCTGCTGCCTTTGCTTCTTGTCTTCGTTAGGCGGCGTCCGCTGGCCGGGTTCATCGTCCCCGTCGCAGTCGTTCTCGCCGGGCTCGCTTTGCGTGCCTTCCTCGCCTGGCAACATCCGAGTGACAGCGGCGTTTCTTTCCGCGGGTTTCAGCTTTGGATTTATTACCCTACCTGGACGCGCCTTGATCCGCTTGTCTTTGGCGTGGCCCTGGCGGCGATCGAGCAACATCGGCCACACTGGTGGGCACGACTCAGCGGAAGCGCGCGCTGGCTTTGGCTGCCAGGGTTTGCCGCCGTCGTTTACGGGCTGTCACTGGGAGAAAACAATCTCACCATTACCACCTGCGTTTGGCAGTTTCCGCTCATTGCGCTCGGGATGGCCGCACTCCTGGTTTGTGTCGTCAGTCCAGAGCTTCCTTTCCAACATCGCGCGATCCCGGGAGCCGCGTTTTTAGCCAGCATCGCCTACAGCGTTTACCTCAGTCACAAGCTCGTCATTCACTTTGTCCTTAGGGTCTGCACGAGCTATCAGATTCCGCTCACTTCAATTTGGGCGCTCCTGCTCGTAGAAGTCTGCATCTATGTCGCGGGTGCTGCGCTTTTCCTTGCAGTGGAACGGCCCTTCCTGCTTTTGCGGCGACGCGTCGCGAGTTGGGCCCGAGCCTAGGCTCGCGTGCGGCGTATGACCAAAGAGATAGGTAGCCCGATGCAAACCATGTGCACGAGTAATCCGGTCACGAGCACTAACAACGGGAAGGAGACTTTTTTCGGGAAAGCGGAAAGCGGCAGGACGACGAGATTCATCACTGCGTAGATGAGAAAGCCGTAGAACAGCCCGGCGACAACAGGGTGACGAGTGAGAAACGGGATCGCTTTGCTTGCCAGATAGAAAATCGCCGCCCAGGCGAGAGCAATGCTAAAGTGCAGGACCAAACCGAGCGCTGCCGTCGCAACGCCGCCTTCGAAAGCCGGAGCGCCGAGTAACCCGCTGGCGACCGATTGCAGGATGCGCATCGGTGGCACGCCTCGGAGCGCAGAGAAACCAACCGCGTAAGTGATATCGAGTGCCCCCGCAATGCCGCCGCCAATGAGGATAGCAGCGAGAGCGGAGAGTTGGCGCATCGGGACGGAAGCTTACCCGAGGCGTCAACTCCAGGCAAGGAATGCGAACTTGGATGCGTGTCCGGCGCCGTCGCCGGAGGGACGACCGCCGGGTCGTGCCCGGATCTAACTGAAACGCGGACGGGACCCGCCTAAGGCGGGCCGTCCCTCCAAGAGCGCGCGGAGTCCTATTTCCCCTCGAAAGCCGCTTGCAGCGCCGCGCGATCGAGCTTTTTCATCGGCATGATCGCCTGCATCACGCGGCGAAATCCCTCCGCGTCCCTGGCCCATTCACGGAGCTGGATCGACCGCCTGCCAGGAGAGTCCGGAGCGATCGGTCAACCAGCCGCATTGCACTTCCTCGCCTACGTCGCGGGTGAGCTTGTCCCAGCAGTGATCGATTTCCTCCTGCGTCCTCGCCGGTTGCATTGGCAATCGTGCCGTTCGTTAGGCACACATTTGCTCCATCGCCTTTTGCATTTCCTCCGGAGTCACATCGCGCACGTGCGTGCCGATCGACCACTGATGGCCAAAGGGATCTTCGACCTTGCCGTAGCGATCGCCCCAGAACATGTCCTCGAGCGGCATGGTCGGCTTCGCACCGGCCTTCACGGCCTGCGCAAAAACCGCGTCCGCGTCCTCCACATAGAGATGGATCGTAACGGGTGATCCTTTGAGGTGCTTCGGGCCGTAGGACTCCCATTGCGGCGTCTCGTCATTCAGCATGATGACCGAGTCGCCGATCCGAATAGTGGCGTGCATCACCTTCCCTTCCGGACTTAGCATTCGGCTCAGCTCAACCGCGCCGAACGCCTGTTTGTAGAATTCGATCGCCTCGGCCGCGCCGGCGCAAATCAGGTGCGGCGTGACTGTATGCATCCCCTGCGGAATTTTCGTCGTTGTGCTCATGATTTTGGGTCTTTTTTTCGGTTGGTTGAATGCTTTCAATCAATCCAACGAACAACCTGATTCAATCCGGACAGGGCTTCGTTCGATTATTTGAATTGTCGCGACCGGTTTTTCCGGCAACTTCATTACCAGACGAGGAAGAGCGAGCCTGATGATATGAGCAGCAAGGTGGCAAACCTGATCGCGGTGGAATTGGCGGTGTTGATCGCGCTCATGGCATGGCTGGCGTTTTCCAACCTCCAGAGCGTCAAATCGCCCCCGATCACGCAACGGCCAGAGCGGATGGTCGACTCTTTCGCGACGGTCGCGCCAGTCCGGAATTCAAGAGCCGGCCAACCTGCCCCGGTCGATTACCGAGTCGACCTCGAGGCGGAACAACAACCGGCTGCAGAGCTCGAACAAGCGACGCAGGAATACCAACCGGAAATCGCGACCGAGGCTTACACCAATTCCGACCTGACTACTGGCTACATCGCCGCCACTTCGCCCTCCTACGCTCTTTTCGATCCCCAATCGCGTCTGACTGACGACTGCCTCTTTTCCCCGGTCGATCAATACCTCGCCTATCCTCAAACGACCACGCTCGTCGTGTATTCCACCCCTCGGACTTTCAATCGCCGGCTGCAATCGCCGGTTCGGCGGACTGGCGCGCGCCCGACGGGCAGCCATCGACGCCCAACGAGTCTCCAGCAACCTCGCGTCCGCAATCGCGGAGCAACGCCCGGAGCAGCGCCTCGGGAAAAAATGCGCTCGCGATCTTCTTCCCGGGGCATCCCGAGAGCCAGGCCTCGCCAAACGCCTTAGCGCCGACTAGACGCTAACTATCACCGCAACTCTCTAAGCAATCTATGAAGATCATCCACATCGCATTCGTCGTCAGCCTCGCCGCGTGCTTCGCCCTCTCGGCCGCCGGCGAGCAGTCCGATACGACACCCACTACCGCCGTCGCCACGGCCAGCCCGGCGGCCAGTCCCGTCGCGACTCCTGCCGCCAGTCCCGTGGCGAGCTTGTCGCCTAACAATGCCAAACAAATGGAGAAGCGGGAACGCCGGCGCGAACACCGCCAGGAACACCGCCGTCGCTTTGGGGGGAACAATCGGGAAGGCACGGCGGAAGAGCAGCAGGCAGAACGGCAGGCCAATCGGCAGCAACGCCGCGAAATGCGCGGCCAGGGCGGCGAAGGTCAGACCCGGTCGCAAGAGCGAGGCAAGCTCGAAAACGCCACCCCGTCGCCTACGCCCGCGCCAAACTAACCGGCGTCCGCCAGCGTTCCCGACCGTCTTTAGATCTCTTCGGCTTCGGCCTTTAGAGGCCCGCGGCCGGCGCCGATCGGATCCTTCTCCGGTCGCAGGTCGCGCAGCTTGGAAAGCGGCGTTTGCTCGCGCTCGGCGGGCGCGCTCTCTTCCGTGCTTTCGCCCGGGTTGTCTCTGGTTTCGCCTTCCATTGGAATGATTTTGGTGATTTTCGGTTGGATGGTCAAGACAGTGCGATCGCGCCATCACGGCAAAGGAGCTTCCGTGCCAAACCGCGGCGGCAGGATTTTGCGCTTTGAAAAGCTGGCCGTCGCCTCCACCTCACTTTAAGGTTGTCGCCCTAACGAATTGTGGACCCACGCAACTTCCTCACCGAACTAAAACGACGCAGTGTCTACAAGGTCGCGGTCACCTATGCAGTGGTGGCGTGGCTGCTCGTTCAGATCGCAACCCAGGTCTTTCCGTTTCTCCAGATTCCCGACTGGGCGATCCGGCTCATCATCATGCTGGTCGCACTCGGGTTCCCGATCGCGCTCGTCATCGCCTGGGCCTTCGAGCTAACGCCGGAAGGATTGAAACGCACCGAGACGGCCGAATCCTTGCCCAGGCGGAAACGCGATCACGCCTGGATTTACATCGTCGTCATCGGCCTCGCGCTTTCGCTCGGTTTGTTTTTCCTCGGTCGCTACACCAGTCCGCACCCGCCCGCCATCGCGCCAACTTCCTCCAAGTCGATCGCGGTCCTTCCGTTTGAAAACCTGAGCACGGATAAGGAGAACGCCTTTTTCGCCGACGGCATTCAGGATGAAATTCTCACCCGCTTGGCCAAGATCGGAGACCTCAAGGTCATCTCGCGCATCTCGACGCAGCGTTACAAGAGTTCACCAGACGATCTTCCCAAAATCGCCCAGCAGCTCGGCGTCGCCCACATTCTCGAAGGCAGCGTCCAGAAATCAGCCGACAAGGTGCGCGTGACGGTGCAGCTCATTGCCGCCACGACGGATTCGCATCTTTGGGCGGAGACATACGATCGCAGTCTGACCGATATTTTTGCGGTCGAAAGCGAAGTCGCGGAAAAGATCGCCGGCTCGCTCCGGGCACGCTTGACCGGCGCCGAGCAGGCAGCGGTTTCTGCCAAACCGACCGATAACCCGGAGGCCTACGAGGCATATCTGCACGGGCTCGCCCTCTGGAATCGGCTCCAAACCTCCCCCCGCGACCTTGATAATACGATTCTCTATTTTGCGCGCGCAGTGCAATTGGATCCGGAGTTTGCCCTCGCCTGGGCCTCACTTTCCGCCGCCCAGATCTTTACCTACGCCGAATTTGATCGCACGCCGCAGCGTCTGGCAAAAGCGAAAGAGTCTCTCGATGCGGCGCTCCGGCTCGCGCCCGAGGCGGGTGAGACGCAATTTGCCCTCGGGCTCTATCGCTATCGCGGCCTCACCTCCTATGACGGCGCGCTCGCCGCTTTCTCCAAGGCACGAAGCGACGCCTCCAGTCGTGTCGAGGCGTTAGAGTTTTCCGCCTATGTGAAGCGGCGGCAAGGCAAATGGGATGACGCGCTGGCGCTGCACGCGCAGTCCCAGGAGCTGGATCCACGGAATACCATTCTTCTTTCCGAAGCTGCTCTTACCCACCGAGCGCTGCGCCGGTTCGAGGAGGCTCTGCGCCTGCTCGATCGCGCGCTCGAAATCGAACCGAATAGTTTTAGTCTCCTGATTCAAAAAGCCGAAATTCGTCAGGCTCAAGGAAACCTCGAAACCGCCACCAGCCTGCTCGCGGCGGTACCGGTCGACGGCCAGGATCCAATATTTCTCGACGCCCGTCTGCACCAATGGAGGCTGCTGCGCCAGTACGCTCAAGCGATTGACGTCCTGCACCGCCTCCTCAACGCGCCGGAAAATTTGCCGCAATCGTTTGTCTCGCATTACCGCGCCTCGCTGGGGATGATGGAAGCGCTAGCTGGCCAGACCGCCGCGGCGAAGACCGATCTCTCGCGCGCTCGGGAAGAGCTGGTCGCCCTTCGCGCACAGGGGGACAAGCGGGATGACATCGCGATCGATCTCATTCTGATCGCTGGCTTTCTAGGGGACAAGGCGGCGGTCGAGCACGAAGCAGCGCTTGCTCAGCCGACCATCGAACACGAGGCGATGGATGGGCCAGGTCTGGAATCTGCGCTGGCCGTGGCGCAAACCCAGATGGGAGAGAAAGACGTTGCCATCGCAAATGTGAAGCATCTTCTTACGATCAATGGCTGGAACGCTCTCACGCCGGCCTTGCTCCGGCTGGATCCTTTCTGGGATCCGTTGCGTTCCGATCCACGCTTTGAGAAGCTCTCGCACCCGTGAGCTCGCCTAACTTCTTCGAGGAACTGAAACGCCGGAGCGTTTACAAAGTCGCGATCGCCTATGCTGTCATCGCCTGGCTCCTCATTCAGATCGCCACCCAGGTCTTTCCTTTCTTCGATATCCCCAACTGGGCGGTGCGTCTCGTCGTCCTGCTTCTGGTGATTGGTTTTCCGATCGCGCTCGTCCTCGCCTGGGCCTTTGAGCTCACGCCGGATGGAATCAAGCGGACTGAGGATGTGACGCCCTCGCAGCGTTCCGGTCGCGGGTGGCTCTGGATCGTTCTCATCGGCGCGCTGGCCGCGGGCGGCTTGCTTTGGTTTCAAATCTCGACGCGCCCACAGCCCAAGTCGCAGGCCTCGACCGATGCGAAGTCGATCGCAGTGCTGCCGTTCGAAAACCTGAGCGAGAAGAAGGAGAACGCCTATTTCGTCGATGGGATGCAGGACGAAGTGATCACGCGCCTGGCCAAGATCGGCGAGCTGCGCGTCATCTCGCGGAGTTCCACGCAACGTTACAAGACGCGGCCGTCGAATCTGAGCGAGATCGCGCGGGAGCTCGGCGTTGCGCATCTGGTCGAGGGCACGGTGCAACGGGTGGGCGACCGGGTGCGGATCAATGTGCAGCTCATCCGCGCCGAGAATGAGAGCCATCTCTGGGCCGAAATTTACGATCGCGACCTGACGGATATCTTCGCCGTCCAAAGCGAGCTGGCGACGCGGATCGCGGAGTCCTTGCAGGCCACGCTCAGCGGCGCCGAGCGCAAGGCGGTGGCCGAAAAACCGACGAGCAACCTCGCCGCTTACGACGCCTACCTGCGCGGGATCCATCTCTATTCGCGACCAGGCCAGATGGAGACCAACATCAGGAAAGCGGCGGATGCTTTTGCCGAAGCGGTCCGCCTCGATCCCCAGTTCGCGCAAGCATGGGCTTCTCTCTCAATCGTCCACGCGAATCTCTACTTCCTCCAGATCGATACCAGCGCGCCGCGCAAGGAAGCCGCCCGCACCGCGGCGGAAAGAGCGACGCGCCTCAATCCAACCTTGCCTGAAACGCTCCTAGCCAACGCCTACTACCGTTATCACATCGAGCGGGATTACGAGGGTGCACGTCTCCTTTTCGAGAAAATCCATCGTGAGGTGCCGAGCAACAGCGAAGCCCTGGCCGCACTCGCTCGCATCGCGCGCCGGCAAAGTCGCTGGAAAGAAAGCATCCGACTCTATGAAGATGCCGCGAAACTCAATCCACGTGATCCTCACCTCTTCCTCGATCGCGCCTGGACTTTCTCGATGTTGCGGGAAGACGCCGCCACCGCGGAGATGATCGAGCGCGCACTCGCCATCAGCCCTGATGAGCCCGAAGTGCTGGTGAACAAGGTGAGATATCTGCAAGTGACAGGCGATTTGCCCGCCGCGCGCGCGGTGCTGGCTCGCATCCCGCCGGATACCGACAACCAGCAGGCGGAGGACAGTCGCGTGCAACAGTTGGTTCTGGAGCGGCGCTTCGAGGAAGCCGCGCGCTACCAGGCGGAGATCGCCTCGCGCAGGAAGGACTCCCCCCCGGCGGACAGTTTGTTTTCCCAGCAGTTTCTCGGCTGGACGCGATCGTTAGCGGGAGATGTGGACGGGGCCAGGAATGCCTATCAGGCTGCGAAAGTGGGCTTGGAAACGCTGCAGCGCGATCAGTCCAGCAACCCATTTGTTGTCAGCGCGCTCGCGTTCGTCGAAGCGGGGTTGGGCGACAAAGAGGCGGCTTTGCGCGAAGCCGAGCGCGCCGTCTCACTCATGCCCCGGTCAACCGATCCGGTCTACGGTCCCATCTTCGAGGAATACCTCGCCGCGATCGAAGCCCAAGTGGGTGAAATCGATCGCGCCATCCCGCGGCTTGAGCGGCTCTTGACCACTCCTTACGGCGCATTCCCGCTCAGCCAGGCCCTGCTGCGGCTCGATCCGACCTGGGATCCGCTTCGCTCCCATCCGCGGTTTAAAGCGCTCGTGGAAGGCCCCGAACCGAAGACGAATTACCAATAGCCACGTGAGTTCGCCTAACTTTTTCGAGGAACTAAAACGGCGCAGCGTCTACAAAGTCGCGGTCGCCTACGCGGTGGTGGCGTGGTTGCTCATCCAGATCGCGACCCAGGTTTTTCCTTTTCTCCAGATTCCTGATTGGGCGATCCGGCTCATCATCATGTTGCTCGCGCTCGGTTTCCCGATCGCGCTCGTCATCGCCTGGGCCTTCGAGCTCACCCCGGATGGAATCAAGCGCACCGCGAAAGCCGACACGGCAGTTCCGCCGAGGAAAGCGAAACGGGCCTGGATCGTTGTCGTTCTCGCCGCCGGTGCTCTCTCGGTTGGTCTCTTTTTCGCCGGCCGCTACACGGCGCGCCCCGTCGCTTCGACCGATTCGGTTGCCAAGTCCATTGCCGTCCTCCCTTTCGCGAATCTGAGCCGCGATCCCGACAACGCTTTTTTCGCCGAGGGCGTCCAGGATGAAATCCTCACGCGCCTGGCCAAAATCTCGGAGTTAAAAGTAATCTCGCGCACCTCGACGCAGCGCTACAAAAGTTCGCCCGAGAACCTGCCGGAGATCGCGAAACAACTCGGCGTCGCCCATATTTTGGAAGGCAGCGTGCAAAAAACGGGCGAGAAGGTGCGCGTGACCGTGCAGCTCATTCGCGCGGGGACGGACTTGCACTTATGGGCGGAATCCTACGATCGCAAATTGACCGACATCCTGGCCGTTGAGAGCGAGGTCGCGGCGAAAATCGCGCAATCGCTCCAAGCCCGGCTGACCGGCACCGAGCAACAAGCGGTCGCCGCCCGGCCGACCGAAAACGCGGAAGCCTACGAAGCGTATTTGCGTGGCCTGGCGATTTGGAATCAGCTCGAAAGCTCCCCGCGCGAGAACGAGCTGATGGTCGTCTACCTCGACCGCGCGGTGCAGTTGGATCCGCAATTCGCCGTCGCCTGGGCTTACCTGTCGGTCGCACATTCTTTTAACTACGCGGAATACGATCCCAACGCGCACCACCTTGCGGAAGCGAAACGAGCGCTGGACGCGGCAGAACGACTCGCGCCGGAAGCGGGCGAAACGCAGTTCGCGCTTGGCTTATATTGCTATCGCGGGCTGGTCGATTACGAGGCCGCGCTGGTCGCCTTCGCGAAAGCGCGGGCGCAGTCCACGAATCGCGTGGAGGCGATCGAATTTTCCGCCTACGTGAAGCGGCGCCAGGGAAAGTGGGACGAAGCGCTGGCGTTGCACGCCGAATCCCTCGAGCTCGATCCGCGCAACCCCACCCTGCTTTCCGAGGCCGCCCTTTCCCATCGGGCCCTGCGCAAATTCAACGAGGCGGAAGCGCTCCTCGATCGTGCTCTGGAAATCGAGCCCTCCCATTCTCTGCAGCGGCAGAAAGCAGAAATCCGCTTTGCCCAGGGCGATACCGAGGGCGCCGCCCGATTGCTGGAGGCCATCCCATTCGACCCGCAGGAAGCGCGTGTCTTCCAGAGTAAGATTTACATTCAGTTGTTAGGCCGGCAATATGCGGAAGCGATTCGCATCCTCCGTGGCGTTCTGAGCGCGCCGGAGAAATTGCCCAGCCCCTCCGTTCCACGTTTTCGTCTCTATCTCGGCCTGGCCGAAGCGCTCGCGGGTGAAAACGAGTCTGCTCGATCCGACCTCGGCGAGGCCCGCGACGGCTTGCTCCAGCGACGCGAGCGAGGCGATCATGGCCCGAACGTCTCGCTCGACTTGATTCTGATCGCCGGGCTCCTGCAGGATAAAGCGGCTTTCGAAAGCGAGACCGCCCTGGCGCAGAAAGTGATCAAGGAAGATGCGGTCGATGGGCCCTCGGTTGAGGAGGCCATCGCCATGGCGCAGGCGCAGTTCGGGGAGATCGACGCGGCCATCGCGGGCGTGCAACATCTTCTCCAGACCTACGGCGAAAGTTCTTTGACCCCAGCTTATCTTCGCCTCGATCCTCGTTGGGATCCGCTGCGTTCCGATCCCCGCTTTGCGCGGCTTGCCCAACCGTGAAATCGCCCAGCTTCTTCGAGGAACTAAAACGCCGCAGCGTTTACAAGGTCGCGGTCGCTTATGCGGTCGTCGTGTGGTTGCTCATCCAGATCGCGACGCAGGTTTTTCCTTTTCTCCAGATTCCTGATTGGGCGATCCGGCTCATCATCATGCTGCTCGCGCTCGGTTTCCCGATCGCGCTCGTCATCGCCTGGGCCTTCGAGCTCACCCCGGATGGATTGAGACGCACCGAGACGGCCGAATCCTTGCCCGCGCGGAAACGCGATCACGCCTGGATTTACATCGTAGTCATCGGCCTCGCGCTGTCGGTCGGTTTGTTTTTCGTCGGCCGCTACTCGGGGACGCGGCCATCTTCCACCGCGTCGGGCGCGAATGAAAAATCGATTGCCGTTCTCCCCTTCGAGAGCTTGAGCGAAGACAAGGCCAACGCCTACTTCGCCGATGGCATCCAGGATGAAATCTTGGCGCGTCTTTCCAAGATCGCGGATCTCAAGGTCATCTCGCGCACCTCGACCCAGAAGTATAAAAGCCGGCCGGAAAATCTGCGCGAGATCGCCCAGGAGCTGGGTGTGGCGAATATCCTCGAGGGCAGCGTACAAAAATCAGCCGACCAGGTGCGCGTGACGGTGCAGCTGATCAAGGCGGCGACCGATTCCCATCTTTGGGCAGACACTTACGACCGAAAACTGGTCGACCTTTTTCAGGTCGAGAGCGACATCGCGCAAAAAATCGCGCACGCCCTCGAAGCCACTCTGACGGGCCGGGAGAAGCAGGACATTTCGACGATCGGAACGACCAGCCCGGAAGCCTACGACGCCTACCTGCGCGCGCTCGCCCTGCGCGGTCAACAGGGCGAGGCGAACGAGGCCAGGCTGATCGAGCATGCGCGGCACGCCGTCGAATTGGACCCGCAATTCGCCGAAGCCTGGGCGCTGCTCGCGGTGGCCGAGTCCCAGCGATATTTTTTTCCGCTGCACAGCTCGGCGCAACTAGAGCGAGCCCGGACGGCGGCCGAGACCGTTTTGCGCCTGGCCCCGGAGTCTTTCTTCGCGCACGAAGCCATGGGCAGTTTTTTTTATTACTGTCTGCATGATTACGATCGCGCCCTGCGCGAGCTCAACTTGGCCCGGTCGCGCGCGCCCAATAATGCTCACCTCGTGGCGGCGATCGGTTTGGTGCAACGACGGCAGGGAAAGACGGAAGAATCGCTCGCCAACTTAAAAGTGGCCGCGGAACTCGACCCCTTGAACCAGGACATCTGGATCAACCTGGGTAGGACTTATCGAGGATTGCGCCGCTTCGCCGAGGCCCGCGCCATGTTCGATCGTGCGCTAACGATCGAGCCGGACGCGAAATCGATCGTCGGGCAAAAAGCGGAGACTTACGTGGCGGAGGGCAACATCGACGCTGCCTGGTCGCTATTAAAGGATCTCAAATTGACCACCGTGGATCAGGGCATTCTGACCTACCTTCAGTTGCTCGTCACTCGGGGCCGGACGGACGAGGCGATTGCCCTCGTTTCCCGCGATTTGGAAGACTCGGCCAGGCCTGCCCCGCCACTTCTTCGCGCGCTCTCACGAGTCATTTTGGCCATGCTTTATGAAAACAAAGGGGAGCCGTCCAGGTCCAAGCCGTTGCTGCTGGAAGCGGAGCAGGAACTGACGGCTCTCCGCGCGGAAGGGGACGAAGGATTCTTGCTCCTCCAGGTTCTTCTCGAGGTGGAGGCACGGCTGGGAAAAGGGAAAGAAGTCGAGCAGCTCGCGCAGGAAATCTTGGGACTGGTGAAGAAGGATGCCTGGGGATTTTCGCGGGAAAAAGAGGCGGTGGCGCGCGCCTATATTTTGCTGGGCGACTCTGACCGTGCCTTCCCGCTCCTGCAGCAAGCTTTGCAGGAGACGCGGGCCGAGTCGCTCACTCCCGCTTTGCTCAGGTTTGATCCGTTTTGGGATCGGCTTCGGGACGATGCCCGGTTTCAGGAACTGACGAAGCAGGCGGAGTGAGAGGTGCGCGGGATATTCGGCGCAGGCGTGGCGCCGGCGCGAACGGTCACTCCGTCTCCTGAAGCGACCAACGTGCAGAGTTTTGTCGCCTCCGTTGCGGGAAAACGATTAGCTTTCCGGGCCATGATCGGGAAACATTTCTTCGCCGAGATGAAGCGACGCAGCGTTTACAAAGTCGCGGTCACCTACACGGTCGTGGCCTGGTTGCTCATCCAGATCGCCACCCAGGTCTTTCCTTTTCTCCAGATTCCCGATTGGGCGATTCGGCTCATCATCATGTTGCTCGCGCTCGGTTTTCCGATCGCGCTCGTCATCGCCTGGGCGTTCGAGCTTACCCCGGAAGGATTGAAACGCACGGAGACCGCGGATTCTCTGCCCGCGCGGAAACGCGATCATGCCTGGATTTACATCGTAGTCATCGGCGTCGCGCTTTCGCTCGGCTTGTTTTTCCTCGGCCGCTACTCGGGGACGCGGCAATCTTCCAGCGCGTCGGGCGCGCCGGATAAGTCGATCGCGGTGCTGCCGTTCGAGTCGTTGAGCGAGGACAAGACGAACGCCTATTTCGCGAGCGGGATTCAGGACGAAATCCTGACTCGCCTGGCCAAGATCGGGGACTTGAAAGTGATTTCGCGCACCTCGACCGAGCAATACCAGAGCAAGCCGGGCAAGGTTTCCGCGATCGCGCGGGAGCTGGGGGTGGCGCACATCCTCGAAGGCAGTGTGCAGAAGGCCGGCGAGATGGTGCGCGTGAATGTGCAGTTGATCAAAGCCGAAGGGGACACGCACCTTTGGGCCGATACCTTCGACCGAAAGCTGACCGATATTTTTGCAGTCGAGACCGAGGTGGCGCAGCGCATCGCCGCTTCCCTCGAGGCGCAACTGACCGGGGTCGAGCGGCGGCAGATCGCGGCGGTGCCAACGAAAAATCCGCAGGCCTACGACGCTTATTTGCGGGGGTTGGAATTGATCAAGCGCCAGCCGTTCGAGGACGTGCGGAAAGGTCGCGACTTCCTCCGGCAAGCAGTCGCGCTCGACCCTTCCTATGCGCAGGCCTGGGCCCAGATCGCGATCGCGGAGTCGCAGCTTTATTACGGAGTGGAACACACCGAGACCTGCAAAGCGCGCGCGCGCGAAGCCGCGGAAACCGCGGTCCGGCTCCAGCCGGAGTTGAGCGAAGCGCGCGCCGCGCTGGGCGTTTATTATTATCTTTGTCTGGAGGATTACGATCGGGCCCTGGTGGAGTTGCAGGAAGCGCTGAAGGATTCGCCTAACGAATCGACTCTGCTCTTTTACATTGGCCTGGTGAAGCGTCGGCAGGGCCGCCTCGATGAATCCATCGAGTGGTTACGTAAAGCCGCCATCTCCGACCCGCGCAACCAAGACATCTGGGTCAATCTCGGACGCAGCTATCGCGGGAAACGGGATTTCCCGGCGGCGCGCGAGATGTTCGATCGCGCGTTTGTCCTTTCCCCCGAAGAAGCGGAGTTCATGCGCGACAAGGCGGAGACCTATTACGCGGAAGGAAATCTGGAAGCGGCCGAAAAAGTCGTGCGAGATCCGAAGGTAGCAGGCAAAAATGGAACGCTGGGCGAGGTCGTTAGTCTGCTGACCTTTCGACGTCAGTTTGAAGAAGCGCTCGCCACCGCGTCGCAAGGCATCGCCGGCGCCGGGGAGCGCACGCCCTTCGCGATCGCAGAGGATAAGATTTGGCTCGGCAGTCTGCATTATTTCGCGGGCCATCAGGCCGAGGCCAGGTCAATCGTCGCGCAGGCCCAGCGCGAGCTGTTGACCCTGGAAGCAGCGGGCGATACCAACCCGCGCGTGGCCGATGCGATCCTGATCGCCGCGGCTGCCCTGGGCGATGAAGCCGCGGTGGAAAAGCGGGCGGCGGCTCTCCTCGCCGTGACCGGGCACGATGCCTGGCGCCTGCCGGAATCGAAGGAAGTCGTCGCCATCGCCTACGCCATCCTGGGCGATGCCGATCACGCGATCCCGCTAATCGAAAATTGTCTCGGCGCGGTCTACCGCCGTTCGCTCACGCCCGCTCTGCTCCGGATCGATCCGGTCTGGGACCCAATCCGGAATGACCCGCGCTTCCAGAAGCTGGCGCAGGGCAGGAGATGATTTAGCGCCTTGGCCTAACGAAGAAAGTGGCTGCGGGCGGAGTTGGCCGCGCGCTGCCGTCCAGCACCGATTGGATCTTTCTCCGGCCGCAGATCGCGCAGCTCGGAGAGCGGAGTTTTCTGCGACTGCTCCTGGGTGTTCTGTTCCATGCTCTCGCCTGTCTCCTCTTTCGGCTCCGAGTCCATCTTCCAGATTTTGATCGCTTCGAATTTCATGGTCAAGCTTCCCTCCAGGTTTGCGTTACATTCCAGCCGGATGCCTCGCGGCATAGCCGCGCGTCTCGCGCAGGTCGGCGTGCCAGCGCGGACCGGTATTGCCGCCGTTCTGAAAATCAGTCGTATCCAGCCGCAGCCCAGCGATGACGGCGAAGGTGTGCCCAGGCCGGGCATAAATCGTGAACCAGCGTCCCCGACCGCGTTCGCCGAAGCGCGTTAATTCGTCGGAGGCGAGCGGCGCTCCGATCGCGTCGGCTCCATGCAGAGCAAAGGAAACCGTCCCCGAACAATCGTAACCGCGATCGTAAAACGAGCCGTGCCCGCCGCCCCAGCTATAGGGCTTGCGGGTTAATGAGTTCGCCGCCCAGATCGCGCGCTTCACGCTTTGCGGCGCGCGGCTCGGCGCATAGGCGATCCCGCGGCGCAGGATCGCCCGGCTGCCTGCGACCGTCGGGCCTTGATCGAAACCTCGGCCCACTCGTCCAAGTTCCGCCTCTTGTTCGAAATCCTGTTCCTCTTCCGTCTCCGGCTGGGGCGGGGCCACACCATGCCCGCGCGACACGAGGTAGGCGACGCGGACCGGCTCCCCGTCGTCGACTGGTTCGGCGCGCAGGATTTCGTGGCCACGTTGTGCGAGATGGAACGGCGCCGTCGCGAGAAGAGTGAGCGCTCGCGGCGCGTGCGACACGACCGGTTCGGCGACGGCATGTACGACCGAACGCGCGAGCAGAAAAGGCTGGAGCACCACCTTGACCGGATTGGGTTTGTGATGACGACGAGGGCGAGCGTGGGCCGAAGGAATCGAGCCCGCGAGCAGGAGCGCGATTGCGCCCACGAGCGCGACCCGCAGGAATTCTTGCTCCCGGCCCGTCGTCTGCACAGCTCCCTAGAGAAGCTGTTCCCGCGCCAAGCCGGGAAGATTTTCGCGGCCGCCGCCGGGGCGGGCCGGGTCCGGTTTTCGGCTTCCTCTCTAATTGCGTCGACAGCAGAGGGAAACGACGCATTTTTGCAGGCAATTGGAGTTCCGATGCTCAAGCTGAAGAAATTTTTTGCCGAATTGCAGCGGCGTCATGTCTACCGCGCGGCCGTCGTTTACACGATGACGAGCTGGCTCCTCATCCAGGTCGCGACTCAGGTTTTCCCATTCTTCAACATCGCCAACTGGGTCGTTAGGCTGATCGTCATGCTCCTCGTGGTGGGGTTCCCGATCGCGGTCGCGCTCGCCTGGGCCTTTGAGCTGACTCCGGAGGGGATCGTAAAAACCGACGAGCTGCCCGCTGGAAAATCTCCCGGCTGGCCCGCGGTCCACCGTTTCTACACTGCGGTCATCGGCATTCTCGCAATCGCGATCGCGATTCTGCTCTACCTCCGCTTTTCCCCGGCCCATCGCGCGAGCGGGACGGATCTTCGCTCCAAAAGCATCGCCGTTCTGCCCTTCGAGAATTTGAGCGCCGAGAAAGAAAACGCCTACTTCGCCGACGGCATTCTCGACGATCTGCTGACCAATCTGGCCAAGATCCAGGCCCTCACCGTCATCAGCCGGACCAGCGTGATGAAATATCGCGACATCGAGACGCGCAACATCAAGGAAATCGGCCAGACGCTTGGCGTGGCCACCATCCTCGAAGGGAGCGTGCGCCGGGTAAAAGACCGGGTCGTAGTCAATGTGCAGTTGATCGACGCGGAGCAGGACCGCCATCTCTGGGCCCATCGCTACGACCGCACGATTGAGGATTCGTTAGGCTTGGAAGGTGAGCTCGCGACGGAGATCGCCGAGGCCCTGCGCGCCCGGCTAACGCCCGAGGAAAAAGAGCGGGTGGCAAAAAAGCCGACCCAGAATCCGGAGGCCTATCTCCTCTATCTTCAGGCGCTGCCCTACGAACAGGGGCCGGATACGTTGCTCCAGGATTATCGCCAGGCGGTCAATCTCTACACCAAGGCGATCGCGCTCGACCCGGAGTTTGCGCTCGCCCGCGCTCACCTCGCCTCCACCTGCGCCGAGATTTTCCATTTCCACGAACCGCTCGACACCTGGAAAAATCGCGCCCGGAGCGAAGCCGAGGCCGCTCTCCGCCTCGAGCCGGACTTGGGCGAAGCGCACTTTGCACTCGGGCAATGCACCTTTTGGTTCGACGAAGACTACGAGCGGGCCCTGGCGGAATTTGCCACCGCCCAGCGGGCCTTGCCTAACGACAGCAACATCGGCGCCTACGTCGCCGCCATTCGCCGCCGGCAGGGTCGCTGGGAGGAAGCGCTCGCGACCTATCAGCGGATGGAGAAACTCGATCCGCAGAATCCCAACATCATTCGCAACCTCGTCTTTACCAACACCTCCATGCGCCGCTGGCCGCAGGCCGCCCAGGCCGTGGCCCGCTTTCGCGCCGTCGCGCCCGATTCGGTCGTGGCCAAAATCCAATCCGGGTATGTCGATTTCATGGGGAAAGGCGACCCCGGCGCGCTCGGCCCCTGGCTGGCCGATATTCCGCCCGGCAACGACCCCGACGGAGTGGTGACCTGCGCCCGCTGGGAAGATGCGATGTTGCGGCGCGATTTCGTCGCCGCTGAGCGGATCCTGGCGCAGACGGCGGCGAACGGTTTTTCTTATCTCAATGGCGGCCTCCAGCCGAAAAGCTTTCTCGCCGGAATGACCGCTCTGGCCCGCGGCGACACTGCGTCCGCCGGGCAACAATTTACCACCGCGCTGCCGGAGTTTGAAAATGCGGTGCAGGAAGCTCCCGAAGCGGCGGAGCGCCACGCCAATCTCGGCCTAGTCTACGCTTTTCTCGGGCGAAAGGGCGACGCCATTCGTGAAGGCCGGTTCGCCGCCCAGCTCAAGCCGGAATCGAAGGACGCCAATGACGGCGCGATCATGCTTTGTTACCCTCGCCCTGATCTATGCGCGGGTCGGCGAAATCGACCAGGCCGTCCCCTTGATCGAACAATTGCTGAAAACGTCCGGGGCGGTCGACAGCGTCGACTACAGCATCACCCGGAGCGATCTCAAGCTTCGCTGGGAATGGGACCCGCTGCGGAAAGACGCCCGCTTCCTGCAGCTGCTCACCGGGCCCGGCGAGGCGTCCAGTTCCGCTCCTCGTTAGGCGGGATAATTCCAGTATTGCAGGGCCTCGCCGATTTCCCGCGCAAACCGCTCCTGTAAATGCAGCGGAAGATTGAGCCGCCATTGCTCGCTCTTTCCCACCCGCAGAAACTTGGCCCGGCCCGTTTCCCCCGCCTCCAACAGACGCTGCTTTTTGCGCGCGAAGGATTGGTTCTCGACCGCGCGCGCGATCTCCGACGCGCTGCGGCGGAGGCCGAGGTGCTGCAGAATCCGGGCGGACTCCTCCTCCGGCCGCGCGAGCAGGTCTTCGTAACGCACAATCGGCACCCCCGCCTCGGCGTAGGGCCGCCAATGTTCCAGCCAGGAAAGCCGGACCGAGTTGTGGACCGCGGCCGAGCCCTCGAGCAGAGCTTCCGTCATCCGCTCCAGCCGATAATTCTGCCTAACGAGAAGTGGATAAAGGGTGTGGCGATAAAGCTTTTCTCCCTGCGGCAAAAAGCGAAAGGGCCAGCGCAGGAAAGGATAACGGACAAACTGAAAATGATTCGCGGCCGAGAGCGCGATGTCGCGCGGGTCGCGCAGGATGTAGAGAACGCGGTTCCGGTGGGGCGAGACTCGGTCGAGCTCGGGAAGCAGCCGCGGCACCTGGTCGTGGTCCTCCCCCGGCTCGACGGAGTCTCGCACCACCGGGAGGAAGCCCAGCTCGGGCAAAGGGTGGTGCGATTTGTAGCAGCGGAATTCCGAAATGCGATCCTGCCCCTCGACCGCGATCTCCTTCTTCGTCGACTGCCAGAAACCGGCCACCGGGCAACCCACCAGCTCGGCTACGAGCCGCGTCGCCCAGGTGCAGCCGCTCTTGGGGTAACCGACAACGATAATATTTTTCATCGTTGAGAAGGGATCCGGGTAGCGCACTCGTCTCGAGTGCTGGTCGCAGTGTTCCACTGCGACGAACTTTTCGAGAAACAGTGCATCCACCTTAGGCACCGTGCGTTGAGGAAAGTTCGCGACGGTGAGACACCGTC
>JBBPZS010000064.1:0-5727 GCA_038198605.1 Chthoniobacterales bacterium | reverse complement strand
GGCTTTTCGACTTCTGGCCCCGGCTTCCAGTTGTTTACGTTCCGAAGGACTCAAACGAATGCGTTCTGACATCCCCCTCTCTAACCTATCTGTATCAGAACTCAATGACTCATTGCACTAGTCGGTCGAGACGTGCAGCTCTTCGACCCCAATCCCTCGGAGCTGGAAGAGCCGGATGAGCGTCTCTTCGATGAGATTGTTCGGGCAGGAAGCCCCGGCCGTGATTCCGACAACGACCGGGCCCTCCGGCAACCAATCGCGCGCCACTTCTTCGCGGCGCTCGTGCAGATTGTAATGCCGGATTTCCTTGTCGGAGATGAGACGGCTGGCGTTGAGGACGAAGTAGGTCGGCAGTTTTTCTTCGCCCATTTCCGCAAGGTGCGAAGTATTCGAGCTGTTGTAACCGCCGACGACGAGGAGGAGATCCATCTTCACGTCGAGCAGCTCGCGCAGGGCATCTTGTCGTTCCTGGGTCGCGCCGCAGATGGTGTCGAAGAAACGGAAGTTTTTCGTCGCCAGCTCGGCGCCGTCGCGATCCGCGATCGCTTTTTGGATGCGGCGCTGCACTTCCTCGGTCTCGCCCCGGAGCATGGTGGTCTGGTTCGCCACCCCGATCGTTTGCAGATGAATGTCCGGATCGAAACCGGCCGAATAAGCACCCTTGAACTTTTCCAGGAACGCCTGCTTGTCGCCGCCGTGGCGGATGTAATCGCAAACGTAATCGGTGTCGGCCAGGGTGAGGACAACGAGGTAATGCCCCTTGCCATCGCCTAGCGCGCGCGAGCTGGTTGCCTTGGTTTCTTCGTGCTCGGCCTTGCCGTGGATGATCGAGGTGGCCGATTCGCTGGCGTATTTTCGGACCCGTTTCCAGACGCTCATGACGTCGCCGCAGGTGGTGTCGACGATCTGGCAGCCGCGATCCTTGATCTGCTGCAGGACGGCTAGCTCGGTCCCGAACGCGGGCAGGATGACGACGTCGTCGGGCTGCAATTCGGAGATGTCGGCCTGCTTATTCGCGCCGGTCAGATTTTTAATCCCTAACGACGAGATCTGTTCGTTCACCTCGGGGTTATGAATGATCTCGCCGACGATGAAGAGGCGGCGATCCTTGAAAACCTTGCGCGCGGCGTAGGCGAGATCGATCGCGCGCTCGACGCCGTAGCAAAAGCCAAACTGCTTTGCCAGCCGCACGGTCAGGTCCCCGATCGCCACGATCCCGCCGGTGCGGCGGACCTTGTCGACGATGTCGCTCCGGTAATGCGATTCGACCTGTTGCTGCACCGCCGTCATCACCTCCGGGGTGCGAAGGTTGACTTTGTTGCGCGCGGTCGTGCCGCTGGAGATAAGGTTCGCGCTCATAGCCGTAAACTATGCGGTCGCTGGGCACCTTTTTCCAGTGCGCAGCGACCGATAGAAATCAGGGGTCTTTTTGCGCGGCCTTTAGCCGTCGGTCAGGAGCGGACCCTGCGGATCGTTAAACCAGGAAGCCTTCATCATTTCCGAGCGCGGAGGATCGGGATCGCGGCTCTGGTCCAGCTTCATGACTTGCCGGCTATACGTGAGGTCTTCCGGCTGGCTGTTGGCAATACTAAGCGGCGTCCCCACCTTCACGAGCGCGAAAAGCCGGGCGGCGGCCTCGCGATGCAAGCGGATGCAGCCGTGGGTGCGCGGCACCGGGTGGACGAACCCTTCATGGAAACCGTAGGCGGGCAAAAATTCGCACCAGTAAGCCATCGGATAACCGGCATCCGGCTGGCTGACGCGGCGCTTGTTCTTGATTTTGTTCGTGATCCTGAATTTGCCCTTCGGGGTCAGATTATTCTTTCCGACGTTGCCCTGCACCGCCATGAGGAGGCGGTCGCCTTCCATGACGTAGACGTTTTGGGTCGCGAGCGAGAGATCGATCCTGACTTTGTCGGGATCGTGCGGTTTGAGGGCGGTGACGTGATATTTTTGCGTGGTCGGCTGCATTGTCGTGCAGCTCGTCAGCAGTGCGACCCCGGCCAGGGGCGCGAAGAGAAGGAGGCGAAGTGAAAGGCGCATAAGTTTCCAACTGGAAGCGTATGGAAGGCGGATTGTCAACCCGCGCCGGTTTTCGCTCGGGCCGCAACGACCCGGCAGGGAGGCGCCGCCCGCGTCCGGGGCGCTCGCTCCCGCCTCCCATGCGCCGGCCGTTTGTTCGGAGGCAGCGCCCCACCGCGCCCGCCTGCCTAACGATGGAATTTAATGTAACCGAAGAGGCCGTGCTCTTCTTCCACGATGCCGGCGGCGAAATAGACCGCGTTCCCGATGACGTGCAGCGCCCAGAGTTCGTCGAGCCGGAGCGGCGTCCCGTCCGGTTTCGACATCGTCCCGAGGAAGGCCCCGGTCGTAATGTCGTAACCATGGATCTCGCCGTCGCCAAAATTCCCGACCAGGAGCGCGCCGGTGAGATTGCCAAATTTTCGGTCCGGCGCGAGGGCCAGGCCCCAGGGTGAGTTGAGCGCGCCGCGCGAGGCGAGACGCTGGATGAAGTTGCCGTCGGCATCGAAGACGCTGATGAAACCGTGGCCTGGTCCCGGAACGTCATCTTCCCCATCCCGGTCCTGTTTCGCATAGGTCACGTAGATAAGGCCGTTGATGTTCTCGATCCCAAAGGGAGCGTAACCGCGCGGAATCGCAGGATCGACGAAGGCTTCGTCGTCGTCGATTTCGGCAAAGGTATCGTCATAAATACTCACTTTTGCCTCGCTGAAGTTGGTCACAAAAAGGCGCAGGCCGCTGGAGGATTCGCCGAGCGCGGCGCCTTTATAGACCGAGCCTTCCGCGCCGTCGTCGACCGCGATAATGGCGTGATCGGATGCGACGGTAGGGCTCCAACCGGAGATGCTGCCGTCCTCGCCGACAAAGATGAAGACGGCCGGGCCGGAGATTCCGTTCTCGGAGACGACAAACCCGGCGCCGGAATTAAAAACGATACCGGTAGGGTTGGCGCCATCGGTGTTGGTGGCGGAAGCCGGGATGTTAACGACGAGCGATTGGGGGACGCCGTTGGCATCGTAAAGCGTCGAAGTGCCGGTGCCGTTATTCGCGACCCAGATGGTGCCGCTGCTTCCGACCGCGATGCCCCACGGGTTGACGAGATTGAAATCCGTCCGCCGGGCGCTGCCCGGGATGTCGGAAACGAGATTGGTCGCCGCGTAGGCGGCCCAGGCTTGGGTTGCCAACGCGAAGACCGCAAAAAGCGCGCTGCTCAAAACAAGCGGGTTGAAGAACCGAGAAGAACGCTGCCCGGAAAAAGTCCGGTGCGTGTGGGAGAATCTGGCTTGCATGACTGTTCCTTTCTTGGAGTTAAATGAATTGCTAACGCGACAAATCTCCGGCGTTTTTCGGGCGGCCGGCAAGAAACGCTCAGTAACTGCTTTGTTACCCGACAAGGCTACGACACGACGGTGAGGGGTGAGTTCGTGGGTCCGCAATTGTCTGCGGGGTTACCCAACATTCGCCCCCCACGAGAACCGGTCGCCCGGACTACCTCGGCTTGTTTACCCCTGCCAGCGCCAGGTCAAAGCGCGGAAGCTTGTGGGCATAGAAAGGATAAGGCCGGGTCGCATCCGTCGGCCGGAAACGCCAGGACTTGTACATCCAAAGCCAGGGCGACGGATTTCGCCTAACGATTGGCTCAAATTGATCCCAGCAGAGTTGCGCGATCTCCTGCTCGGTCGCGCCGGCCGGGATCTCCAGCTTGGGATGAAAGACGATCCGGCAACGCCCGCCCGGCAGCGGTTCCTGGTGCACCGGCACGATCGGCAACCCGGTCCGAAGATGGAGCCAGGCGTGCGCGTAAGTGACCGACATTTTTAGACCGAGGACCTCGATCGGGACGGAGGGCTGGCGGGGATGGACGGTGAGGTCGACGAGAATGGCGGCCGTTCCACCGCGCCGGAGATTTTTGTAGAGTTTGACGATCGCGCCTTCGCGTTGCACAAAACGATGGCCGGATTGTTCCCGCAATCGTTGGAAGATGGGATCGAGTTTCGGGTTTTTGAATTCCTGCGAGACAATGGTCGCGACCAGTCCGGCATAGCCGGCCGCGAGACTGAACCACTCGAAGTTGCCGTAGTGACAGGCGGCGATAATACAGGGCCCGGTCGGACCGACGGTGCGGCAGAACTCATCCCAGCCCTTGAATTCAATCAACCTTCGATAGTTCTCCGGGTTGAGCCGCGGATTCCAGAAGAGGTCGATCATGGTGCCGGTAAATTGCTGGTAGGATTCGCGGGTGATGCGAGCGCGTTCTGCGGGCGAAAAGCGATCGCCAAAGACGGTCTTGAGATTACTTAAAGCGACCCGCCGGCCGGGGAAATCGAGATGGGCCGCGAGCGTGCCGGCGCTGCGCGCGAACTGCACCGCCATCGGGCGAGGCAGGCGCGGGATGAGCCAGGCGAGCAGGCTCACCCCCATCCATTCGAGCTGGTGGCGGAGCGATTTCCAGAGCGAACTCATGCCGATCGATCGTTAGGTGAAAAAGAAGCGGTCATTTCGGAAAGCGCCCGGCTGGCAGGTTCGTTGACTTGGAGGCGTTTAATTTTACCTTGGCCGAGGCCGTCGCGGTCGCCTCTCATTATCGTGAAATACGTCCTTTTCGTCTGTACCGGCAACATTTGCCGAAGCCCGATGGCCCTCGGACTGTTCCGCCGTTTGGTCGGTAATCGCAAGGAAATCGAAGCCGATGCCGCCGGCGTCCACGCCGTCCGCGGGCAACCGCCGAGCGTGCACGCCATCGAAGTTTGCCGGCAACGCGGAGTCGATATCTCATCCCTCCGGAGCCAACCGTTGACCGCGACGCTGATCGATCGCGCGACTCATATTTTCGCCATGACTAGCTCGCATCTCGAGACGATCCATCTCCTCTTTCCCCAGAGCGCGGAGAAGACTTTTCTGCTGCGCGAATTTGAAGAGCCGGGCGCGACGCTCTGGCGCGATTTGCCCGACCCGATCGGGATGGGCCGCGACATTTACGAGGAATGCGCGGCGAGTATCGAAAATGCGCTCCCCAGCGTCCTCGCCTTCGTCGAACAAACCGAACTGGCCGTCCCGCGCTACGCCGGCGCGAGCGCGTCCCCACAATCCACCATGGAAAATATGCCTCATCATCTCGAATCCCAGGCCGGCCACCCGCCCTCTCAAGGCTCGTTAGGCGGCCCGCTCCGCAAAGTCGATCCCGAAATCGCCGAGGCCGTGGCGGAAGAGGAAAAGCGCCAGCGCGAAAACATCGAGCTCATCGCTTCGGAAAATTTCACCAGTCGCGCCGTAATGGAAGCGCAGGGCTCCTGCCTGACGAACAAGTATGCCGAAGGCTACCCGGGCAAACGTTGGTACGGCGGCTGCGAAAATGTCGACGTCGTCGAGCAACTCGCGATCGATCGCGCGCGCAAGCTTTTCGGCAGCGAACACGTCAACGTCCAGCCGCACAGCGGCGCCCAGGCCAACATGGCGGTTTATTTTTCCGTCCTGAAACCGGGCGATCGCATCCTGACGATGAACCTCGCCCACGGCGGACATCTCACGCACGGACATCCGGCGAATTTCTCCGGCAAACTCTACGAGGTTTCACAGTACGGCGTGAGCGAGCAGACGGAGCAGATCGATTACGACGCGCTGGCGAAACAGGCCGAGGAAGTGAAGCCGGCCATGATCACCGCCGGCGCCTCCGCTTATCCGCGCTTTCTCGATTTCCCGCGGCTG
>JBBPZS010000063.1:0-21211 GCA_038198605.1 Chthoniobacterales bacterium | reverse complement strand
CCCAGACCCGACTGACGCGCGACTGGCTCACCCCCAGGCGAGCGGCCAATTTGCGGCTGCTCCAATGGGTCGAGTTATCGGGCGGGGGCTGGTTCAGAGTCATATCTACGATCCGCGCTTCCAGCCGGGCAGTGCCCTTGGCGGCGCTCGCCGCGCAGTGGCTCGGTGCGAAAGCCTACCGCAACCGACGCAGCAGTGATCGCGTCGGCTGGAATATCGTGGGCTGCGAGATCTTCTCTGAACCACGCGCCCAGTTCACGCGCCATATGTAGCGGCGATATCGGGGCACCGTTAAACGTGCACTCCTCGCGGAGCACGTCGATCCCAAGTGAGCCGGCGCCGAGCTTTGTTAGGGTTTCGTGGTCGTTCATGAGCCGCCAGCCGCAAAACATATGGCAGAAGATGTCGGCATGATGTTGGAGACGTTTTCTGCGCACGAGTGGCTTATGGCCTAACGAGAACAAGATCAGCCACCGCTGGCGAGAGCGCGCGTGGCTTGCAATGGAGGTGTTTTCATAAAGTGAAGCGAGACAGTACACCGGCCAGCGGTTGGCTGCATCGCCTGGTTAGGCCTTTTTGGCGACCAAGGTAAAAGACGTTTTAAGTGATAGTGACACACGGCGAACGTTGTCTTTGAGCGTGATGTGGATTAGCCACTTGCCAACCGGATCAGTGGGCTCGCCAACAAACTCCAAGATCGGCGCGGAAAGATAAACGTTCGTCGGAGCGCCCTTGAGCTGACCGCGAAAACAAACAGCGCCGACCTGGTGAACAGAAGAACTGCCGTCCGGTCGGATAACGTCGATGTCGCAAGTGACATATACTTTTCCCGTGTCAGCAAGCTTCGCATTGGCGAAGAACGTAAGCATGGACAGATGCTCACCTCGCGTAACCGTGTGAGCCTCAGTAAAACGGGGAACCGTGTTAGGCGAGGTCTCCCACTTCTGCTTCCAGTCGGCATCGGAAGTGACAAGTAGCCACCCGCCGAAGCCGTCGATGGCGCTCCTTGCTTCGGTGTTTGGTGCGAAGTTGCCGTGTTCGTCTCGCCAGAAGTGGTCATCGGCAAGCGCGACGGACGCGACGAACAATACGAGTGCAATATAACGCTGCATAGGCCTAACAGAGATTATACGAAAGGGGATTTCGCCTATTTCGGTTGCTTGCGGGGTAGGGCTCGGGGTAAAACGAATTCATGCCCGGAATTGTGACAGCGGCCAATTCGCCTGCCAAGCCCAAATTGCTGGACCAGGTCCGGTCGATTTGGTGGACGCGCCATTATTTCTTCGGATCCCGATTCGCCGCCGCCAGCAGGGCAAGCCGAAACTAAGAGCATCCGTAGCATCCCTGTTCCGGAAAAGGCGGGCTGGCCGGGCCAGCCCGCCTTCCGCTTCACACCCTAACGAGACTTACGCCTCGACGTTGAGGCTGGTCTCGTCGCTCCATTGACCGACCGGCTGGTCGCCGACGTAATACATCCCGCGATAGGTCCACTTCGCCGGGGTGGACGGCAGCGGCTGGGTGTCGGTGTAGTTCGGCGAGGTATCGGTCGCGAGCAGGACGAAGCCCTGCCCTTTGCCCCGATTCACTTCCAGCCGGGTCATGTCGAGCTGGACGCGACCGCCCGGACGCTGGAGTTCCCAAGATTTAAAAGTCTGCGCTTTTCACATCCGCAAGCTCCGCGTATGCTTTGCCATGAGCGTGGAAGAACTTGAATCTCTCGTTTCCGGCCTTCCCCCGGCCGAGTTCGCCCGCTTTTCTCAGTGGTTCGAGGAGTTTGTGGCCGCCCAGTGGGATCGCCAGATTGAGCAGGACATGAAGGTGGGTCGCCTGGATGCCGCACTGAAGCGCGCCGACGGCCACTACGAGGCAGGTCGCTGCAAGCCGATGTGAATCACTTTGCGGATCCGGATTTCTGGTTCCACTATCGACGGCTTCCAGCCCCAGTTCGAAAGCTCGCCGACAAGAATTTTGAACTCCTCAAACGCGATCCGCGCCACGCGTCGCTTCGCCTCAAAAAAATTGGCGTGCTCTACACGGCCCGAATCGGTCTGCACTATCGCGCCCTGGCCCGGGAACGCCCCGACGGGTTGCAATGGTTCTGGATCGGGCATCACTCGACCTACGACCAACTACTGACTTCGTAACAGACCAGAGGCACTAATCGCCGGTGGCGAAACCAAGCTTGAGCCGCTCGTCTTCGGCCAGCACTTCGCCCAGGAGCGGCCAGCTCACGGTGCTGTCCATGTCGTGGAAGGCGTGCAGGTAAACGGCCACATTTTCGGGCGGATACTTCGCCAGCAATTCGCCGGCAACTTCGCGCAGTTTTTCCTTCGGTGGCGAGTCGGGCAGGTTCTCGACCGTGCCGTCCTCGTCGCGGGCGATGCCTAACGAATCAAGGAAATCGCAGAGCATCTGCTTTTGCGCGCCGAGGAGCCAGGCCTGGAGAAGGTGGGCGGCCAGGGTGTCGGCCGGTTTGCGGCCGAGGGCGTTCTTAATCCAGGTGTAACGCTCGGGCGGCGGTTTCCGCTCGATGAAGACGGGTCGCAGGTTGCGCTGGCTGGCCAGAGTCTGGACGACGCTCTTCAAGACCGGGGTCTGGGTCTTTTGGAGATAGCCCAAAAGCTCGGACGCAAAGGCGGGCGACATGTGCTGGAAGATTTCGTAGGATTTCATGGATTGGCGCGGAGGATTGCCGGCGCAACCACGTCGGCAACGTGGGCGGCGTGGGCGTGTTTCAGGGCAAAGCTATTGGTCATGTAAGTGAGAAGGAGGACCCAGAAAGTGAGGGCGAGACTGAAGAGCGGGAACTGCAAGGCAAGCGGGAGTGAGTAAATGATCGCCATGAGCGGAATCCAAACCGCCCAGGTGGCGAGCAAGGTGGGCACAATCTTGCCGCGGTAATGGTCCCAGGTAAAACCCCGGCCTAACGACTCAAGGCTGAAGCCGGTGTTCTTCCACTCGTAGGTGAGCACGCCAAAGGGCGCGGCAAAGAAGGGATTGTAGCCGAACTGGTCGATGCAAATCTTGCCGAGCACGACCGGGAAGGTGACCACGTTGCCGAGCAGGGCCGCTTCGCCTCGGTAAAGGAGATCGACCAGAGTGCCGTCGAACGCCCAAATCGGCACGGTGAAAAGCAGGTTGCGCAGGTTCCGCCGCTGCGGACGGCCGCGCTGGAAGAACAGGATGAGAAACAACTCCGGCACGAGCGCGCCGGCGGTGATGGCGGCGAGGACGACAAAGACAACGCCGTGGCGCATTTTGTAGGCTGCCAGCTCGTTCAGCAGACCTGCAACGGCCGGGCTGAAATAGTAACCGGCTAGCAGAGCGAGCATAAGTCCCTGGATAAGGAGGGCAGGCGCCAGATTGGCCCGGGCCGCTTCCCAGCCGAGGGCCCAAGGGGTGCGATGGTGCGAACCAAGAGAAGTCGTCATTCCGGGCCGCTCAGAAGAGGGACGGCTGCTGATCCTCTTCCGGCTGCGGCTCGCCGATGATGGAGCGAATGCGCTCGATCAGCTCCCGGAAGTCGTAGGGTTTCTGCACGGTGTCGATGACTCCGGCCCGCAGAATTTCGGTGCGCATACTCGGTTCGAGATAACCGCTGGCCACGATCGCGCGCACGCTCGGCTTGATTTCTTTCATGCGCAGAAAAACATCGCGCCCGCCGAGGCGCGGCAGGCCGAGGTCGCAGACGACGAGACCAATTTCTTCTGAATGTTCCTCAAACATTTCAACCGCTTCGACGCCATCTTTCGCGGCTAGGACGCGGTAGCCATCGGATTCCAGCATCATGACGCCGAGCTCGCGCAGCATTTCTTCATCTTCTACCAGCATGACGGTGCGGGCGGGATCGCGCTCGGAGCCGTTCTTCACGCCATCGGCGGAGCTGAGCTCGGCCGCGCCGGCCAGCGGGAGGTAGACCTTGAAGGTGGTGCCCCGGCCGGGCTCGCTATCGACCTGGACGAAGCCGCGGTGGTTGTTGACCACGCCGTAAACGACGGAGAGGCCGAGCCCGGTGCCTTTGCCGCGCTCCTTCGTGGTGTAGAAGGGCTCGAAGATGTGCGGCTTTACCCGCTCGCTGATGCCGGTGCCGGTATCGGTGACGGCGATGAAGACGTAGCGCTCGGCACTGGCCCCGCCGAAGGAGTGACGCAGCTCTTCGCCGGCCTCGACCCCGGTGGCAAGGGTGATGGCGCCGTCGTTAGGCATGGCGTCGCGCGCATTGACGCAAAGGTTGAGCAGCACCTGGTGAATCTGGCTGCGATCGGCCTTGGCCAGCGGCAGCCCCGAATAGAGGTCGAGGTGAAAGCTGATCGTCTTGGGAAAAGTCGCGCCCAGCATGCGCTCGAATTCGTGGGCGAGGATGTTCAGGTCGAGCGGGGATAGACGCGCTTCGGTCTGCCGGGCGGAGGTGAGAAGCTGCTGCACCAAAGAAGCGCCGCGGGCAACGGCATCGCGGATAACCTTGATCGACTCGGGCATCTGCTCGGGATGTTTTTTCCATTCCTCCAGCCGGGAGGTGTAGCCGAGGATGATGGCGAGGATGTTATTAAAATCATGCGCGATGCCGCCGGCGAGGGTGCCGAGGCCTTCCATCTTCTGCGCCTGGATGAGCTGCTGCTCGAGGCGCTTGCGCTTGGTGTCGTTAAAGAAGTAGCCCTTGATCTCGGTCAGCTGGCCGGCCTGGTCGAAGGAGCCGATAAACTTGGCCGCGACGTAAACCGTCTCGCCGTTGCGGTCGCGCATTTCGAGCTCGCGGCTTTCCGTGCTCTCGTTTGGGCGAAGTTGCGCGAGCAATTCCGCGCCCTCGCTGCGGGCGTGGAGCAGGGCGAAGAAATTGGCCGCGCGCGCGTCCTCGATAGAGTCGTAACCAAAGATGCGGGAGAAGGCGGGGTTGCAGGTGATGATGTGGCCGTCGGGCTGCATCATGAGATTGCCGGTGAGATCTTCCTCGACGAAATGCCGGTAGCGTTCCTCGCTCCGGCGCAATGCCTCCTCGGCCGCGATCCTGCTCGTGACATCGACGCTGAGCTGGAGAAGGGAGGCGTTAGCATCCTCGCTCTGCAGCGTCCAGCCGGTCGAAACTACGATGGCGCTGCCATCGCGGCGGACCTGCTCGATCTGCCCTTCCCAATGGTGCGAGGCCTGCAGGGTCTCAAGCACCGCGGCCAGTTCCTTGGGCGGGCCGGTATTTAAAAGGGTGTGAACTTCCTGGCCGGTGGCTTCTTCGCGCGACCAGCCGTAAAGGCGCTCCGCCCCGCGGTTCCAGTAGGAGATTTTTCCCGCCGCATCGGAAATGACGATGGCGTCGTTCGCGAGGTCGAGCAGCTCGGCGTTACGGAGGAGCTCCCGGCGCACATCGGCCAGGTCGCGTTGGGTGCGGGCTTCGCGGATGACGCGCTCGATGGAGAGAATGAGCTTGGCCGGGTGCGTCTTGGGAACGAAATCGGTCGCCCCGGCGACGAACGCGTCATTCACTTCGCCCGGATCGGAGGTGCCGGAGAAGAAAATGAAGGCGGCGTCGGGTACTTTTTCGCGGGCGAGCGCGAGCGCAGCCAGACCGCGGGAGGAAGGAGCGCCACTATCGGCCAGGACGATGTCGACCGGGCGTAGTAGCTCGGACGAGAGTTCGGCCAGGGTGCGGACGCGCACCAGCGCGCATTCGAGCGCGCTATTCTTTAGCTCGGCGCCGACCAGGTCTGCGTCGGCCTCATTGGTTTCGAGATGAACAATCTGCAATAAACCCATCGTGCTACTTGTCCGCCGAGAGCGCGCTGGGGAGGCGGGCCGCGATCAGGTGGGACTCGTCGCACATCCGGCAAAGTGTTGCCAGTCCGATTGCACGGCCTCCTGGCCTAACGAGTCTCTTCGACCGGCTGCGCCGCCGGGGGATTTCCGCCCGAGCGGGGGACCGCGGTGGCAAAATAAAAATAGGCCAGGAGCGCGCCGAGGATGACGAGGAAAAGGAAGAGGAAACTCAAGGCCCGCCAGGTGCCGCGACGCGCTGCCATCTTCTGCCAGGAGGCGCGTTTGGCGATCAACTCCAGCTCCAGCGCGCGCGCCAGTGCATCCGGATCGGTTTCTCGTTTGGGCTCGGCTTCCTCAGGCTGGGACATGGCCGAAAGATTCATCTTTCCGCGGCCCGGAGGCAAGATTCTGCTTGAACGTCGTCCGCACCGCCGCCACCAAGTCACCATGCTGAGCGCGCAACGATGACCACTTCCGCTGCTCCCACCTCCGGCGGTAAAAGGAAGCTCATCGCGCACGCGCTACCGATGTTTCTTTTCGTTGCGCTCCTCGCCCTTTGCAGCTTGCTGCGACGGCCGGGCGCGGCGCTATGGCTGGCCGCGCCGGAGTTCTGGGTCTATCCGCTGCAGACGTTTCTCTGCGGCGCGCTTCTGGTTTTCTTCTGGCGCGAATACGAATTCCATCCGCTCCGGCAACCGCTCTTTGCACTCTCCATCGGACTTTTCGTCTTTCTCCTTTGGGTTGCGCCCCAGCAATTCCTCCACTTTCCCGCGCGTCTCGTCGGATTTAATCCCGACACGCTGGCGACCAGCCCTGCCGCATATTGGGCCACGCTCAGCTTGCGTTTCCTCCGGCTGGTCGTGGTCGTACCGCTGGTCGAGGAAATCTTCTGGCGCGGTTTTCTCCTGCGCTATTTGATCTCGGAAGAGTTTGAAAAGATCCCGTTTGGAACGTTTCGCTGGCTCTCTTTTGTTGTCGTGACCCTGGCCTTCGGCCTTTCGCACTCGATGGCGGATTGGCCCGCCGCTCTCCTCACCGGCGCGCTCTACAACCTCGTCGCTTATCGGACGAAAAGCCTTTCGACCTGCGTCATCGCCCACGCCCTGACCAATCTCACCCTCGGGCTTTGGATTGTCGCGACCAAGCAATGGGGCTTTTGGTAGGCCCCGCCGCACGGGCCGGCTCCCAGTGGCACCGCTCCTGCTCTCCAGAATCCCGCCAATGCACTCGACCTTTTTCCAAAAAGTCATCATCTGCATGGTGATCGCCTTCTTCGCCGCCTGCCTCATCCAGTGGGGCAAGGTCTTCGTCGAAGGCGCAGACGACGCTCTCAACGCCGGCTACAAAAAAGACGCCAGCTCGCTCGCCGGGCACCCCTGACCGAAAGCCGTTTGCCCCCTTGCGCGCGCGCACCTAACCTGCGGGCAGCAGCATGAGGATCGGCATAGCCCAGATCAATCCTACGGTCGGGGATCTGCGTGGAAATTTCGAAAAGATTCTCGGCGCTTACCAGCACCTCGCGGCCGCGGGCGCAGAATTGGTGCTCGCACCGGAATTGGCCACCACCGGTTACCCGCCGCAGGATCTCGTCTTCAAATCGCGCTTCGTTCCGCAAAACCTCGAGACGATCGAGCGCCTCCTGCAATGCATCGGAGAGGTCCCGCTCCTTGTCGGCTACGTCGATCGCAACGAAGGCCGGGGCCGGCCCTTCTTTAACGCCGCCGCCCTGCTCGAGCATGGCCAGCCGATTCGCAAAAGCTTCAAGACCCTCCTCCCGACCTACGATGTCTTCGATGAAGACCGCTATTTCGAACCCGGCACCGGCGGGGAAGTTTTCACGATCGCCGGGCGCCAGGTCGGGGTCACGATTTGCGAAGATATCTGGACCCAGGATTACCTGCCGCGTCCTCTTTATGAGATTGAATTGGTCGCCGGCCTCGTCGGCAAAGGGGCGGAGTTGATCGTTAATCTCAGCGCTTCGCCCTTCAGCGTGCGGAAACTCGGGACCCGCCGCGAGATGATCGCGGCCAGCGCCCGCACTCATCAGTGCCCGATCGTCTATTGCAATGTCGTGGGCGGAAACGACCAACTGGTTTTCGACGGCGGCTCGATCGCCTTCAGCCGCGCCGGAGACCTTATCGCGCAGCTCCCTTCCTTTCAGACCGCCGAAGCCATCGTCGAGACGGACGCGAGCGCAGGAATCCCCCTCCCCCCGGCCGACGCCATGGCCGAGCTGCACGGCGCGTTGTCGTTAGGCGTGCGCGACTATCTGGCCAAGTGCAAGTTCAGCTCCGCCGTTCTCGGGTTGAGCGGCGGGATCGACTCCGCGGTCGTAGCCGCGATCGCCGTCCACTCGTTAGGCGCAGAAAACGTCGTCGGCGTTTCCATGCCCAGCCCCTACTCTTCCCGCGGCAGTGTCGACGACGCCCTCGCCCTCGCCCGCAATCTTGGCATCCGCTGCCACCAGATCCCGATCGGCGATGCTTTCGCCGCCTTCAAGGCGCAGTTTAAGGAAGTCTTCGCCGGCCTGCCGGAAGACACGACCGAGGAAAACATGCAGGCCCGGCTGCGCGGGATGATCCTGATGGCGCTCTCAAACAAATTCGGGCACCTCCTCCTCACCACCGGACATAAAAGCGAGCTCGCGGTCGGTTATTGCACCCTTTACGGCGACATGGCGGGCGGTCTGGCCGTCATCAGCGACGTCCCGAAAACGATGGTCTATGAGCTGGCGCACTGGATCAACTCCGATGGATCGCGAGCAGGCCGCGACCGCGAAATTATTCCCCGATCCACGATCGAGAAACCGCCGAGCGCGGAATTGAAACCGGGCCAAGTCGACCAGGATTCGCTTCCGCCCTACGACGTACTCGATCCGATCCTGCAGCTTTACGTGGAGGAAAATCAAAGCGCCCGCGAGATCGTCGCGCGCGGCTTTGCCGAGAAAACCGTGCGCTGGATCCAGCACCGGGTCGACCTCAACGAATACAAGCGCGCCCAGGCCGCGCCCGGGATCAAGGTGACCAGCCGCGCCTTTGGCCTGGGCCGAAAAATGCCGATCGCACAGCAATATCTCGACGCCGATTCCTCGCCGGCGGGATGCGAAGAGGCGAGGTGAATTTGCACCGCGTTGGAATCGAACCAACAACCCAGTGATTAAGAGTCACTTGCTCTGCCAATTGAGCTAGCGGTGCGTTTTGCGAGGAACAATTTCTCGCTCGATTCGCCAAAACCGCAATCTCAATTTCCAAAGAGCCGCGCGCTTCTGCTGACGAATCCTCAGTGCGCGGTCGTTGCATCCGGCTGCGGGACGCTTGCGCTTGGCACGGTCAAACGATAGGTGGCGACAACTTGCGAGACGTGTTTGAACTCCATCGGCTCGGTCCGAACGAAGCCCTGCTGGGTTTGCGGCGACAGGTGTTGATAGAACGGTTCGCTCACCAGGATCTGCCATTTCCCGGCCCGATCGCAAAGACGGGAAGCGAGATTCACGGTGTGGCCGATGGCGGTAAAATCCCGGCGCGTATCCGATCCGATCGAGCCCACCACCGCCCGGCCATGGTGAATTCCCACACCCACCGCCAGCGGCCAGCCTTCGCTCTCGATCTCGCGCTGGATGGCGCCGATCAACTCCCGCGCACAGGCCATAACCTTTTCCGCTGAATCTTCGCCGCCGAGGAAAACCGCCATGACGGCGTCGCCGATGAATTTATCGACATCACCGCCCGCCGAGACGACGGCGTCCGCCTGCACGGCCAGGAGACGATTCAATTCGCGCACCAGGTAGGCGGCATCGCGGGTCTCGCACCAGCTTGTAAAACCGCGCAGGTCGGCGAAAAGCACGATCACTTCCTGCTCCATCCCGGCAAGCCACTGCGGATCTTCGCGACTGCGCCGGACCGCTTCGGCAGTGAAGCGCGAGACGTAAGGCAGGAGAGCGAGCTTTTCGCCTAACGAGATGATCATTTCGTTAAAGACGCTGCCGAGATGTTGCAACTCGTCCCCGCTCCTCACCTCCACCTGGACATCGTGCTCGCCCGCCTGGAAACGGCGGATGCCGGCGGAGAGTTTGTTCAACCCGCCGGTGATGCTGCGCGCGAGAAGCAAACCCGGGATCATCGCAATCAGAAACGCGCCGGCGCCGATGGCGAGCCCGAGGAGAAGCTCGGAGCGCTGGCGCTCGAGATAACGACTGATCCGGGCATCGGCTTCCACGATCGCCACCGGCCGACCGGCGCGGTCGAGGATGGGAGCGTAGCCGCTAATCCAGCGGCCGTTTTCGTCCTCGTAAATCTCGCTGCTGGTCGGCTGGCCGGTGTTCCAGGCACCAAGGAATCGGTCCCAGTTGCCGATCGGCACGCTGTAACGACTGCCGATGAAGGTTTTCTTTTGCAGCATAACGACGAACTCGGTCTCGAAAGGGGACGCGCCGGTCGGGCGCAGGACATACATCTCATTTCCGGCCAAGCCGTTGATCTTGCGGGAACGTTCCAGAATCTCGCGCGCCCGCTTGAAGGTGGGGGAAGCGGCGTCGTTAGGCGAGCGGATCTCGTTCAGTTCCTCCCCAGACAAAGCGAGCGCCGTCGTCCCGGCGGCGCCCCGGACGAAGGTCTGAAATTCCTGCAGCAGCTGCGTTCGGCGAATATGGAAGTTCGTGCCGAGAATCGCCACCACGACGAGGATCGCGACGCTGGCCATGGCGAGGGTCACCTTCGCCCGGAGCGACCTGTGCGGAGAGAGTTTTGATACCGCGGCCATAGATGAGGCAGGGGCGATCCTTTTCTTCCCCCATCCGAGCAGGCCGGAGCGCTGCTGACAAGCCTGCAATCGGCCGCCTGTCCGTTAGGCAGGGAGACTCTCTCTCGCGCTTCGCAAGGCGCGCGCCATCCAGACCATTTCGTCGAAGAATTTCCCGAGCCGCCGGGCGTAGGCCGGGTCGGTCATCTGGCCCGCCGCATCGAAGAGTTTCCCGACCGAGCCGAAGTAGGCGTCGGTCGAGATTGCCACCAGCCCGAGCTCGCGCAGGACGGGCAACAAACTCTGGATCATGCGCGCCCCGCCAAAGGGACCGGCCGAGACGCCGCAGACTCCCGCGGCCTTGTGGATGTATTCCTCGAGGTTGGTATCGAGCACATGTTTGAGCAGGCCGGGAAAACTGTGATTGTACTCGGGCACAACCAGGATCAGGCCATCGGCGCGACCGACCGTGGCGGAAAATTGTGCGTCCTTCAGCGCTTCGCCGGCGTCATCAATGGAAAGACGAATATTCCGGATGTCGATCCATTCCGTAGTCAAATCCGAACGCTGCGAGGCCTGCTCGAAAACGAAACGGGCGACCTTTTCACTTTCCCTGCCTTGTCGGGAAGTGCCGAGCACGATCGGCAGGAAAACGGGGCGAGTGATTGATTCCATGGTTTGGTGACCTCCGGGCCGAAGCTTATTGTGCGATCCGCCTGACGAACCACTTCAATCTTGATCCCGCCATACTTTCGCCTTTTTCGCTGGCACGTCCTGCGCTACCTCGCGCAGCATCCGTTGCTCGCGATCCTGAACGTCGCCACGGTCGCGCTCGGCGTCGCTCTCTATCTCGCGATCCAGATCGCGAACCACAGCGCCAACCGGGCCTTCGCGGCCAGCATCGATGTCGTCGCGGGCAAGGCCCAGCTCGAAGTCCTGGCCCCGGCCGCGACCTTGCCCGACCAGATTTTTCCCATGGTCGCACACGCACAAGGCGTGAGCGCCGCGACTCCGGTGGTCCGGGGGCTGGTCACGTTGCCGGCGTTTCCCGGAGAATATCTCGACCTTCTCGGAATCGATATCCTGAGCAACGATGCTTTTCGCACCTTCGACCTGACCGATTTCAAAGCGGGCGAGTTCGATCTCCAACAATGGCTGCGCGGTCCGCGCACAATCGCGGTGAGCGAGGAATTGGCAGCCGCCCACCACCTCCGCGCCGGCGACGAAGTGGAGGCGCAGATCAACGGTCAGACCGTTCGCCTAACGATCGGCTTCCTCCTCCGCACCCGGGGGACGAGCGCCAGCGCCAATCCGCACTTTGCCGCGATGGACATCGGCTGGGCTCAGGAGTTACTCGGCCGCCAAGGGACGCTCGATTCGATTTCGCTCCGGCTGGACGAGGGGAGCAATCCGGAAAAAATCGCGACGGCGCTCCGAAAAAAACTGCCGCCGGACGTCACCGTGGCGGCGCCGGCGCAGCGCGGGGAACAGGTCGGCAAAATGCTCTCCGGCTTTGAGCTCAACCTCCAGGCGATGAGCCTCGTCTCCCTCCTGGTCGGGATGTTTTTGATCTACAACACGGTCGAAGCATCGGTCATTCGCCGGCGTTACGAGATTGGAATCCTGCGGTCGTTAGGCGTGACCCGCGGCGAGGTGCGAGCGCTTTTTCTTGGCGAAGCCGCCGTCCTCGGCCTGCTCGGGATCGCGCTCGGTCTGGTCGGCGGATATTTTCTCGCCCGCGCTCTGGTCGGGACGGTGGCGGAAACGATCTCCTCGCTCTACGTCCTGCTCAGTGTGCGCGAGGTGACGGTGGCGCCGTGGATCTGGCTCAGCGCCTTGCTCCTCGGTTTGTTGTCCGTCCTCGCCGCGGCCTGGCTCCCGGCGCGCGCCGCCGCGGCGATGGACCCGGTCGAAACTCTGCATCGCGGGGCGCGCATCGAAACCTCCGTCCGCCTTTCACGCGCCTGGATCGTGAGCGCGGTCGTCTCCTTTTTCTTTGCAGTCGCGCTCTCCTTTCTCGCCCTCCGGACCGGTCCGCCGTGGCTGGGCTTTGGCGCGGCTTTTTTTGTGCTCGCTGGTTTCTCGGCTCTTGCCCCGGTCGTCACGGCCCGCTTCAGTCGGCTCGTTAGGCTGACGAATCGCAAGCGAATTGAGCCCTGGCTGGCGGCGCAAAATCTGGGCCGGACCTTGTTGCGCAACTCCGTCACGATTGCCTCCCTCGCCGCCGCCGTCGCGATGACGGTCGGCATCGCGGTGATGGTCTTTTCCTTTCGCCAGACGGTCGGCGATTGGATCAACCAGACACTCGTGGCCGACCTCTTCATCGGTCCGGCCGCGAATGAAATTGCCGGCCCCACTTCCTTTGTTCCGCCGGCCGCGATCGACTATCTGGAAAAAAATCCGGCCGTGGCCGAGGTCGATACCTATCGGGGATTGGAGCTCCCCTTTCGCGACCAGACGATTGCCCTCGCGGTCGTGAGCGGAAAAACCCGGCGCAACCTGCGCTTTCTGCGTGGCAACGGCGACGAGATCGTTCGCCGTTTTTACGATGAGCAATGTGTGCTCGTCTCGGAGAGTTTTGCCCGCCGTTTCCTGGTAGCGGAAGGCGACACGCTCCACTTGCCGACTCCCGCGGGCATCGAGGCATTTCCGATCGCGGGGGTATTTTACGATTACACGCGCGATCAGGGGACGGTTTTCCTGAGTCAAAAAAACTTTCGCCGCCTCTGGCACGACGATCGGGTCAACAGCCTCGGCGTTTACCTCGCCAACGGAGCCGATCCGACGGCGGTGGCGGAGAATTTTCGCGGACGTTTCAGCCGCGCCGGTGAGTTCTCGATCTACTCCAATCGTCTTCTCCGCACCCGGATCTTCGAGATTTTCGACCAGACCTTTGCCGTGACCTACGTCCTGCGCACGATCGCGGTCCTGGTCGCGGTCATCGGGATTTTTCTTGGCCTAACGACGCTGGTGACGGAACGCTCGCGCGAGCTTGGGGTCATGCGCGCGGTCGGCGCCTCCGCCGCGCAAATCCGGCGCCTGCTCCTGTGGGAAAGCGGCATGATCGGACTGCTGGCCAGCGTCCTCGGGGTCGCCGCCGGGCTCTGTCTCTCAGTCGTGCTGACCGGTGTGATAAATCGCGCCTTTTTTGGCTGGACGATTCAACTGGCTTTCCCGTGGTGGTCGCTGGCCTGGACGCCGGCCTGGATCATCGCCGCCGCGCTGGTGGCGGGATGGGTCCCGGCCTGGCGCGCGGGACGGCTCGATATCGCGGAGGCGGTGCGGAGCGAATGAGGAAGATTGCCAGTCTGCTCGTGGCCGCGCTTGGACTCTGTTGCGTCGCGGCGGGATGGGAAGTGGCCCGGCCGGGATGGGGGTATGAGTTCCCGCGCGATCACCACCGGCACGCGGATTTCAAGACCGAGTGGTGGTATTTTACCGGGAACCTGACGAACGATCGCGGCCGCCGCTTCGGTTACGAGCTGACTTTTTTCCGGCAGGGCATTCGTGCTCCGGACGAAGGAGCGGGCACGAGTTCGCGCTTCATCGTGGGCGATTTGAAATTTGCGCATTTCACCGTGACGGACGCGGCTGGGGAGCAGTTCTTCTTTTACGACAAGGTGAGCCGGGGCAGTTTTGGCGAGGCCGGGTTCGATCAGGGCCGGCGCCTGGCCTGGATCGAATCGTGGAATGTGCAGATGAATCCGGACGGCTCGTTCGATCTCGCGGCGACAGCGGAAAATGCGGCGATCACGCTGCATCTCGTCTCGAAGAAAAAACCGGTCATTCATGGCGCGGATGGAATCAGCCTGAAAGCGGAAGGCACCGGGCACGCTTCGCATTATTACTCGCTCACTCGCCTAACGACGAGCGGCCGCCTGCGGGTGCGGGAGGAAAAGTTCGATGTCGCCGGGGAGAGCTGGTTCGATCACGAATGGGCGACGAACCAGCTCGCGCCCGGGCAGGCGGGCTGGAACTGGGTCTCGGCCCAGTTTGAAGACCAGACGGAACTGATGCTTTACCAGATGCGCCTAACGAACGGCGCGATCGACCCGATCTCGAGCGGGACGCTGGTGCGCGCGGATGGGAGTTCGGTTGGCCTAACGAGCGCGAATTTCGAGATGACGCCGGCTTCATTCTGGAAGAGCCCGCAGTCAAAAGCGAACTACCCAATTGGCTGGCGGGTGCGCGTCCCGAAAACAGAGTTAGAATTTACGATCGAGCCGGTGTTGCAAAACCAGGAGCTCGTCTTTGGCCCGCTGATTTATTGGGAAGGCGCCTTCGATGTGAAAGGAACACGCGCCGGCAAACCCCTCCGCGGCCGGGGTTACCTCGAGCTGACCGGCTACGCCGCGCCGCTCCAGGGACTGAATCGTTAGGCGATTAAGCCTGGGTGTGCCGGGCGAAATGAATCTCCGCGCCCTTGGGCAGGAGACGTTTGCGGCCACGCTGACGGCGCCGGGCAAGAGTGGCCCGGCCAGCCTTGGTGCTCATGCGAGCGCGGAAACCGTGTTGCTGTTTCCGGGTCCGCTTCGATCGCTGTAAAGTGCGTTTCATAGAGAGAAGCCCGCTACCGGGCGTTGCAAGAGGCGCTACTTTAGGAGGTCGATCCGGTTTGTCAACGCCACCCCGCCCGCCCGCCGACGGCTGACTACTCGATTGCCACCGCTGGCCGATTATGGAATAACCTTGAGCGATGAGCGACGTGGTCATCGAACCGGCAATCGCGGAAGACCTGGATGAACTCTCCAGTCTGCTGGGTGAGTTGTTTAGTGAAGAAAGCGATTTCCGGCCGGACAAGGCGAAACAACTCCGCGGGCTGCGCCTCATTTTCGAGCAACCAAACCGGGGCCGCGTCTTCGTCCTCCGGCGCGATCGCACCATCGTCGGGATGATCAATCTGCTCTTCACCATCAGCACGGCGGAAGGCGGATTTGTTATCTTGCTCGAGGATCTGGTTATTCATAGGGAACATCGGGGGCATGGTTACGGGTCGATGCTGCTCGATTACGCGGTCGAGTTTGCGCGCCAGAAAAACTTCCGCCGGATCACGCTCCTGACCGACCGGCCCGAGCTGCGTTCGCAAAGTTTCTTCCGTAAACACGGCTTCTACGAATCGCCCATGCTGCCGATGCGCCTGCTCATGCCGGCGCAGGTGGAACAGCACGACGCCGCGCAGTAAGGGCGGGCCCAATAAACCCCACCATGTCGGAAGAGGGCGCATTTATCGACCTCGGGTTCGCCCGGGTAGACGTGGATCGACGGCGCCGGACCGGGTTTCCGGAAGTGATCTTCGGCCAGGGAAAAACCCCGGAGGAGGTGTTGCGGATCGCGCAGGTCATCCTCGAGCGCGAACCGGTCCTGCTCGCGACCCGGGTGACGCGCGAACAATTTGCGGCGGTGCAGGCGCAATTTCCCGCGGCGATTTTTCATGAGCGAGCGCGCTGCCTCACTGTTGAGCGCGAACCGTTGCCTCGGCTCCGGTTGCCCGTCGCGGTCGTGGCGGCGGGAACTTCGGACTTGCCGGTGGCGGAGGAGGCCGCGGTCACGCTGGAAATTTTCGGAAACCGGGTCGAGCGAATCTACGACGCCGGCGTGGCCGGGTTGCACCGCTTGTTGATCGAGACCGACCGGCTGCGGGAGTGCGCGGCGCTGGTCGTGGTCGCGGGCATGGAAGGGGCGCTGCCCAGCGTGGTAGCGGGGCTGGTCGACAAGCCGGTCATCGCCGTCCCGACCAGCACCGGTTACGGCGCGAGCTTCGGCGGGCTGGCAGCGCTCCTCGGGATGCTGAACAGCTGCGGCAGCGGCGTCACGGTCGTAAATATCGACAACGGATTCGGGGCCGCCTACGCCGCGGCCACAATCAATCGCCTGATCGCTTGATGCAGGGCGCGGCCCTCCGCGCTATCTTCGCCGATGCCAACCCAGGGAGGTTCGATTCGACTTTTCAAGGTCGCCGGGATTGAAGTGTTTTTGCACTGGTCGTGGTTTCTCGTCGCGGTTTACGAAGTGCAGGTCTGGCGCTCGATGTTTTCTTCGCCGCTCTGGGCTCTGCTCCTTTACATCGGTCTCTTCGTCCTCGTCACGATGCACGAATTTGGCCATGCCCTTGCCTGCCGCCAGGTCGGCGGGCAGGCCAATCGCATCGTCCTCTGGCCACTGGGCGGGATCGCGTTCGTTAGTCCACCCCCCCGCGCCGGCGCCATGCTCTGGAGCATCGCGGCCGGGCCGATGATCAACCTGCTTCTCCTCCCGATCCTGGCTTTCGCCCAGCATGCGGCCGCGCGCGCCGGTTGGGCGGAGACAAACGCCGACGCCTACCTCGTCCTCATGTGGCTCTGGCGGATCAATCTCGGGCTGCTCCTTTTTAACCTCCTCCCGATTTACCCGCTCGACGGCGGGCAGATCGTGCGAGCGCTGCTTTGGTTCCCGTTAGGCCAGATTCGGAGCCTTTTTATCGCGACCGGGATCGGCTTCGTCGGCGGCGCCGGGCTCATCCTGCTCGCGATCTATTGGCAGTCGCTCTGGATCGGGATCATGGCCTTTTTCCTCCTCAGCCAGGCCGTGATGGGCTGGCGCCAGGCGCAGTATCTGCGGAGGGAAGCGGCCGAAGGGGTGACAGTGGCGCCGGACGATTCTCATCTCCCGGAAAAGAAAACGGTCCTGTAGCGCTGCTTTCACGGGCGAAATTAAAATCGACCGAAAGTTTCTGGATGTTGCCGGAAATCTGACTCCCCACCTGAACATTCACGACCGGGTTGAGCGCGCCCGGGTGATCACGCCCCGCGTGTTCGTGGTGGTCTGATATTCCGACGCGCCATCTCCACCACACCGCCGCAAGGAAAAAAGTGCCAGGAGCCTAACGAAAAACGCCTGCCGCGAGGAGGACGATTCTTTTCACAAAAAAAGGCCGCCACGTCGGAATCGGCAGCTATGCTTTAGACCGCCCGAACCGGGTTTTTTACACGAAACCATGCGCCGTTACTTCGAAATCTACGGGATCATGCTGCGCAACTCGCTCATCCGCGAGATGAACTTCAAGGCCAACTTCATCCTTTGGATGATCGTGGAAGTGCTCTGGTTCTGCGGGCAGATTCTTTTCTTCAGCATCATCTTTGGTCAGGTCGATCAGATCGGCGATTGGACGAAATGGGAAGTCGTCCTGCTCGTCGGGACGCACCAGATCATCGCGCAATTGTTCCAGGCGTTTTTCTTCACCAACGTCGCCAACGTCCCGGAACTGGTCCGAACAGGAAAACTCGACTCCCTCCTCGTCCTGCCGATGGACAGCCAGTTTGCGGTCTCGACGAAACAGTTTGGCCTCGACAGCGTGATCAACGCCCTCATCGGGGCGGCGGTCGTGATCTTCTCCCTTCGCCAATTGCACGTCGTGCCCGGGCCGCTCGCGATTGTGCTCTATCTTATCGCGCTCGGGGTCGGGGTCGCGATTCACTACTCGATCATGCTGGCCTTGGCGGCGGTCAGTTTCTGGATCGTGCGGGCGCAGGGCCTGGTTTACGGCTACTTCAATTTCCTCAACATCGCGCGTTATCCGGACGTCATTTTCCCGCAGCTTTTCCGCTGGGTCTTTGGCTGGATCATCCCGGTGGTGATCGTGGCTAACATCCCGGCCCGTTTGCTCATCAAGTCGCTGGGCCAGCCCGGCTGGCTCATGCTGCATCTCGTCGTCGCCGGGACGATCGCGGCCCTGCTCAGCCGCGCCTTCTGGCGCTGGGCCTTGCGCCACTATTCGAGCGCTAGTTCCTGAGGGAAAAAAGCTTGGCGCCAGGCAAATCACCCATGGCCGATTTCGATCCAAAACCGCTTGCGCGGAAAACCAATTGCCCTTAATTAAGCCTCCCCTTACTCCGGAACGTCGGAAGACCGACTTCTACTTTCATTTCTATGGCCCGTTCAACCACCAACTCTACTCCGAAAAAGCCGGCCAAAAAAGCCGCGCCGAAGAAGGCTGTCTCGAAAAAGCCGGTCGCGAAGAAACCGGTGGCGAAACAGAAGGCGAAGTCCGCCCGCCCGGCAGCTCAGTCCTCGGCGAAAAAGGCTGGATCCGCCGCGGTGAAAAAATCGAACGCCGCTCCGGTCCGCGCGAACGGTCGCGCCAAGGCGGCGGGCGGTGCAAACCAAACCCTCACCATCATCGGCAACCACTCGAAGGGGAAGGAACGGCGGCTCGACCCGTTCACTCGTTCGCAGAAAGAGAAGCTCCTCCAGTTGCGCGATGCGATGGTCGATTCCATGGCCGGAGTCGCGCAGGACACGCTGCGCGCGCGCGCCGAGGGCAGCGAAGCTTCCGCCTTTGGCATGCACCAGGCGGATGCCGGGAGCGACGCTTACGACCGCGATTTTGCGCTCAGTCTTTTATCCCAGGAACAGGACGCTCTTTACGAGATCGACGAAGCCCTGAAGCGGATCGAGCTCGGCACCTACGGCAAATGCGAGATGTCCGGCAAACCGATCATGCACGCCCGGCTGGAGGCGATCCCCTTCGCCCGCTACACCGTGGAATGCCAGTCGCAGCTCGAGAAGCAGAGCAAGGCTTCGCGCGTTCGCCAATCGGTCACGTCGCTCTTCGGCCTGACAGACGAAGAGGCGCGCGATGGCGACGAGGAAGAGAAGTCCGACGACACGAAAGAATAACGAACATGGCCCAGGAAATCATCACTCTCGAATGTACCGAAGCGAAAGCGGCCGGCGCACCCGTTTCGCGCTACATGACGACGCGGAACAAAAAGAGCCCGCGCACGCCGAACCGGCTTGAAAAGAAAAAGTATAATCCCTTCATGAAGCGGCATACGCTCCACCGGGAGACCAAGTAATCATGCAACCGAAAACCGCCAAACGCCGTTCCGCCTTTCGCCGCGCCAATCGCACCATGCCGCGCCGTCGCATCGATATTGCGACTGAGGCGATTGATTACAAAAATCCAGATTTGCTGCGCAAGTTCGTGACCGAAAGCGGCAAGATCCTGCCTCGCCGTGTGACCGGCATGCCGGCCCACATGCACCGCAAGATCACGCGCGAGATTAAGCGCAGCCGTTCGGTGCTCTTGATGAAGTAACGCGCGTTTCGCGCGACCGCGCGCGCCTCCCGTTGTAGACGCTTCGCTCTGCGAAGCGCGGGGGCAATCGTAACCCGCAGGATCGGTCTACGAATCCCGTCACTCTCGCGCCTCCCAGAGGGAGGCGTCTACAACGGCCGGCCGCGCGTTCCGCAGCCACCGTTGGCCGCTCGGCTACTTCTCGTCGTGCGCGTGCGCCGGCGGGCTGGTCGCTTCAATCGCGCTGAAGGTCTCGAGGATCTTGTAAGTGTGGTTGGCGTTTTTCGGCACCGACCAGGAATCGCCCTCGTTCAAGATAAGGGTTTGCCCTTCGAGATGCAGTTCGGCCTTTCCTTTCAGGACGTAGCCAACGGTCTCATAAGGGTGCTTTGAGATCGGTTTCTTTTCGTTAGGCTTTTCGTTTTCCCATAGCCGCATTGCGATGTGGACTCCGGAAGCGAGAAACTTTTCTCCCTCCGGACCGTGCGGGGAAAACTCCGAGCTGACTTTGGTGACGCTGGTGTCTTTCATTACCAAGGATTCGTCGCCGCGGCGGCGCGAGGTTGTGCGGGGATGATCCACCCGCACGGCCGAATCTTCGCAACGGTCCGGCCGCGGGTGAATCTCGAGTACGAATTTCGCGACTACGGCATGATGCGATCGGTCAGCGTGTCGTGATGCGAGGCGACATGCTTGCGCAGGTCAAACCAGCCGCCCTGGCCTTTACCGGTCTGGGCGATGCTGATCTTTTCGTTCTCGGCAAACTTCTCCCACGAGTCGTAGCGCACGACGCCAAGGAAATTCCAAGAGGCGCCCTCGAGGTGCTGCAGGAGAACGTTACCGGACGAAGTATCGGTCCCGGCCGCGGGTGTTTCGGTTAGCATCTTCTCGAGTTCCTCGCGATGGCCCGGGACGGCCCGATAATCCGCCACCATATAGACGGCCCCAGCCGTCTTGGAGGCGTCGCCATCGAGTCCCAGCGCCTTGGCAAAGTCCGCCCAAGCGGGCCCATTGACATAGGTGTCGGTGTGCCATTCCATCAAGCTGCGTTTGGAGGGAGGCATAGGCGTGCCGGCGCTCTCCACCGTCGCCTTCTGTCCCTCGTGCTCGATCGCAATGTAATCCCAGTCATCGCCATCCTGATGTCGCAACATGATGCCCTTGCTATTGGGATGGGCCGGATCGGGTTCTTTGAGGAAATCAGCCAGCTCCTTGGCTTTCCCGGGAGCCGCTTTGACGACGAAGACGTGATAGACATCGGGGCGCTTGGGATTTGCGGTCGGCGCGGTTTTGTCCGCCGTGGCCGCGGGGGTCGTCCCTTGCGCTTGTAAACCCGCCATCGGCAGGAGGCCGAAGAGGGCGAGAATGAGAATACGGATCAATGATTGCATACTTACCTTTCCTTTTGTCGGTGGAAAAAAAAAACGGCAGGCGCCGACTGTTCCATCCTGCGAGCCTACCAAAGCGAAATGCTTCGAGTAGCGCGACCAGTAGTGAGGCGCAAAGAGTTACGCGTCAAGCCCTTTGGCGATCTTCCCTAACGAATCCTTACGCCTTGCGCGTACGCTCGCCCTGCTCGATCAGCTTCCAGAATTCGCGCGTCTTTCCGAGCTGATCGTCTTCCGCCATCGGCAGTTTGCTGCGGAAAAGGAAATCCCGGAGGGTGTTCTTGTG
>JBBPZS010000062.1:0-8557 GCA_038198605.1 Chthoniobacterales bacterium | reverse complement strand
CGTGGAATACCAAGCCACGAGCCACCGGAAGAGGAAGCGTTCCCGAAGACCAGACCAAACCGCCAAACCAAATCTTTAAACCATGAACTAAAACGAACCTGAACTCGCACGCCGCCCTTGACTCTCTACATAGGGGTTAGACGTTCCGCGATGACCTTGATCGCGCGGGCCAGTCGCGGCTGGGTGTGCGGAGGCGATTCCGTTTCGTCATCAAGAACGGAACTGTTCCCCGCTTTCCCGTGCGCGCTGACAACGTGGAATTTTGCTTTCCAAAAATAACCCCCGAGGAAGCCGATCAGACCCGCGCCCAAAATGATGACCGGGAACGGGACCTTGAAAAAATAGATCGCGACGAAAGCGAACGCGGCCAACGCCCACATCACCTCGTTCTTGAGCGCCTTGCGGCCGATGCGAATGACGGCCACGGCCACGATTCCCATGACGGCGGGTTTCAGGCCGTAAAAGATAGCGGCGATCCAGGGCAGGTTGCCGTAGGCCGCGTAAACGAAACTCAATCCCCAGAGAATGAAGATCGAGGGAATGACAAAGAAAGCGCCGGCCACGAGGCCGCCCCGGGTCCGGTGCAGCAACCAACCAATGTAAGTGGCAAGCTGTTGTGCCTCGGGCCCCGGCAGGAGCATGCAGTAGTTGAGCGCATGAAGGAATCGCGCCTGGCTGATCCAGCGCTTTTTCTCGACCAATTCGGTCTGCATGATCGCGATCTGGCCGGCCGGTCCGCCGAAAGAGATGAAACCGAGCTTGAGCCAGAAGCGGAACGCTTCGGCAAAGGAAGGATGCGCCACCGCGTTCTTCGTTTCTTTCATCTTCGCGATCGAGTAGTCACGTTTCGTTCGAATTGGTTGATCTTGTCGTGCGTTCCCGGTCGGGCGAAACTCGGATCGCCTTTATGAATGCGAAATTCAAGACCGCAAGTCTCTGCTTTCTTATCGTCAGCGCCGCCTTCGCCCTGCCCAGACTGGCCGCCGCTGAGTCGACGGCGCGGGTGGCAGCCTGGAATGTGGCCTGCGGACGCAGCGCTTCCGGCGCCACCGCCATCCCGCAGGACCGGATTGAGCGGCTGGGAGAAGTCATCGCAAACAAGATCAAGCCCGACCTCATCGTGCTCGAGGAAGTCTGGCCGGCCGAGGCCGCGGAGGAGATCGCAAAAGCCGCGACGAAAAATGGTTTTGAGTTGGTCGCGGTGCCGGTGCCGCCGCAAGGGCCTGAAGTGGTGCAGCTCATCTCGATTCTCAAACGTCCTTCGACCGAGGTGAGCGATGCGGAGTTGATCGAAGCATCCGACGATCTCGTCGCGGGCGACGACCCGGAGGAAAAGACGACGCGCAAGGCGCTGCTGGCCAAAGCCCGGATTGACCATTTCGATTTTTTCCTTGTTGGGGTTCATCTCAAGTCGAAGCGCAAATCGAAGACCGTGCCGGTTTCGCCGCTCGAGATGCGCGACCGCCAGTGCCAGGTGATCGCCGATCGGCTGCACGACCTGACCGCCCACGGAGCGGAGAAAGACATCCTCCTGATCGGTGACTACAACATGACACCGGCGGGGCAGGCCGGAGCGGGCGAGGGCAGTGACGAGAAGAATTTCGCCACGCTCGATCGTCATCATGAGCTGCGTTTCATTTCCAGCGAAGACAAGGCGCCGACCCATCTCGGTTTCTTCAACGGCGGCTTTCACCGCAGCAAACTGGACGGTTTCGCGATCGCGCATGCGACGGAGAAAGAATATGTCGCCGGCAGTTTCCACAGTCTCTCCGACAAATCGCTCGGCCTGGAAGAAAAGCAGTTCAGCGACAATCGCTCGCCGAATTTTCTCTCCGATCACTTCCCGATCGTGGCGGAATTCAAAACCGCGAACGACGACGACTAGTGCTTCGCCAGTGGTGAGATGATGGCAAAGTTGTGGCATGCTCTGTAGCGGCGGTCGGTGTCCGCCGCGGGGGGGAGCGGAGCGAAGATTCGGCGGTCACAGACCGCCGCTACAACGAAGCACCTACCGTTTGGTCATCCATCACTTCACAGCAGACGACGACTAGGTCAGCGCGAACGGCGCTGGTATTCCTGCCACGATTGCCAGGCCCGCTCCCAGTGCTCCTTTGCCGCCCAGGCTTCCGCCTCGAGGTAGTGAAAATAAGCAGGCGCTTCCGGGCCGCTCGTGAAGTGACGCAAAGTGGCGAGAGCGTCGTCCGTTTTGCCGGCATCGAATTGCGCCCGAAAAAGCGCGTACCCTGCGGCGTAGTCGTCCGGGCTGCGATAAAGCTCCTGTTCCAACTGCGCGAGCGGCGCCTCCGGGGAGTGTTGCGGTAAAGCGGGCGGCGGAGCATAACGCCTAACGAGTTGCCAGGCTTCCTCGTATTCGTGCCGCCCGGCGTGGTAGCGGGCCACCCCCGGCCAGGCAAACTCGAGCCACTCCGGATGGGTTTGCACGCCGCGGAGCAACTGCTCGAGCGGATCGCGCTCGGACCAGATGGCAAAGAATCGCTTCTTTTCCTCGGGGCTGAAACGCTGGAGCTCGGGATCAGCCGCCAGTAACTGCTCCAGCACGGCCTCGAACTGCGGGCGGGTCGCGGTTTCGAGATATTTGATCGTCAGATCGGGGCGACCGTGGGCAAACTCGCGCAGCCCGTCGTGCACGCGCGTGTCGTAATTGGCCGCATCCGCCAGCATGAGCGAATAAATCCCCGCCTCCCGTGCGCCCTGCCGCTGGAGCGCTTCGCGCCAGGCGGTGAGGGCAAGGGTCGGCTGCCAGCCGAGCCAGGCTTTTCCTTCCTCGAAAGGCAATTGGTAGGCGTTAGGCTCCAGGAAACGGGCCCGCCGGAAATCCGCCAGCGCCTCCGCCGGCGATTCGCGCAAGCCGACGCGGGCGACGGCCCGCAGGAAGTAGAGCTGCCAGTCGAGCGGAGCCCACTCCAAGCCGCGATCGAGCAGGCCGATAGCCTCGGTAAAGCGGTGTCCACGATTGGCCACAACCGCGGCCTTCTTCGCATTCTCGATCCCGAGCCGGCCCGGCACCGGCAGGCCGCGGCGCCAGCCGAAGAACCAGAGCAGACTGACGAGCGCGAAGCAGACGCCAAGGAAGCGAAAAAGAATCGGCGGCCAGCGCCGGGGCGGCGTCTCCAGCGGTCGCAACTGCGCCAAACCGAGGAGGAGAGTGCCGGCGAGGAAACTCCCGAGGCGATGGCCGGAAACGTCGACGAAACCGTGGAGCAAAAATAGCACCGCCCCAATCAAGGCGGTATAGCGCAGGCGTTGATTGGTTCCTTCCTGCAAAGGCAGCGCGCGCCTAACGAAAAGGAGGGCGGCGGCCAGAAGCAGGACCAGCGCGGGCCAGCCCATCTCGGCCGCGACCCAGAACCAGTCGCTCTCGGGGTGGAGCGAACGGGTCACCCCGCGCGAAGCGTCGCGATAAAGGGCAAAAACGCTTTCGAAATTCCCCAGCCCCAGTCCGCACCAGGGTGAAGCCTGGATCATCGTCCAGGCATCGCGAAAGATGAGCCAGCGATAGTCGGAAGGAATCGAGTCCGAACTCCCGAGGGCGGGTCGGAAACGTGCGATCGTTTCGCCGCCGAAAACGAGCAGTCCGGCGAGGAGCGTGAGCATCGCCGAAACGGCAATCGCGATTCCTCCGCCCGACCATTTCCGGAAAGCCAGCCGCACCAGCCAGGCGGTCGCGCCCACGATCAGAATCAGGATACCGGCGCGGGAGAAAGCGAGGATGAGGGCCGCGGTCAGGACGCAGACTCCGAAAAGCCAGAAGAGCCAGCGTTTGTGGCCGCGGCGGAAATCATCCTGCATGCAGCCGAGAACGACGATGGTGGAAATGCCGAACAGGTCGCCCGTCTGGTTGCGATTCGGAAAGGGCCCAAAGCCGCGTTCGTTATGCCAAAACGGCAGCGCGCTCCCGCGATAACGCAGGTAAAGGCAAAGCGCGGCGAGAGCGATGATCCCGGCGGCATAAGTGCGCGCGGCGAGCCGGATGTCGCGCAAGGGGGCATCGAGCGTCGTGACGTAAAAAATCCAGCAGATCCCGGCGAGAAGAAGGATCAGACCTTCGAGGGTCAGCCAGGGCTGGACCGAGACGGTGGAGGCGAGTTCGACGCCGAAGTCTTTCGTTAGGGCAACGCGCCAGTGCGGCAGGGTGAACCAGTGCGCCGGAAGAAAAGCGGCCGCCGCCAGCATGAGGAAGAGGAGTGCGACAATGTTCAACGCCGGGCCGAGGGAAAGGCGCGGCGGATGCACGAGAAGGAGAAGAGAAAAACAGCCGAGAACGATGGCGACACTCCAGCGCTGCGTGGCGCCCCCGAGAAAAGCGGCCAAGATCACAAGCAGCGGCAACGCGAGAGCGGCCCAGCTCCCGGCGGCCGTGCCGGAACCTCTTCGGGTGCGCGTGGTTGGTTCGGAAGGTTGCATCGTTCGTCCAGTTGCGGTGAAATGGAGTAAGCCTAACCAACTTGCGCTTTCCAATGCCAGCGAACCATTCTTTCTCTCCGGCGATCGACCCGGCGCACGCGTTCTCGTCTATTCTGCCTTTATGATTCCCAGTCGATAACCATGCTCACCCAGCGCACGCAAGGATTGTATCGTCTCTTTCTGCTCTGCCAGCTCGCGATCGTGGCCGCGCTCTTCTGGTTTGGGGTCTGGCTGATGGTGACCTTTTACTCGGAAGGAGCCGAGCTGACCTGGCGGCGCTACAGCATTTACTGCACGATGCTCGTCATCGGCCTGCTCGGGGAATCGCTCAGCCGGGAAGGCTCAAAAAGATACTTTCTCCAGAGCGAACTCCTGCGCCAGCATCGCCTCGCCTTGCGCCAGACTTTCGCCAGCGCCGGGGTGCTCGTCTTTTACCTGGTCGCGACCAAGGACGCCTTCATCTCGCGAATTTTCTTCTTCAATTTCCTGCCCTGGCTCTATATCGCGCTCCTTTTTTCGCATCACTTTATGCCGGAATTCCTCGCTCGCGGAATTTTTCGCCGGGAAGAAAAAACGCTCCTCGTCGGCTCGACCGCGAAGGCGGCGCAGCTCCGCCGCTGGCTCCGGCGCAAGGCGAAGATGGGTTTGCGCACGGTCGGGATTATTTGCGAGGAACCGCTCGATTGCACCGAGGACAAAATTCCCGTCCTCGGCGGCGCCGACCGTTTCCGGAGCGCGATCGAGGAGCATGGCGTGACCCAGGTGATCATGCTCGAGTTCCCGCAATTCACTGAATTGAATCGCAGTCTCATCGCGACCTGCGACCAGCTCGGGGTGCGCCTCATTATCGTGAGCGACCTCGAAGAAAAGCTCGGCCATCCCGTGACGCATTTCGACGATGACGGCTTTCGTTTCGTCGGGCTGCGCGAGGAGCCGCTGGAGAATCCCTTCAATCGCGCAGTCAAACGCACGATCGATTTCGTCCTCGCGCTCCCGATCATTCTCTTCGTTTTCCCGCCCCTGGCCGTGATCGTCTGGCTCGCGCAACGCCTGCAATCGCCCGGGCCGCTTTTCCACAAACAGACCCGGGCCGGGATTCAAAATCGCCGTTTCGACATCTGGAAATTCCGCACCATGCACGTGGCCAACGAAGACCTTTCCCGCCAGGCGACGAGCGAAGACGAGCGCGTTTATCCGTTAGGCAAATGGTTTCGTAAACTGAGCGTGGACGAGATCCCGCAATTCTGGAACGTCCTCCGCGGCGACATGAGCGTGGTCGGTCCGCGCCCGCACCTGATCCAGCACAATGCCCAGTTTTCCCAGCTGATGGCGAACTACCAAGTGCGGACTTTCGTCAAGCCGGGGATCACCGGGCTGGCCCAGGTGCGCGGTTTCCGGGGCGAAGCGCAATCGAGCAAGGACATCCAGAATCGGGTCGCGTGCGACATCGAGTATCTGGAAAATTGGAACCTGACCCTGGAGTGCGGGATCATCGTCCGGACAATGGTGCAGCTGATCGTGCCGCCCGCCTCGGCCTATTGATGGGGGGACGGGCGCCGTCCCGTCCGGAGAAACGGGACGACACGGCGGTCGTCCCTCCAGATTAACCGAGCCGTTGGGCCAGCTTGCCGTGCTGATCGAGCAGTTCCTGCGGCACATAGGGCTGGAGGGTTTGGAAAAATTCCTCCTGCCCCGCCAGCTCTTTCGCCCACTCGTCGGGCTTGACCGAAAGCAGTTCGCCCAGGCTCGCCTCGGAGACGCCTTCCATTCCTTTCATGTCGAGATCTTCCGGCCGCGGGACCGCGCCGATCGGGCTTTCCCCCGCCCCACCCCGGCCTTCGCAGCGATCGATGATCCATTTCAGGACCCGCATGTTGTCGCCGAAACCGGGCCAGAGGAATTTGCCCTCCTTGTTCTTGCGGAACCAATTGACGTGAAAGATGAGCGGCGGATTCGTTAGGCGCGGACCGGTCGCGAGCCAGTGCCGGAAATAATCGCCGATGTTGTAGCCGCAGAACGGCAGCATCGCCATCGGGTCGCGCCGGACCTTGCCGACCGCGCCGGTCGCGGCCGCGGTCGTCTCGGAAGCCATCGTCGCTCCGAGGTAAACGCCATGCTGCCAATCGTCGGCCTGGAAAACGAGCGGCATGGTGTTACTGCGACGCCCGCCAAAAATAATCGCGCTGATCGGGACGCCGATCGGGTCTTCCACTTCCGGGTCGAGGACCGGGTTGTTCCGCATCGGGACGGCGAAGCGGCTGTTGGGATGGGCCGCTTTTTCTTTCGCGGCCGGCGTCCAGGGATTGCCTTTCCAGTCCGTAGCCTCGGCCGGCGGCTCGCCATTTTTTCCCTCCCACCAGACGTCACCCTCTTTCGTTAGGGCAACATTGGTGAAGAGCGTGTCGTGCTCGATCGCGTGCATCGCATTCGGATTCGAGCTGTAGCTCGTCCCGGGGACGACACCGAAATAACCGTTCTCCGGATTGACCGCGTAGAGCCGTCCATCCTTACCAATCTCCATCCAGGCGATGTCGTCGCCGATGGTGGTGATTTTCCAGCCGTCGAACCGTTTTGGCGGGATGAGCATGGCGAAATTTGTTTTCCCGCAGGCGCTGGGGAAGGCAGCCGCAACGTAATGCTTTTTCCCTTCCGGCGATTCCACCCCAAGGATGAGCATGTGCTCAGCGAGCCAGCCCTGCTTTTTAGCGAGGTAAGAAGCGATCCGGAGGGCGAGACATTTTTTGCTCAAGAGGACGTTACCGCCGTAACCGGAGCCGACCGAGATGATGGCGTTGTCCTGCGGGAAATGGCAGATCCAGCGCCGCTCCGGGTTGAGATCGAGCAGCGAATGAACGCCGCGATTGAATTCCGCGTCCGCTTTTTCGCCCAGTTTCTCCGAGGCCTGCGCCCCCATCCGGGTCATAATGCGCATGCTCAAGACGACATAAATCGAGTCGGTAATTTCGTAGCCAACCTTGGCCAGGGGCGAATCGGGCGGGCCCATGATGTAGGGCACGACGAACATCGTCCGCCCGCGCATCGCGCCTTTCAGGAGCTCCTGTAATTTGCTGTAGGTCTCGGCCGGGTCGGCCCAATGGTTGGTCGGGCCGGCTTCCTCTTCCGTCGGGGTGCAGATGAGGGTGAATTGCTCGACCCGCGCGACGTCGTTCGGATTGGAGCGATGCAGGTAGCAGCCCGGCGCCTTTTCCTGGTTGAGCTTGATCAGGACCTCCTGGCGGCAGGCTTCGCCTAACAAGTAGTCATTCTCCGCCTCCGAGCCGTCGCACCAGAAGATGTTGTCGGGATTGGTCAGCGCCTCGACTTCATGCACCCAGTCGAGCACCGCCTGGTTGGCCGGGTTGTTTTCACCCATGCCACTGGGCGCTGAAATGGCCGGAGCGATATTTTCCATAAATTTGCAGACGCCCGCGTGCAGGCGGATTCCTAATTTGAACGCTTCAGCCGCTTGGCCAAGGAAAAAAATCCCGGGGACGGATGGAAGAGCCGGCACCGATCGAGGGGCAGCGGCGGACGAGGTGGGAGCTTGCGCTCCCCCGCACCGAGCCGTTTACTGTCGCTACTATGTTCGGCGTCGCGACTTCGGATGACTACCAGCCGGTAGCCTGGATGGGTCGTTATCCGATCCATGTCACGACCCTGCTCGTGATGGTCCACGTCGTTTGCATGATCGTGAGCTGCCTGCTCGTCGCGATCGGCGCTGGAGGCTTTCTCAACTTCCTGGCCTTCGACAGCGCCCAGGTCCTCGGCGGTGGCCGGCTTTGGCAGGTTGTCACTTACGCCTTCGTCCATTCGCCGTCTGGTCTTATCTGGTTCGCGATCGAGATGTATATGCTCTTCGCTTTCGGGCGCGAAGTGGAACGCTTCATCGGGCGGCGCGCCTTCATAACGCTTTATCTTTTGCTCCTCTGTGTGCCGCCGATTTTGCTCACCATCAGCGGGCTCTGGCTCCGCACCGGCCTGGCCGGTTCGGCGACAATCCATTTCGCGGTCTTCATCGCCTTCGCCGCGATTTATCCCAACGTCGAACTCTTCCTCCGCATCCTGGCGAAATGGGTCGCGCTTGTTTTCGTCGCCGCCTATTCGCTTCAGCTCCTCGCTTTTCACGCCTGGT
>JBBPZS010000061.1:0-12100 GCA_038198605.1 Chthoniobacterales bacterium | reverse complement strand
GTCGCTCGTTTTGGCAAAGCCAAGGGAAGGGGAGCACGCACTTCGCCAGGATGACATCGAGGCCCTGCTCGAGAAGCATGGCGACGAAATCGCGCTCGTCCTTTTCGCAGGCGTAAACTTTTTCACCGGTCAGCTTTTCGATATCGCGAAAATCACGGCCGCGGGGCAGAAGCGCGGCTGCCTTGTCGGGATCGATCTCGCGCACGCGGCCGGCAATGTCCCGCTCTCGTTGCACGATTGGAATGTCGATTTCGCCGTCTGGTGTTCCTACAAATATCTCAACTCCGGCCCTGGCGCCGTCGCGGGCGCGTATATGCACGAGCGCCACGCGTCCAACCGCGAACTGCCTCGGCTCGCCGGTTGGTGGGGGAACGATCCGGCGACGCGTTTCCGGATGCAGCTCGAGCCGGAGTTTGTGCCGGTGCCCTCAGCCGATTCATGGCAATTGAGCAACCCGCCGATTCTCGCGATGGCGCCGGTGCGCGCGTCGCTCGCGCTCTTCGACGAGGCCGGCGGCATGGAAACGCTTCGCGCCAAATCGCTCCGTCTCACCGGCTACCTGCAGTTCTTGTTGGAAGAGGTCGGCTCAGCGCGTTTCACCGTCATCACCCCGCCTGCGCCTAACGAGCATGGCGCCCAGCTTTCCATCTTTGTCCACGAACATCCGCGCGAGCTTTTCGAGAAACTCGAGCGCGCGGGAGTGAAGACCGATTTCCGCGAGCCTAACGTCATCCGGGTCGCGCCCACTCCGCTTTACAACACCTTTGCCGAGGTCTGGCGTTTCACCCGCATCCTGGCGGAACATCATTAGGTTACCGATGTCAGCCCGCCTTCTCTCGCAAACCCTCGGTGGCGCGCTCGCGCTGATCTGCCTGACGAGCGCGGGAGCGGCTTTGGCAGACGATCGCGCGGACGAATTTGTCGACGCTTACATGAAGCGAAAGCAGATTCCCGGTTGCGCGATCATGGTGCGGCACCGGGGCGCAACGGTCCTGCAGGCCGGGCACGGCATGGCCAGTCTCGAGCACGATGTGCCCGTCACTGCGCAGACACTTTTCCAGTCCGCCTCGATGGGAAAACAGTTTACCGCCTTCGCCATCATGCTCCTGGTCGAGGAGGGCAAGATTGCGCTCGAAGACCCGGTCGCGAAATATCTCACCGTGCCGAAAAGCTGGGCCGGGATCACGGTGCGTCACCTTCTCACCCACACTTCCGGGCTGGGAGATTACCCGGAAGATTTTTCGATGCGGGAGGACTACACCGAAGACGAATTCATGGAGATGGTCCGGGCCCAACCGCTCGCTTTCGCGGCTGGAGAAAAGTGGTCCTACAGCAACCTCGGCTATTTGTCGTTAGGCGTGCTCATTCACCGGGTGAGCGGGAAGTTCTATGGCGATTTTTTGCGGGCGCGCGTCTTCCAGCCGCTGGGAATGAAAGCGGCCCGCGTCATCAGCGAAGCGGATATCATTCCGCATCGGGCCGCGGGTTACCGGCTGCGCGGGGGCGTGCTGAAAAATCAGGATTGGGTCTCGCCCAGCCTGAACACGACGGCGGACGGCTGCCTTTACCTGAACGCCGACGACGTGGCGCGCTGGGCCGAGGCTTTGGTTAAGGAAATGCTCCTCAGCCATGCAAGCTACGAGCAGATGTGGTCGCCGGTAAAACTCAATGACGGCACAACCGCGCCCTACGGCTTTGGCTGGGGCGTGACCAAGACTCCCTCCGGCCATCGGCTTCTGGAACACGGCGGCGCCTGGCAGGGCTTCGCCTCCTACATCGCACACTATCCCGACGATCAGCTCACGGTCGTCGTCTTCTGCAATCGGGCCGGTGCTTCTGCCCGCTCCATTGCTCAGCGCCTGGCCGGTTCATTTATTCCCGGGCTCGCTCCGCCCGTCCACAAAGCCCGAAAATTGGAGCCGGCGACGTTGCGCTCCTACGCGGGCGATTACCGGCTGGAAGACCGCTTTTCCATCACCCTCAAGGTGGTGGACAACCATCTCGAAACCACCTGGCTGGGCGAGAAAATGATCATGACCCCGGAAAGCGAGAACGTGTTTTTTGAAGAGGACTCCGATCGGACCTTTCGTTTCGTAACGGACGAAAAGGGGAAAGCCACTTCCCTCATCATCTCCGTCCCCGAAGAGCTGGTCTTGCGCCGGCTTCCGTAAATCTAACGCGCTCCGCCGCGCCTAACGAGACATCTCGTCGACGCAGGCGATCAGGCCCTTGATCGGGAACGGCTTGACCAGAAATTTCACTTCGTTCTCGACCAGGAAAGAGCGGAGGACGGGGTCCGTCGCGTATCCGGTGATGAAGATGAAGCGATCGGAAAGCTCCGGCCGCAGCTCGCGCGCTTTCAGGTAAAATTCGTCGCCGCGCAGCTTCGGCATCTTTAAATCGCAAATGACCGCGTCGTATTCGTGCGCTTTCACTTTCATGATTGCCTCTTCGCCATCAAAAGCGACATCGACGAGAAAGTTGGCGTCGGCCAGGATCCACTGCAGGGCGGAAGCGAGCTGCTGATCGTCATCCACCACGAGAATGGCTTTGAGCTCGAAGGTGTTGCCTTTTTCCTCTTCTGGATTTGGGTCCGATTTCATCGCGCGCCTTTGCCTCTCTCAGCAGTGATGGTGCCAAATGGGAGGATTTGCCTGGCGAAGATTGTGGCCTGTTCCTCCGGACTTGGCAAAATCCGGGAAAGAGCCACGGTAGAGCGCGCATGGGATCAAGATTCGCCCTTATCGGGAGCGGCCTGGCGGGCGGCCTGCTCGCGGGTTACCTGGGGCGGCGCGGTTACGAGATCGATCTTTTCGAGCGCCGGTCTGATCCGCGAGCGGGGAACACCGTCGGCGGCCGTTCCATTAATCTCGCCCTTTCCACCCGCGGGATCCACGCCCTGCAAAAGCTCGGCATCGCCGAGGAAGTGCTCCAGCACGCCATCCCGATGCGCGGCCGCATGATTCATGACCGGGACGGTGGCCTCCATTTTTCGCCCTACGATCGCGACCCGGCCAAGCACATCAACTCCATCGGCCGCGGCGCCTTGAACACGGTCGTGATCGAAGCGGCACAGCGTTATCCGAATGTGCAGGTGAAATTCAACCAGCGCTGCCTCGACGTCGATCTCGACGCCCCCGCTGCCCAGCTCCTCAACAACGAAACGAACGAACCCACCACCGCACGGGCCGAAGCAATCATCGGGGTCGATGGCGCCTTCTCCGCCGTGCGCGGGGCGATGCAGCGCCTGAATCGATTTGAATACAGCCAGAGTTATCTCGCCCACGGCTACAAGGAGCTGACCATTCCGCCGGGCGCGGATGGCTCGTGGCCGATGGAAAAAAACGCCCTTCACATTTGGCCGCGCAAAACTTTCATGATGATCGCGCTGCCCAACCCCGACGGCTCGTTCACCTGCACCTTGTTCTGGGAATTCGACGGCCCACGCAGCTTCGCCAGCACCACGACCGACGACGAAGTGCGCCGCTTTTTCGACGAGGAATTTCCCGACGCCGTTCCGCTCATGCCCGCGCTGCTGGAGGACTACCGCGAAAATCCCACCGGATCGCTTGTCACCATTCGCTGCGCTCCCTGGCATTATCAGGACAAGGTCGCGCTCGTCGGCGACGCCGCCCATGCCGTTGTGCCTTTTTATGGTCAGGGAATGAACGCCGCCTTCGAAGATTGCGTTGTCTTCGACGAATGCCTGGCCGAGTTCCCTAACGACCGTGGGCGCGCCTTCGCCGAGTATTCGCGGCGGCGCAAGGAGAACGCCGATGCCCTGGCCGACCTTGCAGTTCAGAACTTTATCGAGATGCGCGACAAAACCGCTTCCCCGGCCTTCCGCGCGAAAAAGAAGCTCGACCATTTTCTCGAGGGCGCGCTGCCCGGGATTTACCTGCCGCTCTACACCATGGTCAGCTTTACCAATATTCCCTATGCCGAAGCGGAGCGGCGCGCCCAAACCCAGGACACGGTCGTGCTCGCGAGCCTGCTTGGACTCGTCGTTCTCTTGTTCGTGCTTATGGCTGTCGTAGTCCGCGCCATCGCCGGCTAGCGCGATGAGAGCGCCAGCCTAACGAGGCGGATTTTGGCCTTCTTCTCCCGGCGAGCGAAGCTGCTGGACCGGCGTCATCCCCACCGGCCAGCAGCCCTTGAACCCAGCCGCGACTCCTGCGCTGCGCACACCCGCATCGGCCGACGTCTGATCGCGTCATCCGCGCGCACGAGTTTCATTTTAGATTCGTTTGCCCCGGGCCCGGCGGTTTCATTATTGCCAAGGGCAGAACCCGACGCGTCCGCATTCCCCTTCAGGCGCGATCTAAGGGCAATGAAAAAAACATCCAACTCCATCCGACAAATCACCCTCTGCGCCATTGCCGCCGCTTCTGCGCTGGCCTTCAGCTCCTGCGATTCCAAGCAAGAAAATGCGCGCGAAGACGCCGTCGAAAAGAAAGCCGACCAAATGGAAAACAAGGCCGATGCCGTGCGCGACAACGGGGAGAAGAAAGCCGATGCGATCGAGTCGCAGAAGTCGATGTCGAACGATCACTCGACCAACGCCGCCATGGAAAACAAGGCCGATGCGACCCGAAACGCCACCGAGCAGAAAGCCGACGCGATCGAAAACCAGGCCGACGCGGTGCGCGATCAGAGCCCGGCTCCGACGCCCTAATCCATCAACCTCGTTCCCGCGGCCGGGTCCAGCCGGCGTGGCCGCGGGTAACGCGAGGGGAGATCAACCGATTTGGCGTTCCCCGCGAAATTCCGATCCCTCTCGTCATGAAGACGCTATTGGGGGTCTTTCCGATACCAGCCGAAGGGCTCACAATAAGCAAAGCCGAAGCTGGCGTATAACTGTCGAGCCGGTTCGAAATATCCCATCGCACCGGTCTCGAGGCTGAGTTTGCGATAGCCGCGTTGCTCTGCTTCTGCGATGAGGTGCCGCAGCATGCGTGCGGCCACTCCCCGGCGCTGGAAAGCGTCGGCGGTCCGCATGGATTTGATCTCCCCATGATCGGGCGTCAGCTCCTTCAACGCGCCGCAACCGGCCAGGTCGGTATTGTTCCAGATCGTGTAAAACGCAATCTTGGGCCCGCGCAGTCCATCGAGATCGAGGGCATGCCGGCTTTCCGGCGGAGAGACACCCTCCATGCAGCGCAAATGCTCCTGCAGCAATTCGATGATTGCCGTTCCGCGGAGATCGTCTCTCTGGATCTTCATCGCGTCGCTCGTTCTGCGCGGCGGGGCTTCCATGAACTTCGGCGGAGGATTAGCTCTGCGGCGAGACCAATTCCCGGCATAACGGCCGGGTCAGACAGGTGGGTCCGCCGCCTCCCTTGAGACTGATTTCGCTTCCGTCGTATTCCGTGACCTCCGCGCCGGCGGATTCCAAGCGGGCGCGTGTGACTGGATTGCCCGCCACCATCAGACATCGCCGTGGCCCCAGCGCGAGAACGTTCGCTCCCATGCTTTCGAATTCTTCCTCCGGCACTTCGACGAAGGTAAAGCCGCGCTCGAGCAGTTGCTCGCGGAACGGAACGGGCATGAGCGGTGAATAGACCACTGCGAGGTCGCGATCGACCGGGCTGAGAACGACATGAGATGAAAAACGTCGCCCGCGCCGCGCCAATGGGGCAGGGGAACAGTGATCAGCTCGTCGATGCTCTCGCCGAGGAAGTCGCGCAGCTGCGCAATGCCGGAGTCGTTAGTCCGATAGCCGCGGCCGACGGCGAGGGTCCGCTGGTCGAGCCAGGCAACGTCGCCGCCTTCGAGTTTCCCGGGCGGCTGAATGGTTCCCAGAATCGTTAGGCCAAGGGCGCGGAAGGCGGTTTCCTGCGCGGCCGGCTCGCCCGCGCGCAGGGCCTTGCCCATTCGGCAAAGGATAACCCCGCGATCGCAGACGACAGCGGCGTCGCGCACGTAGATGGAATCCATCCCGGCACCGCTAGCCGGCGGCAGGGCGATGATCTCGCAATCGTTGCCGCGGAGCAGGGCGAGGAAAGCTTCGTATTGCGCGACGGCGCGAGTAAAATCTGGCGCGGCCGTGAAGTTCAAAGCCTGCCACTCGGTGGCGATGGAGGCGTCGCTCTGGAAAGCGTCGCGCGCATGCTTGACGACAAGGCGGGTGATGTTGCCGACTTCCGATTGGCTGCTCTGGTCAGGCATTCTGGATCACTCGAAAAAAGGACGGAGCTTTTCGTATTTCTTCGCGCCGATGCCTTTGACGTGGCGGAGATCGTCCGCGCTTTGGTAAGGGCGAGCGTCGATAATTCTGCCCGCCAGGACGTTGCCCACACCCGGAATATTTTGCAGCGCTTCCATCGTGGCGGTGTTGACGTCGAGCTTCGCGCCGGCGGTTGCCTGGGCCGCTTTTGTCGTCGCGCTTTTCGGGTGGAAGAAGGCGTCGAAGGAATCGGTGCTCGGGCCGGGTTGTTCGCGCGCGCGGATGTTGCGCCGGCCGCTGCCGATGCCCCAGCCGCCGATCGACTGCTGTTTCGCTTTTCGCTCATACTCCTGGAGCTTGCCCCACTCGACGTCGGCCTTGTCCATCTCGGGCGGATCGGAAGCGGCGCCGTACACGCGGGCGAGGCCGTTTGCGACTAACGACTCGCCGAGGTCGGCACTGTCGGTCTGGACAAAGGCGAAATAGCGCGGCAGCCGACTGCGCCCGCGCGCGTCCTGCAGGCAGGTGCGGACGGTGAAGGGCTGCGAAAGTTTTTGCCGGGTAAAACGCTCGGCTTCGTGGCCGATCTGGAGGGTCTCGGCGGTGTTGACGCGGAAATATTTCGCCTGCTCGGCGACGCGCTCAGCAATGCTTGTGTCGGTCTCCGGGGTGTCGACAAAGTAGAGCCGGAAGATGTATTCCTTCCCGCTGGCCCGGACATGGAAACTGTCGCCGTCGTTCGCGGCGTTAGGCAAATAGCGGCAGTCCTTGAACGTCTCCCACTCCGCCGCGCGGGCGAGGGGAGCCAAGAGCAAAAAGAGAAGAACGAGGCAAAGGCGCACCGGCAAAATCCTCAGGTTCGCTATTCGTAGCGCAAAGCTTTTACCGGATCAACGCGCGCCGCGAAGTAGGCCGGAATGAGCGCGGCTAACGAACATATGATGAATGCGGCGATGCAGATCCTGACCACATCGCCCGGGATGACTTCGGCCGGGATCTCGGAGAACTGATAGACCGAGCGCGGAAAGATCTCGATGTGCAAGGTGCCGGCCAGCCAGCGGCTGAATTCATTTCGAAACCGGATCAACGTCATGCCGGCGGCGAGGCCGGAAAGGGTGCCGAAGACACCCACGACGATTCCCTGGAAAAGAAAGACGCCCATGATCTGCCCGATTGTCGCGCCGACCGCCTTCATGATCCCGATCTCGCGCCGCTTCTGCACCGTCACGGTGATGAGCGTGTTCATGATCCCAAACGCCGCCACGATCACGATGAAGAAAAGCAGGAACGCCATCACCGTGCGCTCGAGACTCACCGCGTCGAAGTATTGTTTGTTCATCTCGATCCACGTCTGGGCGTACTCGGGCGGCTCCAGATATTTCTCGATCGCCGCTTTCACTTGCGCGGCGTTGTCGGGATTGGTCGTCTTCACGGTCAGGCCATGAAGCGCGTCGCCCAGCCCGTAAAGTTCCTGGCCAACGAAGATCGGCACGAGCAGAAACTCAGAGTCGTGCAGATACTGCCCGGTTTCGAAAATGCCGGTCACGGTCAATTCTTTCGGGAGCACAACCTCGCGCAGATCGTCCACCGCACGCTCTTTCTCCTCGCCCTGTTTCTTGTCCAGCTCTTTCAGCTTATCGAGGATCTCGCCGAGGTTGCCCGGCGAATAAACCGTCAGCTTGTCGCCCACCGTTAGCCCGAGCTTTTGCGCCAGCTCGACCCCGAGGATGGTCTTGTCGCCATCGAGATCGAGCTTACCCAACTTGATGAATTTGCGCAGCGGAATCACCTTCTCTTCCTCCACTGGATCGATCCCGCGGATCATCGGGGCCAGCCGCCGGTTTTGGAATTCCACGATCACCGGTCCCTGGATGTACGGTGCGGTCGCGACCACGTTGGGCGTGTTCCGGATCTTCACCGTTAGATCGCGCCAGTTGTTCATCACGCTGTCGGTCGTGACCAGGATGTGGGCGTCGAAATCGATCACCTTCTGGCGCAGCTCGCGATCGAACCCGGTCATGACCGAGATGACGAGAATGAGCACCATCACGCCTAACGTCACCCCGAAGACCGAGACGAGCGTGATGATCGAAACAAACGTGCGCTTCGGCTTGAGATAACGGAGCGCGAGAAAAAGACTGAACGGGAGTTTCAAAGCAGCGATACGTTTGCTGAAAACCGCGCTTTGCCAAAGAGAATCGGCCTAAAGTTCCGGCGCCGCGCAATGTCGGCACGACCATACGCGTCGGCGCAGCCGAAATATTATTATGCTCTGGACAATTGCAGTGATTCTTTTGGTTCTCTGGTTGATCGGCTGGCTCGGCTTCCATCTTCTCGGCGGTTTCATTCACATCCTTGTGATTCTCGCGGTCGTCGCGATCGTGGTGCAGCTCGTTAGGGGCGTTTAGTGCGTCCGGCGACCGGCACCGCTCTGGCGCGCTGCTCGTCGCCTATTCTCTCCGGGACGCTCCCGGCCGTCGCGCGGCTCGAGTCGAACCTGCTCCCGCTATTCCTCCTCGCCGCCCCGGGCCCGTCCCCGCTCGGGCGATCTTGGGAGCTTTTCGGGATTAAGTTCGTCGGGGTAAATCCCGAGAATGGCCAGAAGGTTCTCCTCACCCTCGCCGCGATCGGCGTTTTTCTCCTCACGCGCTGGATTCTGCGCGCGCTGGTGCGCTGGATCCTGCCGCGCGACAAGGCGTGGCTCGCCTTCTGGAGCGGCCAGGCGATTACTCTCGCCACCGCGCTGCTCCTTCTTCTCACCGTTCTCTCCATCTGGTTTGACGACCCGACCCGGCTCGCTACCGCGCTCGGGCTGGTCACGGCTGGCCTCGCCTTCGCCCTCCAAAAAGTGGTAACCGCATTTGCCGGCTACATGGTGATTCTGCGCGGCAATACTTTCAGCGTGGGCGATCGCATCGTCATGGGCGGCGTGCGCGGCGACGTCATCGCGCTTGGTTTTCTCCAGACGACCATCATGGAGATGGGACAACCGGCCTCGGTCCAGAACGCCGATCCCGCCATCTGGGTGCGCAGCCGGCAATACACCGGCCGCGTCGTCACCGTCTCCAACGGCCAGATTTTCGAAGAGCCGGTCTTCAATTACACCCGCGACTTTCCCTATCTTTGGGAGGAAATCATGATCCCGGTTTCGTATCGCGACGATCGCGCGAAGGTCGAGCAGATCCTCCTCGACGTCGCGCGGCGGCACACCGTCAACGTCAGTGAAGTCAGCCACGAAGCGCTCGAGACGATGCGACGGCGCTACTTTGTCAACGACGCCGAATTCGAGCCGAAAGTTTATTATAGGATCACCGATAACTGGGTCGAGCTCACCGTCCGCTTCGTCGTCAACGAACGCGGGGTGCGCGGGATCAAGGACCGGATGAACCGTGAGATCCTGTCCGGGCTCGATGAAGCCGGGATCGGTGTTGCCTCGGGCACTTATGAGATTGTGGGGCTGCCGCCGGTTCGGGTGGCGATGGAGAAAGCTCCCTCCTAGCTCCAGACAACTGAGTGAACCGCGGAGCCGGCGGAGTCCGCAGGGAAGGGGAGAGTCCCAAATCGCTCTTTCTACTTTCCACTTTTTACCTTCTACTTTCCCATGATCGTCGGCATCGACCTCGGCACCACCAACTCCCTCATCGGAGTGATGGAAGCGGGCTTTCCCATCCTGCTCGCCGACGCCAATGGCTCGCGCCTCACTCCGTCCGTTGTGCATTTTCCGGAAACTGGCGAGCCACTTGTCGGCACCGCCGCCAGCCGCATGCGGGCGGTCGCGCCGGCGGCCACAGTTTACTCGGCCAAGCGTTTGATCGGCCTGCGCGGCGACGATGCGGCGACTGCGGAATTGCCCTCCGATTACGAGATCGTTAGGCAAGCGGGCCGGGCGCTGCGGATTAGAGTCCGCGACCGCGAGTACGCGCCAGAGGAAATCTCGGCGCTCGTTCTGGGCAAATTGAAGCGCGATGCCGAAGCGGCGCTCGATCAGTCCGTCACCCGCGCGGTCATCACCGTGCCGGCTTATTTCAACGACGCCCAACGCAACGCCACCAAAGCTGCTGGCGAAGCCGCCGGGTTCACCGTCGAGCGCATCATCAACGAACCGACCGCCGCCGCCCTCGCCTACGGACTCGATAAGCTTGCCGCGAAATCCAAGATCGCCGTTTACGATCTCGGCGGCGGCACCTTCGACATTTCCATCCTGGAGCTGGATAACGGCGTCTTCCAGGTGCTCGCCACCAGCGGCAATACTCACCTCGGCGGCGACGACATCGATGCCGCGCTCGTGGCCGCCTGCCAACTTCCCATTCCCAATTGGCAAAAGCGCGAGCTCGTCATCGAGGCCAAGCATCGGCTCTCGACCGACGAGAGCGTGCGCATCGATGCGCCCTTTGTCGGCGGCGAAAATCTCACCTACGCGCTCACCCGCGCAGTGCTCGAGAAAATCGCCGGCCCCATCATTCAACGCACCCGCGAGCATTGCCTGCGCGCCCTCGCCGATACCAAACTCGACGCCGCCGAGCTCGACGAAGTCATCCTCGTCGGTGGCATGACCCGGATGCCGCTCGTCCGGCAATTCGTTGCCGAGCTGTTCGGGCAGGAGCCAAATACTTCGCAGAATCCCGACGAAGCCGTCGCGCTCGGGGCCACCATCCAGGCCGGCATCCTTTCCGGCGCGGTCCGCGACGTCGTCCTGCTCGACGTCACCCCTTTGTCGTTAGGCATCGAAACCTTCGGCGGCCTCATGAACGTCATCATCCCGCGCAACTCCACCATCCCGGTCAGGGCGGGGGAGATGTTCACCACCGCCGTCAACCAGCAGCGCGCGATGAAAATCAAAGTCCTGCAAGGCGAGCGCGAGATGGCGGCGGATAACTGGATGCTGGGCGAATTTGAAATCGAATTCCCGCCCGCGCCCAAGGGCGTCGCCCGCGTCGGGGTGCAATTCGAGATCGATGCCGACGGCATTCTCCACGTCCTGGCCCGCGACACGCAGACCGGCGCGGAGAAAATCGTTGCCCTCACGAGCGCAGTCGACGTCTCCGACGAAGCCGTCGAAGCGATGATCGCCGACTCGCTCGAGCACGCCTTTGAAGACATGAGCGAGCGGGTCTGGACCGAGACCAGGCTCAAAGCCGAAGAGATGCTGGGCGCGGTCGAGAAAGCCTTTCAGCTCGCCGGCGATCGCCTGCCGGTCGAGCAAAAACAAGAGATTGCCAGCCTAACGAGCAAAGTCCACGAAGCCATCGCGAGCCATGAAACCCCGCGCCTGAAAGCCGCCAACGCCGCCCTCGATGACGCCACCCAGGAGCTGGCCGCCCTCATCGTCGAGCAAGCCATGGCCGCCTCCGCCCCGAAGGCTTGAGTCACTAAGCTCCGCTCTATCTTGGAGGGACGGGCGCCGTCCCGTCCTCAATTGTGTAAGGCGGACGACACGGAGGTCGTCCCTCCAGCCACCTCGTCCTCTCCCTCCGCCTGTAGCGTGCGCTGTCTCAGCGCAGCTTTTGATTCGCGCATCTCCCATGCGCTCCCCCTTCGGGCTTGACTCTTTGATTCGCTGCGACCCCGCATCAAACCCTCCGGGCTTCGTCTATCCAGCACAGCCCCCGCTGGCTGTATTAGCCCCCGCTCAATCGGCCTCTCGGCTTGGAAAGCCCGGCCTCGGCTTCGCCTGCGTTACGGCCCATCTATGTCGCGGCTTCCCAGCTCGCTCCATTCGTCTCTGGCGCGGCATCCCAGCTCGCGTCAGTCAGCGTTTCCGCCCGCCTTCATCCTTCTGACTTTCTTCCCCGTCTTCATCCCAACAACCCTTACCCCAATAACCAATAACCAGGAAAAACCTGAGGTTTTTCCTTGTCCCCCCGCCTTCCTTTGCCTACAAAGAAGGGAAGGGGAAGAGTCCCGTCCTCCCACCCCATCAAGGGCGGCAGCATC
>JBBPZS010000060.1:0-9197 GCA_038198605.1 Chthoniobacterales bacterium | reverse complement strand
CCACGCGGGGGGGGACGGCGCGGACCGCACCCCGCCCTACGAGCACCGCGCCGGCCCGGGCTCCGAAGCGCGAAGCGTCTACAGCGCGCGTTTCGCCTAACGAACTTCGACAGCCGCCGGGCGTTCGTTCAATTCAGACGGCGAGGGTGTCGTTGCCACGTTCTTCTTGATGAGGTACCAGAGCGCGGTCGCGAGCAGGAGGGAGGTCAGTTTCGCGCGCCAGTTGTTCAGGATCAGCTTCTTCATGATGACGATGGAGTAAAACTTCGCCCAGCCGTTGGCGGAAGGTTTCCGGGGTAAAATTACGCTCGAGCCGGCGTCGGTAACAGATCGAGATTGCTCCCGTTTCCTCCGAGACGACGACCGCGACCGCGTCGGATTCCTCCGTGATCCCCAGCGCCGCGCGATGGCGCAAGCCAAGACTGCGATCGAGGGTTTCGCGCTGGCTCACCGGAAAAATGCAGGCCGCGGCGGCGATCCGGCCATTGCGCACAATCACGCCGCCGTCGTGCAGGGCCGATTTCGGGTGAAAGAGTGTGAGCAAGAGCTCGGTCGAAAAAGCCGCGTCCACGATGACACCGGTCTCCTCGTAAACCTTGATCGAAGTGTCGCGCTCGATCGCGATCAGGGCGCCGAATTGCTTGCTCGAGAGCTGGGTCACGACCTCGGCCAGATCATGCACCGTCTCACGCTTCTCGCTTGTCAGGGAAAAGATCGGATGACCGCCCAACTCGGCCAGCGCGCGACGAAGTTCCGGTTGGAAAATAACCACCAGCGCGACGGCGAGGAAAACGGAGAAGCTGCGGATGATGAAGCTGATCACGACCAGGTTCAGGAGTTGCGAGATCAAGATGAGGGTGAGGAAGACGATCGCCATCCCGGTCAGCACCTTGGCCCCGCGGGTGCCGCGGAAATATAGATAACCGTAATAGATGACGACGCTGAGAAGCAGGATCTCGACGGCGCTGCGCCATTTCTCAAAAAAGATATGGCTGATTTGCTCGATCATCGGGTGGCAGCGAGGAGAGCTTGAGTGGTGTGCAAGGCGGTGGCGTTTTGGGCCACGTCGTGGACCCGCAGGACATCGGCGCCGCGCGCGCGCAGGAGGGAGGTCAGGGCGACGGTGGCGCTCGCCCGATCGCCGGAAGGGCCGGAAATTTTCCCGAGGAAAGATTTGCGCGAGACGCCGACGAGGAGCGGCCGGTTCTCCACCCGCAGTCGTGGAAGGTTGGCCAGCAGCTCAAGATTGTGAGCGGCGGTTTTGCCGAATCCGATTCCCGGATCGAAGGCGATGCACATGGGATCCACACCACAGCGTACCGCTTGCGCAAATTGCTGTCGAAAAAAATCGCCGACCTCGGCCACGACATCGTTGTAGCTGGGATTGGCCTGCATCGTTTCGGGCGTGCCCTGCATGTGCATGATGATGAGCGCAGCGCTTTTTTCCGCCGCCAGTGGCAGCATCCCGGGATCGCCGCGCCCACCGCTCACGTCATTGATGATGGCCGCGCCCGCCTCCAGCGCGGCCCGCGCCACCTTTGCTTTCGAGGTGTCGATCGAGATATGGGATTGGATGGCACCGCGCAGCTCCCGAATGACTGGCAAGACGCGCTCCATTTCTTCCTCGGGCGAAACCGGTTGAGCCCCGGGGCGTGTCGATTCGCCTCCCACGTCGACGATGTCGGCTCCGCTCCGCGCCATTTCGCAGCCATGTTTGACCGCGGCCTGGGTGGCGAAGAATTCGCCGCCGTCGGAAAAGGAATCGGGTGTGACGTTGAGGACGCCCATGATCAGGGCGCGTTGGGTGAGGTCGAGGACGTTTCCATCCACCTTCCAGAGCACTGCCGGCATCACGGGTCAGACTATCACAGCCGAGACATTATTCGACCGCCCGCCGCCGCCGCGTCGCAATCCCTGCTTTCTTTCGCGGCCTTTTCTTCGATGATCGCACTTCGATATGAAACGCGACTCCGATACGAAACAAAGAATCCTCGCTCTCCTGCGCGCGCCCAAATATCGGCCGCTCGACAAAAAAGAGCTGGCCCGCGCCCTCGGGTTCAAGAGCGAGACCCGGAGCGATCTCAAAGAGGCACTGCACGAACTGGAACAGGCGGGTGAGATCGCGCGGATTCGCAAGAATCGCTACATCCTTCCCGGGGAAGCGGACCTCGCGACCGGCAAAATCCAGATTCACCAGGCCGGCTTCGGTTTTCTCGTGCGCGAAGGCTCCGACCAGGGCGACATCTTCATCTCGGCCGAGAATACCGGCACCGCCATGAACGGCGATCGCGTCGTCGCCCGGATCACCCGCGACGCCGATTACGCGCGCGCCCGGAGCGGGAGTAACCGCCCCGAAGGCCGCGTCATCCGCATCCTGGAGAGGGCCCACGACACCATTGTCGGCACCTTGCAGCAGACGAAAAAATTCTTCTACGTCGTGCCGGACGATCCCCGCATCGTGCACAACGTTTACGTGCAACCCCGCCCGCTCCCGAGCGCGCCGCGCCCGCCGCAACCGAACGACAAGGTCGTCGTTAGGCTGGAACCGTGGGAGTCGCGCCACGTCAATCCCGAGGGCGAAATCATCGAGCTCCTTGGCCGCGCCACCGACCCCGGGATCGACATGCTCTCGATCATCCGGAAGAACAATCTCCCGCTGGAGTTTCCCGACGCCGTCCTGGCCGAGGCTGAGGCCATTCCCGAGACGGTCGATCCCGATCGCTATCGGGAGCGCGAAGACCTGCGCGGACAATTCATCTTCACGATCGATCCCGACGACGCGCGCGATTTCGACGACGCGGTCAACGTCGAGCGACTCGCCGGTGGAGAATGGGAACTGGGCGTGCACATCGCGGATGTCTCCGCTTACGTCACGCCCGGGAGCGCGCTCGATCGCGAGGCGCTGAAGCGCGGGAACAGCGTTTATCTGGTCGACCGCGTCATCCCCATGCTGCCGGAGCGTTTGAGCAACGGGGTCTGCAGCCTCAATCCGAACGTCGTTAGGCTAACCCATTCCGTTTTCATCCGCTTCGCCAAAAACGGCGCTCCGCGGAGCGCGCGTTTTGCCCGCACCCTGATCCAGAGTGCGCGCCGGCTGACCTACAAGGAAGCTTTTGCCATCATGCAAAAGCCGCCGCAGGACGAGCTGGCGAAGCGGCTTCACACCGCCTGGGAGCTGGCCTCGCTTCTGCGCCGGCGGCGTTTCGCCCATGGCTCGCTCGATCTCGATTTCCCGGAGGTCAAAGTGGTCGTCGACAAAGCGACCGGCCGTCCGCTGCGCCTGGAGCGGATCGAGAACGACGAGTCGCATCAACTGGTTGAGGAATTCATGCTCGCGGCCAACGAAGCGGTGGCGAGCGAGCTGAAGAACCGGCTCGTCCCGACGATCTACCGGGTGCACGAGACTCCCGATCCCGACAAGCTGAGCGAGTATCGGGATTTCGTCATGAGCTATGGTTTCCAGGCGGGCGATCTGACCAATCGCCGGGAGTTGCAGCGCTTGCTCGAGTCCTTCCGCGGGAAACCGGAAGAGCAGGCGCTAAAAATCGGTCTGCTCAAAAGCCTGAAGCGCGCCCGCTACGCCATTCAGCCGCTCGGGCATTTTGGGCTTTCGAAAAACAACTATACCCACTTCACGAGTCCGATCCGGCGTTATGCCGATCTCGTCGTTCATCGCACCCTGGCCGATCGCGATGGTAAACGCGGCGTCCGCCGCGGGGCGGGGGAGCTGGCGGGCGTAGCCGAGCATATTTCCGCCACCGAGCGCGTCGCGGCCGAGGCCGAGAATGAGTCGGTGAAAATGAAGAAGCTGGAGTTCTTGCAACTGCAGTTGAGCGAGAAAAATCCGCAGGTTTTCCGCGCGGTCGTGATCGAGGTGCGCAACTACGGACTGCTGATCGAATTGCCCGACGTCCTCCTCACCGGGCTGATCCACGTCTCTTCCTTGAACGACGACTTTTATGTCTTTGACGGCGTGCGGCGCCGCCTCATCGCCCGGCAATCGAAGCGCATCCTAGCGGTCGGCGACGTTCTCAAGGTGGTGGTGGCGCGGATCGACGTCTTCAAGCGTCAGGCCGATTTCGCGATCGTGGCGGAACGGCCCGCCCGGAGCGGCCGCCGCCGTCGTTAAATCGCGAAAATTTTTGCTTCCCTTTCGGCCCGGCAGGTGACTAACATCCGCCCCGTCGCAATGGATAGCATCATCGAATCAAGAGAGTTGCAGATCGAACGAAAACTGTTTTCGATTGATCTGCGCGAGAATGGCCGCGGCAGATTTCTCCGCATCACCGAAGACAGTCAGGGGCATCGTAACGTCATCATCGTGCCGATGTCAGGCGTGGACGATTTCGCCGACGCGATCGACGACGTGCTCGCCTCTGAGCCGGTCAACGAAAGCAGCGGCGGTTAGTGGGCTAAAAAAGACGAGCGGATTTACAGGAGGGGAGCGTCAGACGCGGCGGCCCCTTTTCCCCGATCCTGAAACATCCTGTTTAATTCTGTCCCAGAAGAAATTGCGCTGGGCCGGCGCCCGTCCCTCTCGCAGTTGCGCGCTGGTTCGCGATGCCCTGTCGCGTTGACACTCCCGGCTCGCGTCCTAGTTTGCGCTTCCTGCCGGATTTCCATCGCAATTCTCCACTTTCATGGCCACCAAAACGAAATCAGCCCGCTCCAAATCGACTTCGAAACGCAAAGCCAACTCGGCCAATCCATCCGCGAAAAAGACGCGCAACGTCTATTACTTCGGCGACGGCAAAGCGGACGGCGCGGGCAGCATGAAACCGCTCCTCGGCGGCAAAGGCGCCAACCTCGCCGAGATGACTCGCATCGGGTTGCCGGTCCCGCCGGGATTCACGATCACGACCGAGGTTTGCACCTACTTTTCCGAGAACAAACGCAGCTATCCGAGAGGCCTCGAGGCCGAAGTCGAGGCGGCGCTGGCCAAGGTCGAGAAATCGGTCGGCAAAAAACTGGGCGACAAGCAGCGCCCGCTCCTCCTTTCCGTCCGCTCCGGCGCGCGCGATTCCATGCCGGGGATGATGGACACGATCCTCAACCTCGGGATGAACGACACCGTGGTCGAGATCGTGGCCAAGGCGACTGATAACCCGCGCTTTGCCTGGGATTCCTACCGCCGTTTCCTCCAAATGTATGGCGATGTCGTGATGGGCGTGCAGAAACGCGCGGGCGAAGATCACGAGCCGTTTGAAAGCGTGATTGAGCACCTCAAGGACGAGCGCTACGGCAACCACAATTTTCCCGACGTCCAGCTCTCGGTCGATGACCTGAAAGAGATGGTCAAGCGCTTCAAGGACCTGATCAAAGAGCGCACCGGCAAATCGTTTCCGCAGGATCCGAGGCAGCAGCTCTGGGGTTCGATCAGTGCCGTTTTCGGCTCCTGGAATAACGACCGCGCCGTGGTGTATCGGCGCAAGTACGGCATCCCGCACAGCTGGGGCACGGCGGTCAACGTGCAGACGATGGTCTTCGGCAACATGGGCGACACGAGTGCGACCGGCGTCGCCTTCACCCGCGACCCGGCGAGCGGCGAGAAAGTATTCTACGGCGAATATCTGATCAACGCCCAGGGCGAAGACGTCGTCGCAGGCGTCCGCACGCCGCATCCGATCGCCAAGCTGGCCGACGAAATGCCAGCTGCGCACAAGGCGCTCATGAAAGTTCGCGCCATTCTCGAAAAACATTTCAAGGACATGCAGGACCTCGAGTTCACGGTCGAAGACAACCGGCTCTACATCCTGCAAACCCGCAACGGCAAACGGACTGGTCTGGCGGCGGTCCGGATCGCAGTTGAAATGGTGGAAGAACGCCTCATCTCGAAAGAAGCGGCGATCAAACGCATCCCTGCGGATTCGCTCGCGCACTTGCTCGCGCCGATTTTCGATCGCAAATCGATCGCGTCCGCGAAAAAGATCGCGAGCGGACTTCCGGCCGGCCCGGGCGCGGCGTCGGGGCACGTCGTTTTCAGCGCGGAAGAAGCGGTCCGCCGTTCCGAGCGGGGCGACAAAGTGCTCCTCGCGCGGGTCGAAACTTCTCCGGAAGACCTTCGCGGGATGATCGCGGCCGAGGGCATTCTCACTGCACGCGGCGGCGTTTCCTCGCATGCCGCCCTCGTCGCTCGGCAGATGGGCAAGGTTTGCGTCTGCGGCGCGTCGGAAGTGCAGATCGATTACCAGCGGCGCACACTTACGGCCAGCGGCGTGACCTTGAAAGAGGGGGATTACCTTTCGATCGACGGCACGGCCGGAGAAGTTTTCGCGGGCGAAGTCACGACCGCGCCTTCCGAGATCGTCCAGGTGCTGGTCGATCGCTCGCTCGACGGAAAAAAGAGCGCCACCTACCAGCAATACGCCAAGCTCATGAGCTGGGTCGATCGCGCCCGCAAACTCGATGTCCGGACCAATGCCGACACGCCCGAGCAGGTGGAAAACGCCATTGCCTTTGGCGCCTGCGGGATCGGTCTTTGCCGGACCGAGCACATGTTTTTCGAGGGCAACCGGATCGACGCCATGCGCGAGATGATTCTCGCGGAGACGAAAGAGGCGCGGGTTAAGGCGCTCGCCCAGTTGCTCCCGTTTCAGCGCAAGGATTTTGCGGGGATCTTCAAGGCGCTCGACGGCTTGCCCGCGACGATTCGTTTTCTCGATCCGCCGCTGCACGAATTTCTCCCGCACGAAAAGGAGCAGCAGCTCGATCTCTCGCGCAAAATCGGCATTCCGGTGGAGGTAATCTCGCGCCGGGTGCGCGAGCTGCACGAGTTCAATCCCATGCTCGGCCATCGTGGATGCCGGCTCGGGATCGTTTATCCCGAAATCTCCGAGATGCAGGCGCGCGCGGTGTTCGAAGCGGCGGCGGAAGTGCAGAAGAAGGGCAGGAAAGTCCGGCCCGAGATCATGATCCCGCTCGTCGGTTATCCGCGGGAACTGCAGCTCCAGATCGAGATCGTGCACCGCGTCGCGGCGGAAGTGGCGAAGGAGAAGAAAGTGAAATTCAATTATCTCGTCGGCACCATGATCGAAATCCCGCGGGCCGCGCTGGTCGCGGACGAGATCGCGCAGGACGCGGAATTCTTCAGCTTCGGGACGAACGATCTCACGCAAACGACGCTCGGCATGAGCCGGGATGATTCCGGCAGTTTCCTCCCGGCTTACGCGGAGCTGGATATTGTGCCTAACAATCCCTTCGCCGCGATCGACCAGCAGGGCGTCGGACGTCTGATGGAAATCACGCGCGACCTCGGGCGCAAGACCCGGCCCAAGATCAAGCTCGGGATTTGCGGCGAGCACGGCGGGGAACCTTCGAGCGTGAAATTTTGTCATCGGCTCGGACTCGATTATGTGAGCTGCAGTCCGTTCCGTGTGCCGATCGCAAAGCTGGCCGCCGCCCAGGCCGCGCTCGAATCGTAGTCGTTGTAGCCGGGGGCGTTGACCCCGGCCCTCCTCGGCAGCACCGCCGAACAGATCATCCGCTACGCCCGGTTGCCGGTGCTCGTCGTGTCTAGTCGCAGAGAAAACTGACGAGCCTCAACGTCAGATGAAGCGAATCGCCTAGTGGCTGCTGGCAATTCTCGTCCGGCCACGAGCGTCTTTGTCATCGGCTTGAACCGGCGTTACCTGTACTAAATGAGCAGCACCGTCCCCTAACGAAACCTCAACTACGAATAACGCCATGTATCTCGAACGTTTCTTTGTCGAAGGACTCGCGCACGCTTCCTACCTTTTCGGCGCCGACGGCGAAGCGGCCGTGGTCGATCCGAAACGCGACGTCGAGGATTATCTCGCCGCGGCCGAGCGCGAGGGTTTGCGCATCGTCGCCATTTTCAACAGTCATCCGCACGCCGATTTTGCCTCCGGTTTTCGCGAACTGGCGGAGCGGACCGGCGCGAAGATCTATCTCTCCCACGTCGCGCCGGCGAAATATGAACGGGTCGAGGCCCACGACGGCGAAAAAGTGAAAATCGGTTCGCTCGAGGTCGAGCTGATCGAGACGCCAGGGCATTCGCCCGACAGTCTTTCCTTTCTCGTTCGCGAAGGCGGCCAAGCGGTTGCGCTCTTCACCGGCGACCTGCTTTTCGTGAACGATGTCGGCCGCCCTGATCTGCGCGACGCCGATGAAGATCCAAGCGCGCTCGCGGGCAAACTTTACGATTCACTTCACCAAAAGGTGCTGACTCTGCCCGACGACGTAAAAGTGTATCCCTCACACGGCGCCGGTTCGCTTTGCGGTCGCGCCATTTCCGACGCGCCCTTCACTCTTGTGGGCCAGGAACGGAAACTGAACTGGGCCATGCAAATCGGGGACCGAGCCGATTTCATCAGGCAAATGATCGACAACCTCCCGGCGCGGCCGGCTTATTTTTCCTACAATGTCGACCTCAACCTGCGCGGGGCCGAGCCCATAAGCACTCTCGCGCGGCTCCGGGAGATGAGTGAGCAGGAGCTGAAAAAAGCGGTGAGCGACGGTGCGGTCGTGATCGACGTTCGGTCGCCGGGAAAATTTGGCGCCGGCCATTTTCCGGGCAGTTTCAACATCGGTCTCGGTAGCCCCTCTTTCTCGACCTGGACCGGGTTCATGGTCCCGGGCGAAAAAGCGATCGCTCTGGTCGTCGGGACAGATGAGGAGGCGAAGAAAGCGCGGCTCGAGCTCGCCCGCATCGGTTTCGATAACGTGCTTGGTTACCTCAAGGCGAATGCGCTGAGCGAGACGCGGAAGTTGCCCCAGATCAGCGTGCAGGAATTCAAGGCCAACCTGAATGCGAGCGGCCCGCTCGTGGTTGACGTCCGCACCCCCACGGAGTGGAAAAGCAGCCACCTCGAGGGCGCGCACCATCTTCCGCTGGCCACCTTTGCCGAGCAGGCCTCCGCTTTGCCTAACGACCGGCCTATCACCGTCATCTGTGGGAGCGGTTATCGCAGTTCGATCGCGGCCAGCCTGCTCCAAGCCCGCGGCTATGAGAAGGTCGAGAATGTCGCCGGTGGCATGACCGCCCTCGCCGAAGCCGCTCCCTAGTGCAGAGTTTTGCAAAAGTGAACCGCGTGATTCTCGAAAGGCATGCCCGCGCGGGCGAGTCCTCGATCGAGCGAAGCTTGTAGACGCTTCGCTCTGCGAAGCGCGGGCGTTGATTTGGAGCGCAAAGAAAAGTCTCAGCCCTGGCTGCCCCCGCGCTTCGCAGAGCGAAGCGT
>JBBPZS010000059.1:0-6326 GCA_038198605.1 Chthoniobacterales bacterium | reverse complement strand
TCGGACAACAGCCGTGCGGGATCTTCCCGCGGCGTTTTCTCTTCTCGAAAATCCAGACCGCGCGGCGTCTCCAACGTGAGCTCGGGGGCGAGATCGTCTTCTTTTGTCACGATAGCGACCACGATCCGCGCGAGACGATGACCATTCTGCGCGACCTGCGCAGCGACGAGGAGACGCGGATTAACTTTCAGTTCGCGAACAAGCTGCAAAAGCAATTTTCGCCGCTTTTCGCCAAGCGCGTCCTGCCGGAATGGCAGGAAAATACAGCACGGCAATTGCCCAACCTGGTCCAGGCAGAGTTGGTCGAGCAGTTCAAAATGGTCGAGGCGGACAACGTGGCGGATTTTTGCCTCGAGATGTATCGGGGGCTCGGACTGCTCGACGGCATTCGCGTGATGCGCTCCGGCGACCCGGAATTTCGGCGGCGCGCCGTCGCGGTAGAAGATTATTTCGTCGATGTGCACTACGAACGGGAGTTAGTGCGGGCGCGTGTCAGCCCTGACGGGCTGCTCCTGCACAAGGGCGGCGGAAAATTTCTGAAGCTGCCTCTGCAAGACCATGACGCGACTCAGATCAGCCCGACGCGCGACACGCGCCTGCGCTGGATGCAGTCGGTCATTCGCTGCACCCACTACGTCGCGGGCGCGAGTGAGATCGATTATCTGAACACGGAGGATGCGCCCGGAGTCCAATTCATCACGCGCGACGAAATATCGGAGTCCGATCGCGCGTATCTTCCCGATGTCTGAATCCAATCTTCGCATCCTCGCCGTTGGTGCCCACCCGGATGACATCGAGTTTGGCTGCGGCGGAATCCTGCTCGTGGAAGCGGCCCGCGGCAGCGAGCTGGCCCTCTGCGTCTGTTCGCGGGGGGAGGCGGGCAGCAACGGTACGCCTGACGAACGGGAAGCGGAAGCGCGCCGGGCGGCGCAATTCCTCGGTGCGACGCTCGAATTCCTTGAGCTCGGCGGCGACGGCCATCTCGAAGCGGCGGTGGCGAATAACATCGCCGTCGCCCGCCAGATTCGCCGGACGCGGCCGGATATTCTCCTCGCGCCGATCGGCTCGCTCGATCAACACCCCGATCACGCCGTCGTTAGTCAGCTTTGCCGCAACGCAGCGCGTCTCGCGCGTTACGGTGGCCTGGAGGAACTGCGCGATCTGGCGCCGCACGCCATTCGTCATCATCTGGAATACGTCATCACCGCCGATACCGATTCAAGGCGCGACCAGCTCACCATCCGGGTCGATGTCAGTGCTCAGTTGGCGCGCTGGATCGAGCTGATGGAGTGTCATCAAACCCAGCTCCGCACCCGGAATTACATCGACCTCCAGACCGCGCGGGCTCGCCTCCTCGGGATCGAGGCCGGCGTGGAATACGCACAGGCTCTTTACGCGACCGACGACATGCTCGTGACCAGCTTGGCCGAACTGCCCGCGTCGGTGCGTCTTTTTTGAGGATGGAGAAATTCCGACCGCTCAAGATTGGGATCACTTGTTATCCGCTCATCGGCGGGAGCGGCATCCTCGCCACCGCGCTCGGTTCGGAGCTGGCGCTCCGCGGGCATGACGTCCACTTCTTCAGCTCGGCCCGTCCGGTCCGGCTCGATCTTGCGCAACCGCGCATCTTTTTTCACGAGGTCGTGGTGAACGAATACAGCCTCTTCACCTATCCCGATTACACCTTGCCTTTGGCGGTGAAGATGGCCCAGATCGCACTCGAAACGGAGCTGGATATTTTTCATGTGCACTATGCGGTGCCGCACGCGACCGCGGCTTATCTCGCGGTGCAGATGCTCGGCGCGACGATGGCGCGGGCCCCGAAAATCATCACCACGTTGCACGGGACGGACACGACTCTGCTGGGGCAGGATCCGAGTTATCGGCCCGCGATCGAGCACGCGCTCTCGCACTCCGATGCGATCACGACCGTTTCGGAGAGTTTGCGTCAGGAAACGGTGGCGACCTTTCAGCTCACGCGCCCGGTCGAGGTTATCCGGAATTTTTTTGTGCCCTCGGGAAAGCTGCGCTCGCGGCAAGAGATCCGGCGCGAGCTTGGCCTAACGAAGGAAGAATTCCTTGTCGTCCACATCTCGAATGTGCGCCCGCTCAAGCGCGTCGACCTGCTCCTGCAAAGCTTCGCCTCAGCGAAAACCTCGCGGCCGCTCCGGCTCCTCATCCTGGCCGGCGGCTCGTTCGCTCCTTATGAGTCGATGCTCGACCAGCTCGACCTGCGCGCCCGCGTCATCGTGAAAGAACAGGTGCGCGAGGTGGAGGAATACCTAAACGCGGCCGATGCCGGGCTCTACACTTCGGAAAGCGAGAGTTTTGGCCTGAGCATTCTCGAAACGCTTTTTCACGCCAAACCAGTGGTCGCTTTTCGCGTCGGCGGCATCCCCGAAGTGGTGAGCGATGGCGCGAACGGCTTTCTCCATCCATTTGGCGAGACCGCGGCCATGGCGCGCTCGATCGAGCAATTGGCGGAGTCGCCCGATCTGGCGCGGCGCCTCGGCGAAGAGGGGCGACGGCGCGCCGAGGAATTTTTTAGCGCGGGCCGGGTGGTGCCGGATTACGAAGCGCTTTATTGCCGAGTTCGCAAGATCGACTAGGGCTGGGCGGGCCCTGCGCCACCGTCGCCTTCGAGGAAATATGTGACGCCGTCGACCGTGGCGGTGCGCAAATGCTGGCGCCAAATCCGACCGCCGAGATCGCGTTCCGCTTCCCAGGTTTTCTCGCTCGCCGGCGGTGGCGTCGTCCCATCGATCAGTGCTTCGCGCAGCACGCGCCCGTCCAGCGGGTGAGGGGGCTTCACTCCCAGGAGCCAGAGAACCGTTGGGGCCACGTCGATGTTGCCGCTGGGCGTATCGCTCTCCCAGCCGTGGCGAAAATCCGGCCCGCTCGCGATCAGGATGTTGTGCAGATCGTGCGGGCTGAGCGTGCTGTGGCTGCCGTGCCCGGCCGTCCGGCCGATGTCGGAGGTCATGCGGCCGGCGATTCCGAATTCGTTAGTCCGGTCGTCCCAGTGCAGGGCGACGATCACATCCGGCGCGAGCGGCGCGTCGAGCTGCGCCTCGGCGAAACTGAAGGTGCCGGGGTGTTTTTCCCGGGCCAGGATGACCCCGGCAAAGTCGGAGCGCTGCAGCGCATCGATCAGCTTGTCGATCGTCGCCGGCTCGTGTTCCGCGACGTAAAAGGTCACAGTTCCGCCCAAAGAGACGACGAGGATTTGGCCGCGCTTCGGTTCGCCGGCAAAGGAGCGGACCGCGTCCAAGCCGGCGGTGCGCAATTTCGCCGCGACATCGATCGCCGGATCAACGGTGGAGAAGCCATGGTCGGAAACGACGAAGATGTCGGTCGTCGTTAGGGCGTGCTTTTCCTTAAGGGCGGCCAGGACTTTCGCCAGATTTTGATCACTGCTTTTGATCGCGGCCAGGGCCGTCGGCGCGCCGGGTGCGGTCTCGTGCTCGCTTAGATCCGGCTCGCTCAGCCAGAGGAGAGAAAATTTCGGAGTCTCCTCGTGCCAGAGGACATTCGTTAGGGCGTTGGTTGTCCAGTTGTCCTCGCTCTCGTTAGGGAAAGTCTTCCGCACCGGGAAGGGGCCGAGAGTATCGGTGATGCGCTTCGCCGCCTCTGCTGGCAGCACTTTTCCGCGATAAATGACGGTCGACTTCCTGGCCGCTTCGCTTTTGCGAGAGCGCGCGCGATCGAAGAATTGCGCGACCGGTTTCGAGCCGGCGACCGCGGTCCAATGTCCCGCATCCTGGAGGATTTCGGGAATCGTTGGGACCGCGAGAAGCTGCGCCGCCACCCCGGGATCGCTCCCGTCGAGCGCCGGGAAATCGGAGGTGTCGAACGGCTTTTGCGCGTCGATCGCCGGCCGGAATTCCTGGTTGGCGACGATTCCGTTGTGGCCGGGCGTGACCCCGGTCGCGAGCACCGCCCCATTGACGTTGGTCGAGCTCGGGTAGGCGGCATGATTTTGCTTAAACACGACGCCGGACTTGGCCAGCGCGAAAAGCGTGGGGGCGTTCTTTTCCGTCAGCAGATCGGGTCGCATGCCGTCCCAGACCACAACCACGACGTGCTGCGCTTTATCGCGCTCCTCCTCTCCGCGCGCGCCGCAGGCGAAGAGGAAAATGAGGAAGATGGCAACGGAGAACCGGTGTGACATGAGCGGAGAAATTGGCACGAGACCGGGGCAAATTCGAGGGCGCGCGCGTAACGATCCTGTGTCGGGCACTGAAGAGCCTGTGTTAGGCTGCGAGCCGATGAGCGACGCCACAGGCCAACCTTTGCGGTTCCGTTTTCCCGCAGCCCGGCGACTGAAGCTGAGCCGCGAGTTCAAACGCGTCCGTGAAGAAGGCCGCACCGTCCGCGGCGGGCTGCTCATGTTTGGCGTGCTCACGATGCCGGATGAGGAAAAATTCCGGGTCGGGCTCGTGACCTCGCGACGAGTGGGCGGAGCGACCGTGCGCAACCGCGTCCGACGCCGCCTGCGCGAGATTGTGCGGCGAAACCAGCACGCCTTGGCAAGCGGCACCTGGCTGGTGGTGATCGCGCGCCCGCCCGCGGCTGCGGCCGACTCGGCGGCGCTGGAGGCGGAATGGCTTCGATTGGCGAAACGCGCGCAGATTCTGTAAAGATCGCTCTTGAGCCGCCGCCCGAAAAGCCGCGCCGGGAGATGAATATTTGCGTCGCGTAGGGCGCGCTTCTATCCTACGCCCCTGACGATGGTTTTGCTCGTTCGTTTCCTCATTCGCGCCTACCAATGGACGCTTTCGCCGCTGCTTTCCCTGCTCGGCGGACCGGCCAGCGGTTGTCGCTTTCATCCCACCTGCTCGGAGTATTTCCTCGAAGCCGTCGAACGCCATGGAGCGTTTCGCGGGAGCTGGCTGGGGGTGAAACGTCTTGCGCGCTGCCATCCCTGGGGCGGGCAGGGAGAGGATCCGGTTCCGGCCCATTCCGATCAGCAGGCTCATGCTTTGGCCTGTGAATAATTTCGCCGGATCAGTTTATGGACAGACAAGCCTGGATTGCCATTGCCCTTTGTATCGCCGGGTTGATCGGGTGGCAGGTCTACATGGTCAAGCACCCGACCGTGCCGCCGGCCAATGTAGTGGCCGCACCCAGTCCGTCGGTCTCCGCGTCGGTTAGTCCGGGGCCGGGCGTTGCGCCTGGCTCGACGGAGTCTCGCCCTACCGAGGTGGGCGCTCCCTCTGACGCCGCTACGCCGGCTCCCACGGCTACGCCGGCGGCTTTCGTCGAGAAGACGACCACCCTGCGCAATGCCGATCTCGAGCTTCTCCTGACGAATCGCGGCGGCGGCATTGCCGAGGCGATCCTCCCCAAGCACAAGGGTGAGAATGCTGCGCCGGTGAAACTTAGCAGGCTGCAGCGTCTGCCGATCGGCGCCCTGGTCGAGAAACCGGCCACGCCGGTGCTGGAGGAATTTTCGGTCGTGCCGGGGCAGGGGAGCGTGCAATTCGAGCGCGCTCTGCCGAGCAATGTGCAGTTGCGGAAAAAGTTTAGCCTGCCCGCGGCGCCTAACGGAAAGGACAACTACGTCGCGCAGCTCGAGCTCGATTTCCAGAATAACGGCACGGCGGCCTATACCAATCCCGGCTACTTCGTCGCGCTCGGCTCTGCGGCGCCGATTCATCACAACGACCTGCCGAACTACACCCGCGTAACCTGGTGCATTGACGGCAAGACCAAGTCGACAGACGTGAGCTGGTTCGCGGAGCAGAATTATCCCGTCATCGGGGTGCAAAAGCGCGGCGCGCAACAGTTTTTCGAGGAGAAAATAAACAACGCGGAGTGGCTCGGCGTGAGCAATCAATTCTTCGCCACCCTCATCACCCCGCTCGGGACCAAGTCGACCGAAGTCTGGGCGCAGCGCTTTGAGTCCTACAAGAAGCCTGACGGCACCCTTGAGTATGGCATCGAAGGAGCGATGGGGATGCCGGGGTTCACCGTGAAACCGGGCCAGACCGCGACGGTCCAGTTCCAGCTCTATATCGGGCCGAAGCTTTACAATCGCCTCGCCCAGCTGACCCACGACGAAGCCGAGATCATGGATTTCGGGCTCTGGAAACTAGTCAGCCAGACGCTCCTCAACCTGATGAATCTGATTCATCGCTTCGTCGGCAACTACGCCGTCGCGATCTTGATTCTGACCGCGATCATCAAGCTCATCCTTTGGCCGCTGCAGACGAAGGCGAACAAGTCGATGCGCCGGATGGCCGCGCTCTCGCCCAAGATGACGGAGCTGCGCGATAAGTTTAAGGACGACCCGACGAAGATGAACGCCGAGGTCATGCGCCTCT
>JBBPZS010000058.1:0-28111 GCA_038198605.1 Chthoniobacterales bacterium | reverse complement strand
CTCCAGTTGGAAAGACATCTTCGCGCCCAGTCTGCTAAAACTGCTCCCGATGCTGCGGCCGCATCAATCGATCGATACTTACCTCCGCTGCTTCTTTGCCGACGAACGCATTCGGCTCGCTTTTTCTTTCCAGTCAAAATATCTCGGCATGTCGCCTTTTCGCTGCCCGAGCCTCTTTTCGATTCTCTCCTTTCTCGAGTACGAATACGGCGTTTTTCATCCGATCGGGGGATGTGGCGCGGTCATGACCGCGCTCGCGCGCGTGGCCCGGCGGATGGGGGTGGAAATTCATCTCGATGAACCGGTCGAGGAAGTTTTGCTCGAGGGACGACGAGCCACCGGCGCCCGCACCCGGGAAGGTGTATATGCTGCCGACGCGGTCGTGCTCAACGCGGATTTCGCGCGCGCCATGTCGCGCCTCTTGCCTAACGGGAAGCTGCGGCGCTGGAATGCGCGCAAGATGGCGAAGAAGAAGTTTTCCTGCTCCACTTTCATGCTCTACCTCGGAATCGAGGGGCGTTACGACCTGCCGCACCACAACATCCATATCTCGGCGGATTACGCGCGGAACCTCGATGAAATCGAGAATCGGCATGTGCTTTCGGAAGACCCTTCGTTCTATATTCAGAATGCGTCGGTCACCGACCCGACCCTCGCGCCCGCGGGCATGAGCTCGATTTACTTTCTCGTCCCGGTCACGCACCAGCATCCGAATGTCGATTGGTCGCGGGAACGCGAACGCTATCGGGCGCTCGCCTTGCAGAAGGTGGCCCAGGCCGGCTTTACCGATCTCGAGCGACGCATTCGTTTCGAGCGACTCCTCACTCCGGACGATTGGGAGAGGCAGTATGAGATTCATCGCGGCGCGACCTTCAATCTCGCGCGCAGCCTTGGGCAACTCCTCCATCTCCGCCCGCACAACCGCTTCGAAGATGTCGACGGCGTTTATCTCGTCGGCGGTGGGACTCATCCCGGGAGCGGATTGCCGGTAATATTCGAGTCCGCTCGCATTAGCTCGCGCCTGCTTTTGCAGGATCTCGGGGTGTCGGCGCCGGAAATTCCGGCCGCCTTCCCCTTGGAGGAGGCAGCGGCATGAGGGAAGTGATTGCAGCTGCACGGGTCGCGCAACGGCGCTGGGTCGCCTCCACTCTGCGCCAGCGCCTCGCCGTGATCGCACAGCTACGGCTCGTGATGGCAGAGAATGCCACGCATCTCGCGCAGTTGGCGGCCGCGCCTAACGATCGCCCGCTGGCCGAGAAACTGACCTCAGAGGTCATCCCGCTGCTCGATGCCTGCCGTTTTCTGGAGCGAAAGGCGGCGCGGATTTTGCGTCCGGAGAAGTTCGGCGCGCGCGGCCGCCCACTTTGCTGCGCGGTCATTCCTTTACCGTGGAACGCCGGCCTTTCGGAATTGTCCTCATTGTTGGGCCGGGGAATTACCCGCTTTTCCTCGCCGGCGTGCAGCTCTTGCAGGCGCTGGTGGCGGGGAACGCCGTCCTCCTCAAGCCGGCGGAAGGATGCAGCGCCCCGCTCCAATGGCTGGTCGATCAATTGCTCGAGCGGCGTCTGATCGATCGCGATCTCGTGCAAATCCTGCCCGAACCTCCCGCCTCCGCTCAGGAAGCGGTGCGGGCGGGCGTCGATAAGGTCATCTTCACCGGTTCGTCGGAAAACGGCCGTGGTTTCCTCGCCCTGCTCGCGGAACAAAACACTCCCGGCGTTTTCGAGCTCTCCGGGGCTGACCTCGTGATCGTTAGACAGGATGCCGACCTGGAACGCGCCGCCAAAGCCATCGCCTTCGGGCGGCGCCTGAGCGCGGGCGACACCTGCATGGCGCCGCAGTCCGTCCTGGTGCATGAAAACGCCCGGATCGGCCTAACGAGTCGCTTGCATGAGCTGGGCTTGGGCGAACTGGAAGTGCGCGCCTTTGCCGACGACCATGCCGCGCTCGTCCTCGCCCGGGAGAATCCATACGGGCTGGGAGCGTCCATTTTTTCCGCCGACGAAGAGGCCGCGCGCACTCTCGCCCGGCAGTTGCCGACCGGCTTTGTTACGATCAACGATCTCATCGCGCCGACGGCGGACCCGCGTTTTCCTTTTGGCGGAGTGCGCGAGAGCGGTTTCGGGACGACGCGGGGAGCGGAAGGCCTGCGCGAGTTCACTTATCCCCATGTCATTGCGCTGCGGCGCGGACGCGCCTTGCCACATCTCGAGGAAATGAAAACGGGCGACGAAAAGCTCTTCGCTGCCTATGCCAGACTTGCCTACGGCCGGTGGCGGCAACGCCTCCAGGCCCTGCGCGAATTCCTGCGTGCAGCGCGCCAGCGCGGTGTAGCGGCGGGCGTGTCGCCCGCAAACCGCCTCGCCGCCAACCCGCGAGCGGAAGATAAGACCGCCGCCAGCGCTGCCGGGACGAACACAAGAAAATGAAACGCATTGGAATCATCGGCGGCGGACTGGGCGGACTTGCCTCCGCCTGCACCCTCGCGGCCCGCGGTTATTCCGTCGTGCTCTTCGAGCGCAACGAATGGCTGGGCGGGAAGGCGGCTGTCCTTGAGCAGGACGGGTTCCGTTTCGACATGGGCCCGACGATCGTGACTCTTCCCTCGGTCCTGCGCCGGGTTTTTGCCGAAGCCGGCCGCGACCTCGATCAGGCGGTTGACCTCGTTAGGCTGGATCCGCAGTGGCGCTCCTTTTTTGAAGACGGCAGCACGCTCGATTTGCATTCCGATTCCTCTCGCATGGCGGAGGAGTTGAAGCGCTTTTCGCCCGAGACTTCTGCGGCCACCGGCTACGACCGCTTTCTTAAGCTCTCCGAGCGCCTGCATCGTATCTCGCGAAACTGGTTTTTCTATCGGCCGGTCGGGGGGCTGCGCGACATGTTTAATGCCGGCAACATGGTCCAGGCCGGTACTCTCGGCGACGTCCTGGCGATGCGAATGGGCCGCAGCGTTGGCGGAACGGTGCGGAGTTTCATCCCGGACGCGCGGGTGGCGCAGATGGTCGACCACTTCACGCAATACGTCGGCTCGGCGCCGGACGCGTCACCGGCGGTCTTGTGCGGCATCGCGCACATGCAGACGAGTGAAGGCATTTCCTATCCCCGCGGGGGCACGGGCGAAATCCCGCGCGCGCTGGCCGCACTGGCGAGCGAACTGGGAGTGGAAATTCGAACCGGTTGCGCGGTGCGGCGGATCACGCAGGAGGCCGGCGCGGTCAACGGGGTGGAGCTGGATTCAGGTGAGGTCGTTAGGCTGGAAGCGGTCGTTTCCAATTCCGACGCCGTCCGGACACATCGCGAGCCGCTCGGGGGCGTGAAAAAATTCGAGCGCCGCCGCCGTTACGAGCCGGCCTGTTCCGGGGTGGTCTTCTATCTCGGACTGAAGCGCCAACCCACCCAGTTGCTGCATCACAATTTTATTTTCTCGCGCGACCCGCACGAGGAATTTGATTTCATCTATCGCAAAGGCGAGCCCGCGCCGGATCCGACCTGCTATGTCTGCGCCCCGGCCCGGAGCGATCCCACAGTGGCGCCGGCGGGCGGTGAAGCGCTCTACGTTCTGGTGCACACTCCGTATCTGCGGGCACATCACGATTGGAAAAAAATGCTGCCGGAATATCGGCGGGCAATCCTGCGCAAGTTGCGCCGCGTCGCTGGGCTCGATCTCGAGTCCGAGATCGTAACCGAGAGCGCGCTCACGCCGCAGGATATCCACGATCGTTACGGTGTGCTGAACGGCGCCATTTACGGAATCGCCAGTCACGGGCGCTGGCTGGGAGCCTTTAAGCCGAGCAATCGCAGCCCGGATCTGCGTGGGCTTTATCTCGCGGGCGGGGCAGCGCATCCCGGCCCGGGCATGCCGATGGTTTTGATGTCGGGTTGGATCGCGGCTGATGCGATCGACCAGGATTTCGGTGGTGCGCCATCGCGTGAGCGGCGGGAACGGTCCGAACCGCAACTGGCCCCGCAATCAGTGTGAGCGCGGCTGGCCAGGTCCCGCAGATTTCGCGACCGCTCCTTGCTCTTTTTTCCCGGTATGCCGCCTGGTATCTGGGGAAAAGCTTTCGTTCCATGCGCCTCCTCGCCGCGGCTCCGCCGCCTAACGATCCGCCGGGGCCGCTGGTGGTTTTCCTGAATCACGCCGCCTGGTGGGATCCGCTTGTCTGTCTTCTTTTGCGGCGAGAATTTTTTCGCGGTCGGGCCGCCTACGCGCCGATCGAGGCGGCGGCGCTGGCCCGTTATCGTTTCCTGGGGAAGCTCGGTTTCTTTGCCGTCGAGACGGGAACGAGACGAGGTGCTGCTCAATTTCTTAAGACCTCTGGCGCGATTTTGGAAGAGGAGAAGACCGCGCTCTTTCTCACGCCGCAGGCAAAGTTTGCCGATGTGCGTGCGCCTTTGGTTTTTGCGCCGGGGATCGATCACCTGGCGGCGCGTGCGCCGGACGCGGTCTTTCTGCCGTTGGCGATCGAGTATTCTTTTTGGGAAGAACGCAAACCAGAGGTGCTGCTCGCTTTTGGTGAAGCCTTGCCGGCGTCCGGTGGTGAGTCGTTGGCGGCGCGCCTGGCGGACGTCCAGGCCGCGCTCGCAGAGGCCGCGGCGCGGCGCCAGCCTAACGAATGGAAAGTGCTCCGCCGGAGCCGAAGCGGGGTCAATCTCCCTTATGATCTCTGGCGGGGGTTGCGGGCCCGGTTGCGCGGCGAAGCGTTTCGCGCTGATCATGGTCAGCTATGATCTGGCTCGCGGGCTTGTCCCTCCTTTGTGCCGGCGTCCCCGCGCTTCTTTTTCTCGTGAATCTGCGCGCCTATCGGCCCCCGCCGCCAGCGGCGGAATCGAGAAAAGGGATGGCCGTCCTCATTCCGGCGCGCGACGAAGCCGAAAGAATCGAAAAGGCAGTGCGGGCCGCGCTCGCTAGCGGCGCGGATGAGGTCCTCGTGCTGGATGATGGTTCGAGCGACGCCCCCCCGAGATCGTTAGGCAAATCGCCCGGACGGAGCCGCGTCTTCGTCTCCTGAGCGGAGAAGTGTTGCCGGCGGGTTGGTGCGGAAAAAATTTCGCCTGCGCCCAACTCGCAACTGCGGCGCAACAACCCGTTTTGATTTTCGTGGATGCCAGGCCGATCCCGAGAAAGGTCCACTGGTGAAGATCGCCCCCGGCAGAAAAAGGAGCGCAGCCAGCCCGTAGACGCCGATGAAAATAAAGGCGCCGGCCAGGCCGAGATGGCGGATCCAATTGGTGAAGCTCTTGACCCACTCGCCCACCGGAAGAAACGAGACCGCGACGAGCATGGCGATGAGCCCGGCCGCGAGCGCAATCCATTTCCAGTAGGTCTTGAGGAAATGCACCGGCCGAAACTCAGGTGCGCTGCCGGCGATAAAGCCAGCTCGTGATCTTGTGTGCGCGGGGCGTGAGGCGTTTCTTGTTCAGCTTCTCGGCGGATTTGAGGACGAGGCTGGCAAAAGTCGGATAGCCGTAGATGGTCGCGGCGATTTGCTTCAAGCCGATGCCATGCTTCATCGCGAGGACATATTCCTGGATCAATTCGCCGGCATGTTCCCCGACGATGGTCGCCCCGAGCACTTCGTCGGTTCCTTCCTTCACCAGAACCCGGGCGAAACCGGTTTCGGCTCGTTCCAGGACCGCGCGATCGACCGTTTTCATTTCCTGCTCGATCAAGTCGTAGGCGACGCCCTTTTCTTTCGCGCTTCTTTCCGTTAGGCCGACAGTGGCCACTTCCGGATCAAGATATGTGCACCAGGGAACGACGGAATAATCGACCTTCTGCCGCAAGAAGGAAAAGGGCACGAGCGTGTTCCGGATCACGATCCGCGCATGATAATCGGCCACATGCGTGAACTGAAGCTGGCCGACTACATCTCCGAGCGCGTAAATGCCGGGCTGCGTCGTTTCCAGCCGCTGATCTACCGTGATGCCCTTTTTCGTGAAGGCGACGTTGGCTTTCTGGAGGTTGAGATTTTCAACGTTCGGCTGGCGGCCCGCCGCCACCAGAAGCACGGCGGCGGGGATTTTTTGCCCGCCACTGCGCACCGTCACACCCGCGCTAGTGGCCTGCACTTCCTCGATCTGCGCTCCGGTCAAAACCCGGATTCCCTCAGCTTCCAGCGCGCTCTGGACAAATTCGCTCACCGGAGAGTCCTCCTTGTCGAGGAGACGTTTGCCGCGCTGAAGAATCGTCACTTTTACGCCCAGGCGATGGAACATCTGCCCGAGCTCGCAGCCGATCGGCCCGCCGCCGAGGATGAGCAGGCTTTCCGGTTTCGCCTTCAGCTCGTCGAAGATCGTTTCGTTCGTGTAATAGGAGACCTGGCTCGCTCCCACCAGCGCCGGGATGGCGGCGCGCGAGCCGGTGGCAATGACAAAATTTTGCGAGCGCAGTCGTTGCTCGCCGATCACGATTTCGTGCGGCGAAAGAAAAGTCGCCTCCCCGCGAAAAACATCCACGCCTAACGACTCAAAGCGCTCCGCGGAATCGAGCGGCGCGAGCTTCGCCCGCTGCGCGCGCATGCTGGCGAAGACTTTTTCGAACTCAAATTCCGGAGTCACTTTCGACAGCCCCCATTTTTCGGCGTGCCGCATCCGGTCGAGCAGCCGGGCCGAGGAAATCAACGCCTTGCTCGGAACGCAGCCGAAGTTGAGACAGTCGCCACCCATCAGGTTGCGCTCGACCAAGGCGACCCGCGCGCCGAGTGCGACAGCACCGGCCGCGGTCACAAGCCCGGCGGTCCCGGCCCCGATCATGACCAGGTTATAGCGCCCTTCTCCCTTTTTCACTACGCGTAGGAGGCCGGGCGAGGGCGGAAATTCCCGGTCCTGCCTAACAAGCGATGGCGTGGCGGCGGCATACCCCGGAGAGCAGTTCCCAGAGTGCAGCCAGGATGCGGTCGGCCGCCTTCGTCACCGCCGCGGAATTTTCCGGGCGCACGTGACTCTCGAGGAGCGCGCGCTCAGCCGCAGCGTGTTCGCGATCCGCCTCGATGTGGACGGTGAAATAGCGATAACTTTCCGGGTCGTCGAACTGGTAGTGCTTCACCAAGCCGTCGATCTTCGATTCCGAGACCGCCGGGATCTGGCTTTCGTAAGCGTAGAGCGCGGCCAGGCCTTCGGCGATCCCGCCGTCGCGGCAGACCTCGCGGAAGGTGGCGATCAATTGTGCGGTCTCCGGCCAGGCCTTGGTCTCGTCCAGGTCGTTAGGCGAGACGCCCAGAGCGGCGGCGAAAGTTTTCCAGAGCTGCGGATGATTCGGCTCGCCTGCTTCCTCATCGATGAGGTTGGCCAGGATCTGGCGCCGGGTCGGTTGATCGTCGCAATTCGCGTGCACGGCCGAGAGGTAGGTCGGGAAAGCGGCGACGTGCTGGTAATATTGCCCGGCGTAATCGGCCAGCGTTTCGCGGCTCAGCTCGCCCCGGGTCCAGGCGAGATAGAAGGGATGAGTCAGGAGATGACGGGCAGCGATTTGGGCGTCGAGGCGATCAAGATAGGCGTTCATAAGCTTGCAGAGTTTTTAGGCGAGGAGAGGGCGCTTGGCAAAGATCATTCGGGTCTGCCCCGAACAAATATTTTTGGGTCAAACGCAGATCGTTCCAGGTCGTGCGCAGCGGACCCCGGGCGGCGAAGCGTCGGGCCGAGGAGGAGACCGGTGGCGTGAGGGTGGCGGTCCGGCCAAGCCGGCGCAATCGGCGCGAGAAATCGAGGTCCTCAAAGATGGGAAGATCGCGGTAACCGCCGAGCTGTTGGAAGATATCTCGCCTAACGAAAAGTGCCTGGTCGCCGAGGTGCCAGCCGAAGAGGCGGTTGCGCAGCCCGGCGAGGCGGCAGGTGAACGCGAGAGCGAGCGAGCGCGCGCGGTAGCGGCGAGCGAAGCCACCCCCGAGGGCGCCGCGCTCGTCGATCGCACACCGGACCTGCTCGAGCGCGCGCGGCGGGAGCCAGGTATCGGCATGCAGGAAAAGCAAAATCCGGCCGCGGGCCTGCGCGGCGCCGAGGTTCATCTGCCGCGCGCGATGCCGTTCCCCGAGCGAAATTACCAGGCAACCTGCCGCCTCGGCGATGCGGCGGGTTTCGTCCTCGCTCCCGCCGTCGACGACCACGATCTCGGCTGAATCGTGATCGATCCGTTGCAGGCACTGCGGCAACGCGACGGCCTCGTTTGCGACCGGGATGACGATCGAAATCTCTGGATCTTGTTTTGTCGCCATGGCTTTACGGCCGGCGAAATCTCCCCGGCCTAACGACCGAGCGGTGTGGTGACGTCCGTCCCGGCCGGTGGGTTAAAGATGAAAGTGGAGGGATCGATCGGGGCGCGCGATTCGTTGGAATATTTGGTCACGATGCGATCGCCTTTCGGCTGCACCATCTCGGTGCGCTCCACTTGGAGGTCGGCGTTCATCTGAATGGTAAAAGTTTGCAGGAGCCGTTTCAGCGAGGGATTGCGCGGAGTGAGCTGCAGCTCGTATCCGTTCGACTCTTTCTGCGCCGTGATATGGTAGCTGTTCTCGACATTCTCGAGGTTGAGCGCGGCGGTGAGGGCGGCGAGCCCGGCATCGAGCGGGGAACGTTTGCCTAACGAGTAGTGCTCGGCCGACTTGAATTTCGGGTAATAAATCCAGAGCTGCTGGCCGTCGCTGACCGTGACGCTGGGGGTGGTGCCCTGCACTTCGCGGCGGAATTTATCCGGCTTCTGAAACCAGACTTTGCCCGTGCTGCTGATCGGCTTGCTCATCAGGCGCACTTCCCGTTCCTCCGAGAAATCGGCCTGGACCTGCGGAGCGTTGGCGCGCTTCTGTCGAATTCTCTCGAGCAGCGCCCTAGTGTCGTTAGGGGCGAGGGGGTCGGCCCGGAGGCCGGGGCCGGCGAGCAGGAGAGCGAAGGCGAGGGGTAAGAACTTGGAAATCATGTGCCGGCGAGTTGTTTGCGCGCTTCAATAGACATCGGTTCTGCCAGGGCCGCCGCGGGCAGGGTAAAAAAGATGGTGGCAAAGAGGCTCCAGGCCAGCCCGATGGCGCAGGCCACGCCGAGCCCGCTTAAAGTAGGATTATTGGCCAAGCCTAACGACCCGAAGCCGGCAATCGCGGTCAGGCCGGCGAGCAGGACCGGCTTGAGGACACCGGCCACGTCGTGCTCGATCTCGCGCGCGCGCTGCCAGACGAGAAGGACGTAAATCCCGTAGTCGACTCCAATGGCGAGGACGAGACGGAAAGCGAGGACGTTGAGGAGATTGAGCGGGATGTGAGCCAGTTTCATGGTCGCGATCATGCCGCCAATGGCGAGGGCGAGAGTGGCGATCTGGATCAACCAGAGCCGCCAGTCGCGATAGAGAACCGCGAGGAGAAAAGCGTCGAAAAACGCCATCAGGGTGCTGATCAGGATCAATTGGCGATGCGACCATGGGATGAGGTCGGTCAGAGTGAAACTCCAACCCGAGAGCGTCATCGGCACTCCAGCGACGGGCAATTCGCGCACCAGCATTTCCTTTTGGTCGTGTGTCTCGACCGGTTTATTCGTGGTCACGAAGCCGACTGTGAGCAGCGGATCGGCCGCGAAATATCGATCGACCAGAAACCACCAGCTCGAGGACGGGGGCAAGGCTTTACGCCAATCCGGGATCGTCATCGCGCCGCGGGCGACGGCTTCGAGCTGGTCGAGCAGCTTGAAGCCGGGAGCGAAACTTTCGCGGCTGAATCCTTCGCGCGTGATCGACTCTTCGAGCGCGCGACGGGCGGCCGTGAAATCGATGCGGGTCAGACTCTGGCGGTTCTCCGCCATCAAGCGCGGGGAGAGGGCGAGCGCGGCCGGGGTGGAGAAACCCTTGATCGCGCCGGTCTTTTCGAGCGAGCTCCAGCGGGCCTCGATTTTCTGCCAATTGTCGTGCAACTGTTCCTCGTTAGGCGCGCGCACCACCGCCAGGACCGGTTCCCAGCGGGTCGGCATTTTGTTCATGATCGCGGCGAGGGCATAGCCCGCTGCGCTTGATTTCGGTTCCATCGAGCGGGTGCTGGCGTCGAAGATGAGGGGCAGTTGCGGGAGTAGAGCGAGCGCAAAAAGAACGAGCAGGATCGGGACGGCCAGCCAGAGGATGAGTCCGGGAGTGCGCAGGGTGCGGCGGACGTACAGCCTAACGAGGGTGAGAATCCAATCGCTCTGGGGCGGGCGGGAACGTTCGCGGGTGAAAAGGAAGAAAACGCTCGTCATGAAAAGCGCCGCGACCAGAATACCGATCGCGATCAGGACCCCGAGCTGAGTGAAGCCGCCGGAGTTGGCGAGGAGGAGGGCCATGAAGCCGACCGCGGTGGTGAGGGCACCGAAGAAGATAGCCTGCCCCAATTTTCCCACCGCTTCCTCGATCGCAGGCGCGTGCTCGGCCCCTTCGTTCCGCGCCTGTTGGTAACGGCCGAATATGAGGATGGCGAAGTCGACCCCAAGCCCGATGAGAATGGCGCACATGCCGATCGTGACCATGTTGAGCTCGTGGAAAATGAGGAGCCCGGCGGCGAGCGCGACGACGCAGCAGAGAAGGAGCGAGAACCCCATCCCGATGAGCGGAAGCCAGCGGCGAAAACCCGCGTAAAAAACTCCGCCGACGAGGAAGATCGAGCCGAAAAGAGTGACGATGATGTCGTGTCGCATGCTGAGAGAAATTTCCGCGACGTAAGCGGAGCGCCCGGTGACGAGGACCTCGAGCGGTCCGGCCCCCTCCCAGCCCTCGCTCGCGCGAGCGCGGAAGGCGTTCACTTTTTTCATCAGAGCCTGGCAATCGAAAGCGCTGATCGTCGGCTGGTTCGTCACGACGAGGAAGACACGCAGCGTCCGGTCGGGCGAAGCGAGCGGTTGATCCTGCTCGAGCGCGGCGTTGCCGGAGAATGGTTTTAGCGCCGGCGCGATCACGCCTAACGGATCGAGTTGAAGCTCCAACTCCGGCCGGGGCGAACCGGCTTCGATTTCGTGATGGAGCCGGGCGAGCCGCGCCTGGAGTTTTTCCGGCTGCAGGATGGCGACGGTCTCGGCGAAAGCGGGCGGCTCGAGATTGAGGAGGAGGGGCAGGGCCAGACCCTGCAGATCCGTCACCGCCTCGGGCGATTCCATCGGCGAACCGGCGAGGACACGCGTGCTCCAGGGTTGTTCGCGGAGGCGCTGGGCGAAGAGAGGAGCGAATTCTTCCAGCCGGTCGGCGTCGTTAGGCTGGCAGGAAAGGGCAAAGGTCAGTTCCCGGGTCTGGGCGAAATCGTTGTTGTAAACCTTGAGGCCCTGGACGGATTCAAACTTGGCCGGCAGGAGGTTGAGCACCTCAGTGTCGAGGGTCAGCCGGGTGATGAGAATGTAGAGGCTGAGAGCCGCGACGAGCGCGACCGCGAGCCAGACGAGGGCGCGATGTTGCGTGACGAGACGGGCAATGAACTTCGAGTACGACATCAATGACCGCGCCGGTCAGAAAGCAAAAGTGAAGCGGTCGGGGCCGAGCGACTGGCGAAGGAGCGATTCTTCTTTGCCCTGGAGGAGCAACGAACGAAGCGAAACCCAACCCCGGAGTCGGGCCGGCGTTTCGTTAGGCGAGCCGGACCAGGAGCCGCGCGCGAGCGGGCCGCTGACCCGGACGAATTTCTCATCCTGATGGATGGTGAGCAAAACGACGCCGGGGCCCTTGCTGAAGGTGAGCTCGAAGTCGCCTTGCTTGGAATAACGAACCAAAACCTCGCCGATGAGCGAAGTTTTCGGTCCGCGATACTGAAGCTGACCGCTCCTGGATTGCCAGTCGGGTTCGGGGGAGGCGAATTGATGGCGCAGAGTCTGGCAGCTCGTCAGGCAGAGCAGGATGAGGCTGACGAGGAAATGTGGGAGGCGCCTCTGGGCGGCGACCCGCTCGGCCATCGGGGCACAAAGGCCCCTCCCACATTGGCCATGGCTGGAGCGTCGATCCATTTCGTTAGGCTGCAGAGCGCAGGGACTCGGCCGCTGCTGCCGGTTCGTTTTTTTTCGCCACGAGGGTGCGCCGCGGGCAGAGAGGCAGGTAGCGTTGCAGCCAGACGATGAAATAGAAGGCCGCCATCCGCCAGCGGATGGCAAAACTGCCGCTGATATTGCCACCGAGAACGGCGTTCACCGCGGGCGGAATCTGCAGGACGTCCTGCGGATAAAGGAAGACCTCGATGAACTCCTTGGAATACCAGGCATCGACGAAGCGGAGGTAACCTTTCATCGCGCGCCGCAGGACGCGCTCGTAGCGGGCGAAGAGGCGCGGCGCCTTGCCCGGATGATCGAGCACGATATCGAGGATGTCGGCGGATTGTTCGCCGGCAAGAAGGGCGAGGAAAACGCCGCTGCTAAAAACCGGGTCGATGAACCCGGCCGCGTCACCCGCCAGGAGCCAGCGGTCGCCGGTGAGTTGGGTCTGGCGATAGGAAAAATCCGCGCTCGCGTAAACCTGGGTGACGCGGCGGGCATGGGTCATGCGCCGGGAGAGAAAGGGCTGTTCGGCGAGCGCTTCCTCGAGGAACTGCTCGGGGGATTTTTTGGACTGTCGATAAAGCGCGGTATCGAGTACAACGCCGATGCTGGCCCGGTCGTTAGGCAAAGGGACATACCAGAACCAGCGATCGGCCGCGCGCAGCTGGCGGGTCAGGGTCCCGTCGCGGCCTTCGTCCGCTGCCACTCCTTCGTAGTGAGCGAAGAGCGAAATCTTCTGCAGATGCGGATAGGTCTCCTTGAGCTTGAAATGGTTGCCAATAACCGAGTGGCGTCCGCTCCCGTCGATCACATAATGAGCCCTGATTTTCTCCGAGGCCGAACCCTTGCGCTCGACCTGAAGCTCGACGCGGTCCGGAAAAAATTCGATTCCTTTGACGGCCGTTTCCTGGCGCACGTCCGCGCCGTTTTCGGCGGAGTGATCGAGCAGCACCTCGTCAAACTCGGCGCGAGGGACCTGATAGGAGAATTCGGTTTGCGAGCGAAAGCCGTCCTTGAAATAGAATTTCACTCCCTCTTCCGAGCAGGCACTGGCCATCTCGCCACCGAACTTCCGGAGGAAACCGGCGCGTTCGAATTTCTCGTGCACGCCGAGGCGGGTAAAGGTTTTCATGCTAACGGGCAACAGCGACTCGCCGATATGGAAGCGGGGGAATTTTTCGCGCTCGAAAATCACTACCCGCCGGCCGGCGCGGGCGAGGAGCGTCGCGGCCGTGCTCCCGGCTGGTCCGCCGCCGATAATGGCCACGTCGTAGATTGCTTCCGGCATTCGGCGATCAAGTTAGCAAGCCTGCGCCGGAAGCAAACTGCGGAAGCGATGTAGCGGCCGGAAGGCCATGCCTAGACGAACGTTCGGTAGATCAATCCCAACAGGCCCGAGGCCAGCACCACCGGGATCACGTCCCACTTCCACTTTAACATTCCGAACAAGACCGCGAGGGCCAGCCCAAGGGCGAACCAGTCGAGCTGGTGGTGATAAGGGAAGAGCGCATTCAAGGTGAACCAGACAGCGAGATTCAAGACCACGCCCACCACAGCCGCGGTGATTGCCGAGAGGGCGGTCGTCAGTTTTACATTCCCGCGCAATTTCTCGATGTAAGGGCCACCGAGGAAAATCCAAAGGAAGCACGGCGTAAAGGTGACCCAGGTCGTGAGAAGCGCGCCGAGAGTGGCGGCGAGGAGCGGCGACAAGCCTTGCGGATGCTGCCATCCGCCCATGAAGCCGACGAATTGCAGCACCATGATGAGCGGGCCGGGCGTGGTTTCCGCGAGGCCGAGGCCATCCATCATTTGCCCGGGCTTGAGCCATCCATAATGGAAGAGAGCTTGTTGAGCGACGTAGGGGAGCACGGCGTAAGCCCCGCCGAAGGTGACGACGGCCGCCTTACTGAAGAAGAGACCTTCTTGGAAAAGGGTATGCCGCCACCCGAGCCATAGCCCGATGACGACAAGCGGTGCCACCCAAAGTGTGATCCAGACGAGCGTGACTCCCAGCGCGCGGGCCAGCGACGGGTGAGTGTGAGGCGGTGACTCTGTCTCATCGTCGAGCACAGAAGTCGCACCCGCCTTTCCATGGCCACTCATGACATTGAACTTCGACGTCCACACTTGGCCGCCGAGAAAACCGATGAGTCCCGCGCTCAGGATAATAAGAGGGACCGGCACCTTGAAAAAATAGATCGCGACAAAGGCGAGCGCGGCAATCGCCCACAGCACTTCGTTCTTGAGCGCCTTTCGCCCGATCCGCACCACGGCGACGGCCACGATCGCCATCACCGCCGGCTTGAGCCCATAGAAGATTGCGGCGATCCACGGCAGATTCCCGTAGGCGGCGTAAACATAACTCAGACCCCAGAGAATGAAGATCGAAGGGACGACAAAAAGCGCCCCGGCCACAATGCCGCCCCAAGTCCGGTGGAGCAGCCAGCCTATGTAAGTGGCGAGCTGCTGCGCCTCGGGTCCGGGAAGGAGCATGCAGTAATTGAGCGCGTGCAGGAACCGCGCCTGGGAGATCCAGCGTTTATTATCCACCAGCTCCGTCTGCATGATGGCGATCTGGCCCGTGGGCCCGCCAAAACTGATGAAACCGAGCTTCAACCAGAAGCGGGAAGCTTCGGAGAAAGTGGGATGATTTTTTGTCGGCGCCTGCGCTTTAGCCGCGTCCGGTTGAGCTGTTTTCATATTCGTTGCAGAAAGGCGTAAAGCCCGTCGAAACACCGCAAACCATGTGCGATGATGTCGGCGTCCTTCATCCCGCGCTTCCCCCACCCCTTGAGCAGGCGGTCGATTCCGACGCATTCCGTGCGTTGAAACTTCGCGTCTTCCAGGTCGGCATCGTGAATCATCTCGCCGATTTTCCGCACGGCTTTGTCATCGATCGCGAAACGTCTTCGCAAAGTCTCAAAGGTGCAGTCATCGCCCTCGTGGGAGAATTCCGCCTCTGCCATGTCGTAAGGAATGAGCTTCGATCTCGGCGGAATCTTCGATGCGAAGACAAACTTCGCTTTCGCGTCGATGAAGGTACGGATAAGCCAGGCGGAGCCGACGCGATCGATCTCCGGCCGCGGTCGTGTTAACCAGGTTTTTCCGGCAAAGTTCTTCGTGTCCAATTTTGGTCGAGCCTTGGCCGCGGGACGTGCGCCTTCCGCGCGCTGCAGGAGAACCTCGACATCGTGCGCCACCGCGCTGTCAAAAAAATCGACGGAGCGAATACTTCGAAACGCGCGCGTGAAGCGCGCCATCTCGTTCGCTGCCTCCTCCGGCGCGACCTTGCGTCGTCGCGCGATGAAGGCGCGCAGTTCCTTGGTCAGTGCGCCGTATTCCTTTCCGCGCGCGCGCTCAAAAAGCTGAATCAGCTTCGCATCCGGTAAGCCTTCAATCTCCTGCGCCCGCACGAGCGTGGCGTCGCCTCCGTAGTCGCGAATCTGTTTGGCCAGCCATTGGAATTGCTCGTATTGCGCAGGCCGATCCGGCAGCAGAGAGGTCGAGGTTTTGAACTGGACCGCGCCGCACTGTTTCAGCTTTCGCCAGATCGCGACCCGTTCGGTGTTGTGCTGCGTGGGCAGACTGTAGAGTAGCAGGAGCCACGAAACCGGTTCTTGTTTGTCGGTAGGAGCCATTGAAATACGTATTGCACGATTTGACTGCGCTTACATCCAATGTTCTCTTTTGTTGCGAAGAAAGTGTGTTGGGTCAACAAATAAGATTATGAAAACAAGCAAACTGGTTACCGTGCTCGCCGTCAGCTCCAGCCTCCTGCTGAGCGTCGCGCAAGCGAAAGAAAAACACGAAGAGGAGAGTCTTAGCGTCTCCGACGTGCCGGCCGCGGTGCAGCAGGCGGCGGAGAAGGAAGCCAACGGCGGGAAGATCGTCCGTTGGGAAAAAGAAGGAAAATACTACGAAGCCGTCATCGCGATGGATGGCAAGGAATGGGGCTTCAAGTTCGACGCCAACGGGAAGATGAAGAGTAAACACGAAGAATCCAAAGAGAAGGGCGAGAAGGACGAACATTAGAGGTTGCGATAACCGCTGGCTCGCTCGATGGAGGACGTCAGGCGGGCCGGCAAATCGCCGGCGACGCGAGGAGCGCCTGAGAGACATAAAAATCCCGTATTGCCGCAATTTTCCCCCGAACGGTCAGCCGAGAGTCGCATGAAGATCATCAGATCCCTGATCATCATCGCCCTGATAGGGGCATCCGCGCCCATTCTTTCGGCCGCGAACAAAGAATTAGACGGCGCAAAGATTGACGCCATCACGGGGCTTAAGGGGAAGCTGAGCGAGAAGGAAGGCATTTACCGTGTTTCATTCCCGCGAGCCGACGTGTCAGTCACTGTCGACGGCTGGAAGATGCCGCCGTTTATGGGACTGGGCACTTGGGCAGCCTTCACTAAAGGCAGCCACAGCGAGGTCATGGTAATGGGTGATACCGTCCTTTTCGAAGATGAAGTAAACCCGGCGCTGTCCGTAGCATTGGAAAATGGCTTGAGCGTCACCGCCCTGCATAACCATTTTTTCTTCGACCAGCCGAAGGTTTATTTCATGCACCTCTCCGGGGAAGGCTCGGTCGACGACGTAGCGGGGGCGGTCCGCAAAGTGTACGACAAGATCAAAGAGATCCGCGCCGCTAACCCCCAGCCGAAGGAATCCTTCGGCGGAAAGGCGTTGCCAGAGAAAAATACTATCTCGTCCGAGCCCTTGAACAAGATTTTCGGGATGAAAGGCGAAGAAAATAACGGGATGGTGAAATTCACCATCGGCCGTCCGGCGATGATGCACGGTGTCAAGATCGACAAGGCAATGGGCGTCAACACATGGGCGGCCTTCGCCGGTTCAGACGACAATGCTTTGGTCGACGGCGACTTCGCTATCACCGAGGACGAGCTGCAAGGCGTGTTAAAGGCGCTCCGGGTAGCCGGCATTAACATTGTTGCCATTCATTCCCACATGACACACGAAACTCCACGCATCCTGTTCTTCCACTACTGGGGGTGCGGAACTTCGAAGGCGCTCGCCGAGGCGGTGCAGTCCGCTCTCTTGATTACCCAACTTAATAACGTGAGCACATCCGTTTCCACCGCGAACTGAATCAGGGAAGGGCCTGGCTGAGCAGCTTGCTCCAATTTTCCGCCGCCAATTTTATCTTCTTCGACGGACTCTCCGCGAGGTGCGAGCGAAGGTAATTCCGGGCTGATGCGGCCGCGCTTTGTCGCGACGGCGCGGTCAGATGGCGGTTTCAAACCAACGAGTTCATGGATCATGCGCCGGTCGAATGCAAACCCGGCACGTCAGCGAAGCGGATCTGTTCCCAGCTCACGCCAATAAAGAAGCGCCGGAAGAGTTCTCCTCCGGCGCTCTCAGGTATGGCGCTGACTCTGTCTTAGATCACCATGATGGTGGCCGCGTCACTCCATGGACCGGCGCCCTTGGTGTTAACGGCGCGCACCCGTACCCAGACGTCCTTGCCCCGCTCCAACCCGCTAAACTCGAACGAGCGCGAATTGAACCGGGTCGCTCCAGCCAGTCCCGTTTGGGGTCGAGCGCCCACTGACCTTCGTAGAGCCGGATGCTCTCGGCCAGGGCCGCGCAGCGGCCTTTCACCTCGCCCGGCATCTGGCCGTGGAAGAGACGCAGGCCCAGGCACTCTCCCGGCGGATTGGTCGCCCGCGTCGGAGTCTTGATCACCGGCAGGCCGATCTCAGCCAGGTCGGTGTCCGTCACGCTCGGGATTTGGGGCGCGTTGGTCGCCACTTCTCCGAGCAGTTCGGCCAATGAATCCTTTGCTGCTTTCAGTGCTTGCCTGCGCCCCGGCCCGAACATCTTCCGCGCCGAATCGACCGCCTCCGTCGCGGCTTCGATCTGAGCGGGTGTGGGCTGGAGGGTGGTGAAAATCGGCAAACCGGGAAGGTTGCCGCCGACAGTGTTGCCAAGATGGTAAATGCCATCCGCAGTGTAATCCTTGTATCCTGATTTCAGTTTCAACATGCAGTCCCAGGGAAGCAGGCTCTCCGCCCACTCGGTCGCCGACCCGCTGAATTACGAGTTTTCCCTCATCCAGATCGCGGTAATTCCCTTGGTTTTTAGGGCTGACTGGGACCAATTCACGCGAACAGCGCTCAAGTTTGAGAAAAACCGGGCCCAGTTTGAGAAAGACTCAGTCCAGTTAGGGGAAAACCGGGTGCAGTTTGAGAGAAAGTCGGTCAAGTTCGCGAACGGCTCGGTCAATTCTTTCGAAAACTTGGTCAAGTTTTCCGAACACTGAGGTTAGTCCGTCGACAACTTGAGCCAGTTTCGCCATCACCGGGTCCAGTATGTCTAAGACTCGGTCAAGTCTTGCGCTGACTGGAGCAAATTTGGAAATGACCCGGGCCACTTCGCCGAAGACTGGAGGAAGTTTGGGCGCGATTCACCCAAGTCTTTCCAAGACTTGGGCAGATTTCTCGGGGAAACCCCGGAGTACTGCGCCGTTCTGCCTGGAAAACCGCGTCCCCTGGTCGGCGACGCAATCACCTCAAAAAAAGATTTACGATCTCGGGGCTCCTTTGCTAAAAAGCGGCCCAATGAAGAAAATCCTTCCTGGAAAGAATTCTCCCCAGAATGAAAACGAACCGCATTCTCGTCGCTGACGATCACCCAATCGTGCAGGAAGGGCTGCAAAGCCACCTCTCCGCCAAGGGGCCGGAATGGGAAGTGTGCGCCGTGGCCACAACCGGCCTGGAAGCGGTCGCCAAGGCGGTCACTCTCGCACCCGACATCGTGGTCATGGACTACAAGCTGCCGGACCTCAACGGTCTGGAGGCGGCGGCGCAGATCAGGCAGCGCGCACCGAGCATCGAAGTGCTGCTCTTCAGCGAGGCCGGGTCGCCCTTCGTGCTGCAAAGGATCTACCACTCCAGCGTGCGCGGCTGCCTTCTTAAGAGCGAAGCGCTTGACGACCTCATCCCGGCGCTGGAGACGATCCGGCGCCATCATCGCTTCCGCTCGCGCGCCCTCACCGAGCTCTGCGAAGGCATCGCGGCCAGCGCTGCCGCCTGCGCCACCCTCACCCGGCGCGAGCTAGAGATCCTGCGCCTGATCGCCCAGGATCTATCATCCTTGGAGATCGCGAGCGAGCTCGGAGTGAGCATAAGGACGATCGAAGCCCATCGCACCCATCTCTTCCGCAAGCTCAAAGTCCGGTCCGTCGTCGGGCTGGTGCGTTACGCGATTTATCACGGCGTGGTCGAGCTGTGAAAAGCGCGAGGTTCTCGCTAACTGGCGACGGATATACTTGCGCTTCTTCGACCACGCAATTATTTCGTAAAGGAATATGGCAAAAGACACCGGCAAAGGCTCACGCAAAGGCGCGGTCACCGCGCGCACGCAATCAAAGAACCCAGTCACGAAAGATTGGACGAAACGCAACGAAACGCCCGGCAGCAAAAAGAAGGGCGAATTCATGGACGTGAAGAGCGACGGCAAACCGTTCAAAGGCGTCGCCAAGGAGCCGGATAAGAGACGGACACGATAGCAATCGGTATGATCGAGAGCGATCCCTTCAAGAACGCTGACGAGGCGTCGGAGTTCCACGCGAAAGCCTTTCGGAAATTCATTTTTCGTCGCGGAGTTATTGACCCTTCTCCTAACGACCTTGTGAATCCTGACGAATTAGCGCTCAGAAGGCCAAGACAGTCGTTTCTAGAAGGGGAACATGCTTCCGCCGCTCAGCAGTTAACTCAGGAAGTTTCTATTCGAATCAATGAACTATTTGTGGCAATCCTTGGCCTAAAAACATGGGGAGAGATTCTGCCGGAAAACAACCCAACCGAGCGAGATCCTGGGGATTTCCGTCCCGTGAATCGGTACTACAGCGACAATTTGCAGGTGCTGCGGGAGCACATTGCGGATGAATCGGTTGATCTAATCTAATCTCGATCCGCCGTTCAACTCTAAGCGCGATTTTGAGGCGTCTGAAGCTCGCCTAATCGCTATGTCAAAGAGGCGTCGCGTCCCAAATCCCAGTGTAGGTTGTGAGCCCGCGCGTGGGCACGCCTGACCGTATCGATCAACCTCGCTTTCTCGGTGAACGAGGGAGATTTCTTGATCGCTGCCGAAATGCCCTCGATCGATTTCAAAACTAAACCGGCTTGCCGCTCTCGTGCTTTTATCGCGGTCGTGTCCATCCCTAGATGATTGCGACTTGCACGAAAGACGTCAAGACGTCTAATATACTATGTGAAGTATTCTGACAAGAAACGGAAGCCGGGAACGGTGCGGGACGCGATTGTCGAAGCGCTAGCTTATCGGCCTAACGGCGCAACCGTTGCCGAAATTGCCACCGAAGTAAGCGCGCGGATCGGTGAAACGCCAGCTTCGTCCGTTCGATCCTATCTACGACTCAACACTCCGAAGCTTTTTACGAAGGTTGATCGTGGCCACTATCGCGTCCGTGAAGAGGCGCAGACAACGCTCGCGTTCCAAAATGACGCGGCATCGTTTTCTGAACGACAAAATACCAAAGCTCGGCCTTCACACGCTGCCCGCGTCGCGCCACGGGAAGCATTTCGGTTCGGCAACGCGACCCTGGTACACGGGGATTGTTTCGAGTGGCTCGCGCATGCGCCAAGCAACAGTGTTGAGGCCGTGGTGACTGATCCGCCGTACGGGCTGCTCGAATACAGCGAGCGAGAGCAGGAGAAATTGCGCGCGGGTCGAGGTGGCGTTTGGCGCATTCCGCCTTCTTTCGACGGCAACAAACGGGCTCCGCTCCCACGCTTCACGGTGTTGTCCCGTGATCACTTAGCCGAGCTCGAACGTTTTTTCTTCGGCTGGGCGCGGCTGCTCATGCCGGTCGTGGTGCCGGGGGCGCAGGTGATCGTTGCTTCCAATCCATTGCTTTCATTCGTGGTCGCGAATGCGGTGACGCGCGCGGGGTTTGAGCGCCGGGGAGAAATCATCCGGCTAACGATGACAATGCGCGGAGGAGATCGGCCGAAAGCGGCGCATGAAGAGTTTGCCGATGTGAGTGTGATGCCGCGCTCGATGTGGGAGCCGTGGCTTCTCTTTCGCAAACCGATCGAAGGTCGAGTACAGGATAACCTGCGGCGGTGGAAAACGGGCGGGTTCCGCAGACCCAATAAGGAACAGCCATTTGGCGATGTGATTCAATCAGGGCCGACGCGAAAAGAGGAGCGCGCCCTCGCGCCGCATCCGAGCTTAAAGCCGCAGGCTTTCCTCAGGAAGATCGTTCGAGCCGCGCTGCCCCTTGGCCAAGGCACCATTCTCGATCCGTTTGCAGGGACTGGCTCCACCTTGGCGGCGGCGGAAGCCGTCGGTTACACAAGCATCGGGATTGAGAAGGACAGCCGCTACTTTGACGTGGCGCGAGAAGCACTGCCCAAACTTCAGTCGCTGCGAATCTAGGCAAGCTTGTCGCGGTAGATCCAATTGCCGCGCAGCTTGAGAATGCCATCACGGTGAAGCGTCGCGGTGCGCGTTCCCAATTCACCGCGGAGATTCTTGCGGAAGTCGGCGATCTCTACCTGCCCGAGATACACCTCGGTGAATGTCATCGCTCGGCGGTCGCGCGCTGGTTCGGTCTTGGTGTCGACATCGTAAACAAAGACTGCCATCCACTGGTCCCGCGCACCATGAGTGTCGACGGCGCCTCCGCTCTTGCGCGTGGTCTTGATTTCGACCCCTTCGGTTCCAGCCTTAACCGCGTCCTCGGCGTAAACGCCTTTTACGACGAGGTCAGGATGCCCGTTAAAGTATCTGTTCTGCGTGAGCGCGCGCGCATGTTTCGCGATGCTCGCCGTTACCAGATCGGACAAAAGACCCGACATGATCGCGGGCCGCAGAAAGTCGTCGAGCCGTTCAAGTCCCTTCTCAAGGAGACCGCTATTTACATCGAAGAACAGGTCGTAGACGTCCTGCATCGCGATCTCGAAGTCCTCGAGGCGCAGTTGAAACGGGAGCTGCGCCTGGACATTGAAGTGCTCTCGCTTCGGTCGATTGCGCTCAGCCGGCATAGGCGAGAAGACACTACAAGCGTTGCCAAGCGGCAAGCGTAAACTATCAGTGCAGTTGCTCACGATCGAAGGTCCGCTCGATAACACGCAACGCGCCGAGCATCCCGATTACGAGCCCGACCTGAATTTTAAAAAAGCAAAGGCGGAGAGCGACGCGGAGCAGCAGACGTTAATCTGAACGGGTGTTGGTTCTCGGCATGTCAGTTATTATGCGTTGTGATGTTTAACGGCAGTGCCGGCGATTGCTGCGCAACGAAGTTGCGGCGGAGAAGCGCGTTCCTAAACGGGTTTGGGGACGAGAGGGGTAAGGAAATTAACCTATGAAGAAATATGGAGCAGAGTTCATCGGCACGTTCGCGCTGGTTTTTGCAGGCACCGGCGCCATCGTTATCAATGAAGCCAGCGGGGGCGCGATCACCCACGTCGGTATTGCGCTGACCTTCGGCCTCATCGTGCTGGCGATGATTTACACGCTCGGTGATATCTCCGGTGCGCATCTGAACCCGGCCGTGACGCTCGGTTTCTGGTTCTCGCGCCAGTTACCGGGTCGCTTCGTGACCCCTTACGTCGCCAGCCAATGCGCTGGGGCACTCGCCGCCAGCGGCATCCTGCGACTCTTGTTCCCGCAAAATCTCCTTCTCGGGACGACCCAACCGGCCGGACCGGGGATGCAATCATTCGTCCTCGAGCTCCTGCTCACGGCGATCCTGATGTTCGTGATCCTCGGGGTTTCGACGGGTGCGCGGGAAAAAGGCATCACGGCCGGGATCGTGGTCGGCTCGGTGATTGCGCTGGAAGCGATGTTCGCCGGGCCGATATCCGGCGCATCGATGAACCCGGCGCGCTCGCTTGCTCCAGCGTTGATCTCACTCCACCTGGGCAGCCTCTGGATTTACCTTAGCGCGCCCGTCCTTGGCGGAGCGCTGGGCGTTCTTGGTTGTCGGTGCGTCAGAGAAGCAGGTTGTTGCTCGGCTGCAGCTGAAGACGCCCACTCTCCCGCCTGAATGAATCGCGAAGTGAATCAACTCTATTGCGGGGACAATTTGCAGGTGCTGCGGGAGCACCTTGCGGAGGAATCGGTCGACCTCATTTATCTCGATCCGCCGTCTAACTCGAAGCGCGATTACAACCTGCTCTTTAAGTCACCGAAGGGCGCGCGCCGCGATTCGCTCTATGAGCCATTTGAAGCATGCACCCAAAGCAGGAACCCGAAGACGGTCGGCTACACCAAGCGCAACGAAATCCCCGGCAGCCCCGAAGAAGGGCGAGTTCATGGGCGTGAAGACAGACGGCAAACCATTCAAAGGTCTTTCGCGATCACGCGCACGTCGACATTGTAACCACGCCGGAACTCCGCCGCGATTTGTTCAAGCTCAGATTGAACGGGAGCGACTAAGGGGACGAGCGGTGACCGTGGCGCGCGAATTCATTCGCGAGATGCCTTGCCGATCCCGCTGGAGGAACCGGTCATGAGAGTTGTTTCTTTGTTCCTGTCGTCGGCGTTTGTTGCCGCTCGAATTTTCTTTTACTGGGTCTTGAGCGGACTGCCGAAGGCGCTGGTTAATTGCTGCGCGGCCAGCTCCTCCGCTTGTTTCGCCTCGTCCACGACCGCGCCTATGCCGAAGCCGCTATCCGGTCCCGGGTCATGAGCAGACAGCAGCAGCAACGCTGCTCGATCGTGTGGAGCCGATTGGGGTGGCGAACTGCGCCATGAGCGTGAAGAGAGCCAGCGCGTAGCGAGAACTCGCGGTAGCTTAAGCGCCAACGCGATACTCTTTGCGAAGCTAGCCCGATGTGCGAGAGTTTAGGCGCTATGATGCACGAGTTCCTCGCGGCGAATCGGGTCGAGTTGGTCCGCCGGGAGCGACGGAAAAGGAGCTGGATTTTGGGATCGGGTTTTTTCTCGATCAACTGATTGAGACGCTGCAAGTAGAAGAGACGGGCGATCCCATGAAGCGGAGTCAAAAGATTTCCGGTCCATCGGGGGGAGCAATGTCAGGTCTTTCGGACATGGGGGATGGGGCAACGAAGCACGGCCGGGAGTTGTCGCTGCACGGATTCACGGTGGATCAGGTGGTGCATGATTATGGCGACCTCTGCCAGGCGGTCACGGAAATGGCGGTGGAAGGCGGCACGCCGTTCGCGACGAAAGAGTTCAAGACGCTCAACCGCTGCCTGGATAACGTCATTGCCGACGCGGTCACTGAGTTCATGTACCAGCGCGATTTCGTCACGGCGGTCAAGGAGGCGGATACGTGGAATCAGCGCCTGGGAGCTTTCGCGCACGAGCTGCGGAACCTTCTTAATTCCGCCACGCTCGCGCTGACCGCGATCAAGGAAGGCGACGTCGGGCTGGGTGGCGCGACTGGCGCGGTCCTGGACCGGAGCCTCATCGGGATGCGGAAGCTGATTGATCTTTCGCTTTCCGAAGTGCGGATGCAGGCCGAGATGACCGCGCAACATCGTCTCTTTCCGCTTTCCAAATTCATCGACGACCTGAAGCTTTCCGCTTCGCTGGAGGCAAAGATGGCGGGGTGCCCTTTCACTGTTTCTCATGTCGATTCCAGCCTCGCGATTGATGTGGACCGGGACCTCCTTTCCTCCGCCGTGAGCAATGTGTTGCAGAATGCTTTCAAATTCACGGGACCCGGCACCGAAGTGACGTTGCGCGCTTTCGCGGTCGCGGATCGTGTCCACATTGAGGTGAGGATCACTGCGGCGGTCTGCTGCCGAACGAGGCGGAGACGATGTTTCTCCCGTTCACGCAAAGTGGCGTGAACAAGACGGGCATTGGCCTGGGCCTCTCCATTTCACGGCGTGGCGTGGAGGTGAATAAGGGGACTCTAAGCGTGCGCGACGTGCCCGGCTCCGGCTGCGTCTTCACGATCGATCTGCCGCGGCACTCGGTGGGTGAGCCTATCCTGACCTAGCGCCGCTCAATCGATTCCGACGGCTCGAAGCAGTGGGCCTGCCTTTTTGGGGATGACTTGTCTTACGGTTCCATGGCTCTACACTGCGAGGTCGTGAACCAGCTCTATTACGGCGACAATTTGCAGGTGCTGCGGGAGCGCATTGCGAATGAATCGGTTGATTGATTTATCTCGATCCGCCGTTTAACTCTAAGCGCGATTACAACCTGCTCTTTAAATCGCCGAAAGGGGTGGCGAGCGAGGCGCAGATCGAAGCGTTTGAGGATACGTGGCATTGGAACGAGCAGGCGGAGCGCGAGTTTGACGAGTTGCTGCATCAGCCGAACACAAGCGTGGCCCATATGATGCGCGCCTTGCGCGGCTTTCTCGGCGAGAACGACATGATGGCCTACCTAACGATGATGGCCAATCGCCTGCTGGAGCTGCATCGCGCGCTTAAGCCGACCGGCTCGTTTTATCTCCACTGTGACCCGACCGCGTCGCGTTCTGAAAATAGCCCAGTGCTTTAGCGCTGGGTTAATTAGATACGACTTCGGCAGAGTCCCCTCGGGACGAAAGAATCATGCATTCCTTCAACAATTGTCTCGTCCATTGCGTGTGGAGCACGAAAAACCGCGAACCGTTTTTAACCGCCGACATGCGCGAACGGCTTTGGCCTTATCTCGGCGGAATAGCTCGCGAAAATGGAATGACGGCACTGGCAATCGGCGGCGTGGCCGACCATGTGCATCTACTGTTGAGTTTACCAGCGACGATCTCCGTCGCAAAGGCGATGCAATTACTCAAAGGAAATTCTTCCAAGTGGCTGCACGAAACCTTTCCGCAGCTTCGGGGTTGTGGATGGCAGGAAGGTTATGCTGCTTTCAGTATCGGCGTCTCTGGGATTGACGAAACGCAAGCCTACATCCGCGGCCAGGAAGAACATCATCGCACGCGTTCGTTCCGGGACGAGGTCGAGGCTTTTCTTCGCCGCCATGGAATGGATTACGACGCTTCAATGTTGGAGTAGGTTCTTTCGTCCCTGGTGGGACTTAATCATTGCCCGGGATGATTGTCCCAGCGCTAAAGCGCTGGGCTATTTTCAGCGAACGAAACCGGCAGCAACGAAGGGGACGTGGTGCTAGACCCATTCTGCGGTTGCGGGACGGCGGTGGATGCGGCGCAGAAATTGAAGCGCAAATGGATCGGGATCGACAGCACCCTTGATTACGTCTCCGGCGAAAGTTTCAGTCTTCATTTGTGAATCCTTTCACTCCGCGCAGCAGGAAAGCTTCGCGGGATCTTTGTAACGTGAGATGGCGACGATTTTCAGCGCTTCGGACATTGTCGGATAGACGTGGAGCATGTCGATGTAGTCGTGAATTTTCGCGCGGAAGCGTAACGCCATCGCGGCTTCGTGGATGACTTCACCGGCGCTGTTCCCGACCATCGAGACGCCGAGGACTTCTTCGGTTTCATCATCCGCGATCATCTTGATCATGCCGGCGGTGTCGCGAATCGCTCCCGCGCGCGGGACCAGCGCCATCGGCACCACATTGCACCAACACTTGTGACCTGCGGCCTGCGCTTCTTCCTCCGTCATTCCGACGACAGCCACTTGCGGATCGGTGAAAATGGTCCGTGGAATGACGCGATGATTCACGCGCCGCGGTTCCTCATCCGCGAAAGCGTTGTGCGCGACGATGCCGCCGTCCTGACTTCCGACTGGCGTAGCCATCTGGCTGTGAACTTCGCGTCCGATGATATCGCCGGCCGCGTAGATATGCGGCACATTCGTGCGCAGGAATTCGTCTACGCGCACTTCGCCATGCTCGCCGACTTCAACGCCTGCCTTCTCGATTCCAATTTTGTCCGAGTTCGGCTGTCGGCCTGTTGTGACGAGTAATTTCTCCGCGCGTATTTCGCTAGTCTTGCCTTCGGCTTCAATCGTGACGACGGCTTCGTTTCTGTCCTGGCGAACTGAGCGCACCGACACGTTGGTAAGAACGTTGATGCCCTCTTTCGCAAAAACTTCGCCGATGGTTTCACCTACTTCGGGTTCGTAACCGTGCGCGAGCAGTTGACTGTTGCGGTCGATGATCGTGACCTCCACACCGAAGCGCCGAAACATTTGGCCCAGCTCCAACGCGATGTAGCCACCGCCGAGAATGATGAGGGAGCGTGGCAGTTCGCGCATCTCCATCGGCTCATCATGCGTGAGCAGATCGCTAGTCAAAAAAGGAACGTCACGCAAACCGTCGATCTCTGGAATGACCGGCCGCGAACCGGTCGCGATGAGGATTTTGCCACCGGACAACCGCTTGCCGTTGATCTCCACCGTGTGGGGATCAACAAACTCAACGTGACCTTCTTCGATGGTGAACTGTCCCCCCGCGAGGCTGTCGTATTTCTTTTTGCGGTAGCCGTGAACGACTTCGTCCTTCTGCTCGATCAGTTCTTTGAAATCCAATTTGATCTCCACGGGCGCGAGGCCGGGATAACGAGGATGCCGCGCATCGTGGATGATCCTGGCCGCCTCGATTAAGTTTTTTGACGGCAGGCAACCGCGGTTAACGCAGGTGCCGCCAATCGCGCGCTCCTCCGTCATCACGGAAGTCTTGCCGAGTTCCTGCGCGCGTATGGCCGCCGCGAACGCGGTGGAACCGGAGCCGAGGATAACGAGATCGAACTGTTTGTTGTTAGTCATGTATTTTAGCTGTTCACGATTTCCGCCGGACCTTTCCGACAATCCAAATTAGCGCAGCGATCATGCCGCCGACGATCAGGGCGATGCAGCATGGGTCGGTAAGGGTGCCTTCACTTGCGTAAAATTGAGCCGCGATAGCCGGTCGAATTAACTGCGGCGACAAGCTTGTCCGCAGTCGTCTTGACCGGATCGAAGTCGATCGTTGCGCTGTTCGTGGCGACACTCACATCCGCTGCCGCGACGCCATCCACCTGCTTGAGCGCCCTGCGAACAGCTATCTCGCACGTCGCGCAACTCATTCCCTCCATTCGGAGAACGACACGCTCGCGTCCATCGGCGGCTTGTTCAGCACGCAGAGGAGGCGAGCTAGCTGTGATGTTTCAATAGGTTGTTCATGCGGGGAAGGATTTGGCAGAGTGGAGGGTGTGAACACATCCAGACCATCAAACCCAACCCGCACATGAACGTTCATCATAATGCTCGCCTCACGGCCCGGGGTCGAGAACGGATCG
>JBBPZS010000057.1:0-37326 GCA_038198605.1 Chthoniobacterales bacterium | reverse complement strand
GCAGTTTGCGCCTTTGTTTTCTTCGTCCTCGTCGTGGGCACCATCGGCATGGCGGCCGCGCCCGCGCTGAAGCGGATGAACTCGGATCTTCAGCAGATGCAGCGGGCACAAGATCAAGCGAGCGCGCAGCTCAACAACTCCACTCGCGCGTTCCAATCCCTGACTTCAGTGAATGCGCCTGTCTTAAGCAGCTTCCGCTTGCCCCCCACTCGACCGCGGCCGCAGTTCGATGCGGCGCAGGCTGCGGAAGAGGAGCGCGCCCGAACGCGCGAAGCGGTGCGGCAGGCGGAGCGTCAGCGCGATGCGATCAATGCCAAACAGCAGCGGATTGAGCAGCTCCAGAAGTCGATCGACTGGTATGATAAACAGGCGCAGGAGATGCGACTTCGCGGCGGTGATGCTTCCGTCTTCACCAAGCAAAGCGAAGAGCTTCTGCGCCAGAAATGGAACCTGCAGCGGTAAGGGTCATCAGGCGCGTGCGAGATTCATTTGGCGTCAGTGTGCAAATCTTGACGAGTCTCCGCTCACAAGCTGACGCGGCGGGCTTTCAATTCTCTCGACGAAGAGCAACGCTCGCGTTTCATAACGAACGCGCCGTGAGCGCGATTGTTTCGTCCCAAGAAAGTCGAAAGGTAAACTCCGAAAGTCTTCGCGAGCAGGAGGCTAAAGGGGGCGGGCGGGCGCCCGCGTTATTGAAGGCGGAAGCCGACGGTTATTCGTTCTTGTTTAGGAAGGCGCAAGTCACGCGGTGGAGACAATGACCTTGGCGCGGTAGCCAAGCCGCCGCAGAAAATCTTCGCAGTCCTGCCAGCGGAGACCGAATTCCGCGACATCGGCCAGACCGAGGCGACCTATGACGTCGGAGAGGACCTCCATGTCCGCTTCTTCAAACTCCGCTTCCATCATGGCGCCCTCCGCCCAGTCGACCAATTCCGCCTGACTGACTTTACCATACAGGTAAGCGGCAATTTTTTCGGCCGTGATGCGACGCGTGATTTTCATTGGCATGGATTTTACAGCTTTTTATGGCCCAAATCGACGGGAAACTTTTCATGGACCGCGATCAGGCGCCCGGTTGAATCATGGATTTCCTGAGCAAAGCGGATCGTCTGCTCGGCTGCATCGACTTCTTTAATGTAGCGAGCGCGTCCGCCGGCCCGACCGGTAAAGTCCCGGAAATAACGGCGGCCACCATTGGGAAGTTCCTCCCAGTCTCCAAACTTCTTCTCGTTTTGCTCTCGGGAAGCCATCGCGCGTGAGCGTGCACGAGAACGCCCATGCAGGAAAAGATTTATAGTTCGGGCCGGTGAAGCGAGGTCAGCTCGTAAATCGGGCAGATTCCGCTCCCGGCAAAAATGAACTGTGGCCGTAACGTAGCCCCGCCGCCGCGAGCGAGGCCGGGCTTTCAAAGCTGGATCGAATGTCGTGCGAATCTGGGAATGGCAGCTCGCGCCGAAGAAACAGGCACGGGTAGGTCGAATGCAGGTAGAAAGTGGAAAGGCGAGAGTCTAAAAGCAGAACGCTCGAATACGGTAGCTGCGGGCGGAGCCTGTTAGCTTCTGCGTGCCGTGTGGCAGTGGCTCATCAGCGAGCGTGGCGACGGCGGCAATAATACGAGCGACGTCCTCGCGCGGAATGCTGCGCAAATCTTTCCTGGTGGATGTCCGCCACTGGATATCAAAGGAGGCCATCGCGCTTCAGCTCGGCGACGAACTGCTCGTGCGAAATGGTGGGCTCTCCTCGGCGTTCTGCAACGACTGCCAGATCTTCCATATCTTCCAGCAACTTTTCATAGTCGGAGATTGGAAGGACCACCGCGGTTCGTTCGCCGCGGTCGTCAGTGATGTATTTAACCGGATCGCTCACAGGTGGAATGATAGCAGTCGCGATGCCGGCCCTCAAGGTCGTTGGTCGGAAACGCCGTGCAAATAGTCCGCGAGCTTATCAGCGGTGGTTTGGCGCGTGACCTTCATTGGGACAGGATTTTACAGATTCCTGTGGCCCGGACGAAACCGAGCTTTGGCATCGCCAAGGCGCCTTGGCGCTCGTAAACTGGCCCGGTGAGCTTGGAACAACTGGAAACCGCGATTCTCGGGTTGACCCCGGAGGAACGGCAGCGATTAGCGGCTTGGTTTGACGAAAACCGGCGCGAGTTGCTCGGTGATGAGACGGACGAACTGAGCGAGGAGCAACAGACGGAAATGGTTCGTCGCCGCGACCTCGCAATGGCGCATCCTGAATTGCTGGAGCCGTGGGACGGGACGATCGAGCGCGTGCGCGAGCGATTGCATGAGTTTCGGTCCGAGCCGGACTGGCCAAAAGCTTCCGCTCGCTGAACAGGACGCGCTCGACGGCGCGATCTGGTACGAGGAACGCCAGACAGGACTGGGCGAAGATTTTCTCGATGAAGTCAATCGCGCGGTGCGGACACTGGCCGATGCTGCGCTGCATCATCGAATCCGATTCGCGAACGTGCGCCGTGCGCCGCTCCTTCGGTTTAAGTTTTACGGCGCCTACTACATTGTTCGCGGCGACGAGGTTTGGGTCCTGGCGATCTTCCATGGTCGCCGCCATCCGCGTGCGCTACGGAAACGAATGAAGCAAAGCTAGCTCGCTGAGCCCAATCCGAATCTTCATTTACGCGATCTCGCGTCCGAAGAGCAGGGCGCGGGTGTAACGAGAAAAGTTCTCGCGTTGCAGGGAGCCGTGTGCATCGGGTGGATCCGGTCGAGCGCGAGTTTTTCCAGCCGGTCAACGCGGCTAACCCGTCGGCATCTTAAAAGCGGGTCGCGCGACTTTGCCGATGCAGCCGGTATCGAGGCCTTTGGTGGTGCCGGTCCGGAAGAGGGCGTGGCGGATGGTGCGGGTGCAGTTGTCCTCGGGAGTGTGGGCGGCGCCGGGGACGATGACGTGGACGGCGTTGGGCATGAACCAGGCGACTTTTTTGCCCCACATTCCATTGGGACCGGTGCCGTCGGCTTCGCCGGAGACGAGGACGGCGGGCACGGCCAGTTGGAACGGCTGGAAGTAGTCGGCCGGCAGGTCGGTTTTTGGCCAGCCCTCGCAGGCGGCCATCTGATCGCGTACCCGCCAGGCGCCGAGAAAGCTTTCGCTCGTCGCGGGGGCGACGTCTTCGGGCCGGATGCGACTCACGAATTCGTTGCAGGTGATGGCGTAATTCAGTCCCAGGCTGGCGCCGGTATAGATGCCGCGGTTGGCGCGCAGGGCGGCCTCAGCGAACGGACTGAAGTCGCCCGCCACGGCCTGCTGAATGAGGAAGGGAATCTCGTGCGCGCTCGGGACCCGATAAAGCATGACGCGCACGGCGTCGGCAAAGGCGCGTTCGCTCAGGTGGATTTTCGTCGGCGCACCAGTGACCGGATGCCGGACGGTGGTGAGGACGGGCGCGGCGCGCACCTTTTTCATGAGGGCGGTGAAGTTTTCCCGCACCCGCGGATAAGCGGCGTGGCAGGCGGTGTCTTCGTCGCACTCGGTGAGCAGTTCATCGAGCCCGCGCTGCGCGGCCTCGGCGTGATAGAGCGGGACGCGATTAGAGAGTGGGACGAGGCTGCTGAGGTAGGCGGTACGGACGTGGTCGGGATGACGCCGCATGTAAGTCATCGCGGCGTAGGTGCCGAAGGAGCCGGCGCTAAGGTTGATCTTGTCGTAACCCATGGCGCCGCGGATCTCGTCGATGTCGTCGACGAAATTGGGCGTGCTGTATTGGGTAAGATCGAATTTCTGCGCGAGCTGGTCGCGGCAGGCTCGGGCGGCCGCGGGGGCGAACGGGCCATCGAGGTAGCGCTCGAGATCGTCGTCGGAGCCGCGCGAGGGGCAGTCGAGTTTGTGGCCTTCGCCGGTGCCGCGCTCGTCCACGAGCACGACGTCGTGTTCTTCGGTGTCGCCGAAATCAGCCATGAGCTCGCTCAGTTCGGTCGCGGCTTCCCCGGGTCCGCCGGCCATGTAAAAGATCGGTCCGTCGGCTGGGTGCGGATGTTTCGCCGGGAGCAGGATGACCTTCAACGGCAGCATGCGCCCTTGGCGGGTCTGGCGATTTTCGTAGACCTGATACACTCCGCAGCGCGCTTCCTCTTTCACTCCGGGGACGCGACAAGGCTGAAGGACGAGGCGGGATGCCGTCGGCGCGGGAGAGACGGCGGCAAGCTCAGTCGCCACGGCGACGAAGAGCAACGTCGCCGAGGCGAGCGCGCTTGCGAGCGACGCACATTTTCGGGCAGGTGACATGCCACAGCTATCCACAACTGCATGTCGTCAGCAATCGCCTGCCCCGGCAACTTGAGCAGCAACGGGCGGCTGTCTTCTCCTCCATATGGGCGCGGCCTGGGCGATTTCGCGCCTGAGGAGCAGGCCGCGATGAGCAAATTCGTTCTCGCGCAGGGGGCGGGCATAACCAGAGACCGATAGGAGGAACCTATCGCAGGCAGTGGTACTAAGTATTTCAAAGGAAGCCTGGCCGGATCGTTAGTCTGGCATGCACACATTAACTTTCAGCACTCCCACGAACAGTCAGCTGCTTGATTCGAAGACTTCGCTTCGCCTGCGCGCCTTTCGCTTCCTCAGCGAACGCTACGCCCGGCGCGAGCGCACGGGCGTGATCGCCGAATTCGGTCTCTTTGCCGTGATCGTTCTGACCGCGATCTGGCCGATGTTTACCCTGGCTCATGTCATGAGCCTGATCAGGTAACCAAAATGTGGGAGGGGCGCTGGTGCCCCGATTATCACGGCCCTGAGGCATCCGCTGCGCTGGACAATCGCGGACGACTGGGGAATCGCGGACTGGGGAATCGCGGCACAGAGGCCGCTCCCACGTTATTTCTGGAAAGCGGCCGCGGCTTCCTCGCGGAAGGCGGCGGCGGCTTTGCTCTCGAAACGCAGCGGGTTGCGGATCAAAACCAGCTCACGGGTCGGCACCGGCCGGGCAAAGGGCACCGCCACGCAGCCCCGGACGAACTCGGAGCGGACCATCATTTCCGGCACGACCGTGACGCCCAGCCCGGCCGCGACCATCGCGGCGATAGTGGTGAGTTGTGCGCCCTGCAGGACCAGCTCGGGTTTAAGATGGTTGGCGGCGAGCAACCGTCGCACCGTGATCGCCAGCGAATGCACCTCGTGCAGGAGGAGGAACTTTTCCGCCGCCAGATCGCTCCATTTGATCGTCTTTCTTTGCGCGAGCCGATGTTTCTCCGGCAGGAGCATGAGGAGTGCCTCTTTGCCTAACGAATGCTGGGCGAGGGTCGGCGTTTCGTCGCCGGAGGAGGCAAGGACGACGTCAAGGCTGCCGTCTTCGAGGCGTTGCGCCAGCTTTTCGGTCGTGTCCTCGAAAAGTTCGAAGGTCACTTTCGGGTAGGCTCGCTCAAAGCGGGCAATGAGCCGCGGCAGGACATAGAGCGCGATCGAGGGGATCGCGCCGACGGAGAGTCGGCCCGCGACCTCGTGGTCGAGCGCGGCGACGAAGCGGCGCGCGTCGGCCAGGCTGGTCAGAATGTTTCGCGCGTATTCGAGCAGGCGGCGACCAGCTTCGGTCAGGACCACCGCGCGCGGCAGACGATCAAACAATTGCTGGCCCAGTTCCGCCTCCAGCTTCTGGATTTGCTGACTGAGCGAAGGCTGCGAGACGTGCTCGCGAGCGGCCGCGTGCGAGAAACTGCCCTCCTCCGCGACGGCGACAAAATAGCGGAGTTGATGGATCTCCATGGGATACTGCAAAGTAGAAGGTAGAAAGGCGAAAGGAGAAAGTAGAAAGGCGGAGCGTCCCGCTTATTGGTGCGCGATCGGTCCCTATCGGAAGGGGCGGTCGTTCCCGGGCGATTCGCACGCGCATTTCGGCACGGCAGCGAAAGGCACTCACCCTCTTTCGGATGAATTCGAAGTTCGGCGAGGTCGCAGTCCAGCCGGTCATCGGCAAGGTGAACGGCGCGAAGTTTTGGCTCGGGTTCTAGGGAAACGCTGAAAACTGAAAGCTGATAGCTGAGATCGGGAAGGCTCCGGGTTACTGGATGAACCGGATGGTCATCGGGTAGCGATAGAATTTCCCTTCGCTCGCCTGGATCGCGGCGATGATGACGAAGACGGCGTTCAACACCCAAAGGATGGCGAGGAAAAGGAAGCCGATCAGGATCAGACAAAAGACGCCGGAAATAAGGGTGTAGAGGAGCATCGAGATCTGGAAGTTGAGCGCTTCTTTGCCGTGAGCATCGATCTCGGGCGAATCGCCGCGCTTGACCAGCCAGACGACGAGCGGCCCGAGGATGTGGCCGGGAAAATGGAGAAAGACGCCGAGCAGGGCGCTGGCGTGCACAAGAGCTGTCCAGGTGCGCACATTGGTCAGTGCGGCAACGGGCAGCGGCGGTGGTGTCGGGTAGGTAGTTTCCATGGTATCTAAGGAATGGATGCGGCCAGGCTGGCGTTTGGATTCAAAAAAGTTCTCCGCAGAGACCGGCCCTAACGAAGTTTGAGGATGAACACGTCCTTCCGCCCACCCGCGACGCCCCAATTGCTGGTAAAGGCGGCAAACCGGCCGTCGCGACTAATGTCGGCGCGCGGACTCGCGTAGTAGTCGCCGTCGTAGACCGAAAAGTGGTGAGCGTAACGCCGCACCGCCAGGCTGCCGTCGGTCGCCACTTGGTAAAGTTCATCGTGGAAAGGTCCGTCCGGCGTTCCGGCGACCGGCGAATAACTGCTCACCTGGACCCACTTCTCATTGTTCGCCAGCATCGAGATATGGTAACCCTGAGTCCAATCATTGCCGAAACTAATGAGGGTGGAGAGTGTATGAGGATCGGATAGGCGGCGGAACGTAATTTGATTACGCCAGTTATCAGCTCCTATCGCCGTTTTGGTGCCGTTGTCCGAATGCCCCGGCGCATAGTCAGGGCCGTCATCGGTTAGACTCTCAACCGCGAAGGTATTCAGATTCACCACCTGCACTTCGATCGCTCCCGCGCCCTGCAGGCCGGTCTTCACCGCCAGGTAAGTCCCCGATTTATCCACTTGCACTTCGTCCAACTGAGTCGTCTCAACGTTATAAATGACCTGGTTGGTGTCCCGACGCCAAACGAGATAGCCGACGACGCGGTAGCGCGCGTCGCGGCGGGTAAAAGCAAAGATATTGTCGTTCCGAATCGCCTTGCTCATCTGCCAGAGATAGTCACCCGGACTGTAGAGCGCGGTGAGGTCAGCCACCTGAGTATAACTCTGGGTCGCAACGTTATAGAGCCAGATCCGCATGCCGACGCTGTCGTGACAGTAGATACTGTCGGGATCCGATCCGCTCCAGATGGCATCCTCCCAGCCGACCGATCCTCCTCCGGGGATGGTCGTATTCCAGGTCATCTTATCGATGATCTTGAAAGCAGCAGGGTCAAACCGATACAGGAGCGGCGCGGTCCCGCTGTAAACCATCAGCCGAGTGCTATCGAGATTAAAGGTCGGCCAGTAAGAGTAGGCATTGATACATTCCGGGCCGTCCTGCGCGTCAGTCAGGCGCATGATGGTAGTGCCGAAAGTCGGGTCAATCACGGTGCCACCCGCCGCGGGCAGAGGTGGTGCCGGCGGCACGGGATAAGTGCCGTAGTCGCGTTTGACGCCAGCGAGGAGATCGCCGCAAAGAAGTGCGTGGAAAATCCACAGCAGGGCGAGGCAACGAAAGTACGAGGCGAAGGAAGTAGTCATCGAAGATCTCCTTTCCGGGCAAGACGAGGCCGGAATTCAGTGCATTTTTTGAGAGAGAACGCGACGAAGGTCAAGATAATTTGACCTTGCCCTGCCCGCGCACTCCTACGACACGATCGCGGCCACAGCCGCGTGGACGTGAATCAGCGTGGTATCGAGGAACCGCACGCCTTCCGGTTCCGCACCGCGGAGAATGAGCGGTAGCTCTGTCCCAGCGAGAATTACTGCTGCGATGTCATCGTCAGCGCGCATTCGCTCGATAATCCCGACAAGTGCAGTGCGCGTCTCGGGCAGGAACTGGTTCTTGAGCAGTTCATGGATGTATTTGTCGTGGATGATCGCCTGCTCGTCGGCACGCGGCGTGACCAACTCAAGGCCGGCGCGCGCGAAAACATCCGGGTAAAAGCGCGCCCGCATGGTGAAGCCAGTGCCGAGTAACCCGAGCCGTTTCAGCCCGAGAGCGCGGGCGTGATCGCACGCCGCCTCGACGATGCTGAGCAACGGAATCGGCGAACGCTGCTGCACCGCGTCGAAGACGAGATGGGGCGTGTTCGCTGCCATCAGCGCGACCTCGGCGCCGGCCCGCGCCAGCCGATCGATCGCGGCGGAGAGGTAATTCGTTAGGCCAGCGAGATCGCTTGCGTCCAGCAGCGCGATCGCGCGGCTGACGTCGAGGCTGTCGATCAGGAGATGCGGCGCGCTGCCATCGGGCACGCGCGCGCGGTAGCCGTCGAGAATGAAACGGTAGTATTCGATGGTCGATTCCGGCCCGATCCCGCCGACGATGCCGAGGGTCTTCATTCCAGGAAGAGGCCGAAGGATGGAGGAAAAAGCAAGCGGCGCCGGCCCGCGCCGCAATCAGTGGCCGCGCAGACCGATGAGCGAGGCCTGGCCGAGGATCTGGTCGTGGATGCCGAAACGCAGTTTCCGCCAGGTCATGGGCGTGCCGGCGTCGTCGATCGTCGGGATGCTGAGGGCAAAGATGGTGAAGCGGTATTTGTGCGGCGCGCCTTCCGGCGGACAAGGGCCATCGTAGCGCCGGCGGAGGAAATCATTGTAAGCGTGGCGGCCGCCGCCGGTCAGCTCGGGTTCTGTCGCGCCAGCGTTTTCCGCGAGATGATCGACCGTGGCGGGAATGTTGTAGGCGACCCAGTGAATGAAGCCGTCGCCGCCCCGCGCTTCGAAGTCGTCGCAGATGATAACGAAACTTTTTGTGCCGGCCGGAATGTTCGTCCAGACCAGCGCGGGGGAACGATTCGGGCCGTGGCAATCGAGGCCATGGAGGACGGTGTTGTCGGCCAGCGTGTCGCCTTCGGTGAACGCGGGACTCGCTAGAGCAAATTTCTTCGCGTCATCTCCGGCGCGAAGCGCGGGCAGAAAAACGAGCAGACTGAGCGAGAGCGATATCGTTAGGCCGGCGATCTTCCGCTGACGTCGCAGGTAAAGGAATGGCATCATGGTTTTGCAGTTTCGGGCTTCAACCGGGTGTCGATCGCAATCCAATTCACTTCCCAGGTTTTCCCGCCGTCGTCGGAGTAGGCCTGCTCGAAGCGGCAGGAGTCCGGTTTGATATCCGAGATCACGAAACGAACCAGACACGCGCGGTCGTTGATCGTTTCCTGGTCGTAGAACTCGCCGCGGCCATTCTTGAATTCGCCGATCGTCGGCTGGGCCAGCGTGCCGTCGCGACTGCTGGCGAAGTTCAGGCTCCACTGACCGGACTGCAGATTGTAAAGGCGCAGGCTTAGAGCTTCGATGTGACCGGCCGGTCCAGTTACGTCGAGCTCGACCAGGTTGGCGCGGCCGTCCCAGACTTTCCGCACGACTGTCGTGCCTTCGTACTCCACCCAGTCGCGGGAGTGCGTGAGCGGACGCTGCAACCGCCAGAGATGCGTTTTCCAAGAGCCGATTTCGAAATCGAAATCATGTTGCCCGTCCCGGACGGCGGCCGGCTTCTCCTGCGCGATGCCGGGGAGGGCGGGCGCGAAGATCAGGAAAGCGAGGAGTGCAGCGATCCGGAAGGGGAGCATTTGGGTCTCCTCACCTCAAGCGTAGGCGAGTTTGCCGCGCGGCTCAGGAATGGGGCGGCCAAGTGCGCGGGCGGTGGTCATCCATTCGTCGATCACTGTCTCGGCGTTCCTGACCGCTTCGGCGTAGGTTTGTCCGTCAGACATGCAGCCAGGCAGCTCCGGGACCTCGACGACGAAACAATCGTCCGCTTTGCTCCAATAAATGATCAGCTCGTAACGCATGTCAGTCGACCTCGATCTTATACTTCAGGAGCAGATCGCGCACCTGTTTAATCTGGTAGGGCTTCGCCTTCCCATCCCGCGGCTGAAGATTGAGAATTTCGACCACACCGTCCGCGGTAGTAGATCCGATGGATTCCTTTGCCGGTTCGCGATTGAAACCCTGCGCGCTCCAGAAGGTAACAGAGATCGTCGAACGAGAAGTTTTGATCTGATTGCCCGCTCAGAATCTTCGCGGCGAGCTTCTCTGCTTTGCTCGTTCGCGGATCGCCGCCGCTATTTCATCCGGTCGAAGGTTTTTTGCAGGATATCGACGTCGCTGGCGTGGCCGAGTTTTTCGCGGGTGCTGTCGATCCACTTTTTCTCGAGCGCGTTCTTGGTCGGTCGATCGTTTTGGTAGAAGACACCGAAGACGCCGGGAAACGGGATCTGGGCCAGCTTGTAGGCGGCGAGCTCGTCGGTCACATCGTGCCGCATCTCGTCCTCCGGCGTGTTGTCGTATTTCTTTTCCTCGATCAAGGAGAAGGCGCCGCCTTTACGCGGGTTAGCCGGATCGAAGGCGCCGGGGAAAAATTCGACGCACTCACTCAGGCATTCGATCACGCTGAAGCCGGGATGATCCATGGCGCGCTCGATCATCTGGATCATGTGGTTGACCTGGCTCGCGTGGGTGCGGGCGACGAAAGTGGCGCCGCTCGCGACGAGCTTTTTCATCGCGTTGACTGGCTGATCGATCGAGCCCTGCGGGTCGGTCTTCGACTTGAAGCCGATCGGCGAGGTGGGCGAAGTCTGTTTCTTCGTCAGGCCATAGACGAAGTTGTCCATGATGACATAGGTCATGTTGATGTTCTTGCGCGCCCCGTGATCGAGATGGGTCCCGCCGATGGAGAACCCGTCGCCGTCGCCGCCGAAGAGGAAGACGTGCAGATCGGGCCGGGCCAGGCTGATCCCGCTGGCGAGCGGGACGGCGCGACCATGGATGAAATGGGCACCGTGGCCGTTGACGAAATACGGGAAGCGCGAGGAGCAGCCGATCCCGGCGAGGGTGACGATTTTCTCGTGCTCGATCTGGCGTTTCTCGAGGACTTTGTAATAGCAGGCGAGGACGGCGAAGTCGCCGCAGCCGGGACACCACGTCGGGTGATCGGCGGTGATGGCTTTCTTGGTTAGTTTCTCGCGTGGTTCTTCGACGGTGGCGGTGAGTGTGTCGCTCATGTTTTTGGTTTCTCGGAAATTCGTTAGGCAGTCGAATCCTTCGACTTGCTCGGCATGGCTGCTTCGTAGGTTTCGGGGCGCGTCGGGGTGCTGTCGCCGGCGTGGTCGCTGGCGGTCGAGACTTTCGCCTCGGCGCGAGCGGTGGCGTCGGCGGTGCTCGGGACATCGGTCGTCTTGGCCGACGCGCCGTTGCCAGATTGGCCGTTGCGGCTGAAGGAGCGCTGAAAGACGGCTTCCAAAATTTCGCGCACGCGGTAGCCCAGACCGTCGGTCTTGGTCACGCTCTGGATTTTCGGCTCGCAATAACGAGCCCGGAGCAAAGTCGCGAGCTGGCCGAAACCGTAAACGCCCTGGTCGTTCATCTCGACCACAACGACGCGCTTGTATTTCGCAAAAATATTCTCCAGCCCGTTCGGCAAAGGATTGAGATGGCGGAGATGAATCGCGGCGATCTTTTCGCCATGCTCGCGCGCGCGTTTCACGGCGTCGTGGATTGGGCCGAAGGTGGAGCCCCAGCCGACGAGCAAGGTGTCGCCCTCGGCGTCGCCATAAATTTCCGGCACCGGAATCTCCTCGGCCAGTTGGCGCAGTTTATTGCGCCGTTTCGCGGTCATGGCCATGTGCAGTTTCGGGCTGCCAGTCGGATGCCCGAACTCGTCGTGCTCGAGCCCGCTAATGAGCGGATATTTGCCGTCGCGAATTCGCGTTCCGGGCGCTGCGTGCTTCGTGATTTTGTCGAGCGCATACGGCTTGTGCGTGTCGAGCGTGGTCAGGTCCGGTTTCGGGTCGAGCATGATCTCGCCCAGTTTCGGTTCATCGAAGGCCTCGATCCGGGTGGCGAGCGAAGTGTCGCTGAGGATGAAAACCGGCGTGCTGTATTTGCGCGCAATCCGCGCCGCCTCGATCGCAATGTAAAAGCAATCTTCCACCGTACTGGCCGCAAGCACGACGCGCGGGCTATCGCCGTGGCCGCCGTAAATCGCCTGGAAGAGATCGCTCTGCTCCACATTGGTCGGCAGGCCCGTGCTCGGTCCGCCGCGTTGCACGTTGATGATGAGGAGCGGAATTTCCGCCATCGAAGCCCAGCCGATCGCCTCGGTCTTGAGCGAGATGCCGGGGCCGGCGCTGCCGGTGATGGCGAGGTTGCCGGAATAAGAAAAGCCGAGCGCGATCGAGACCGCGCCGAGTTCGTCCTCGGCCTGGACGAAGAGGCCGCCGTATTTCGGCAGTTCGCGCCGCAACGTTTCCATGACCGACGACCAGGGCGTGATCGGATAACCGGCGCCGTAACGCACCCCCGCGGCGATGAGGCCGTAGGCGAGCGCCTGGTTGCCGTCCATCGTGATCTGCGCCGGCGCGCCCGGTTTTTTCTCGATGTGCTCAAACTTGTATTGCTTCGAGAGGACGTTGCCGACCGGGTAGCCGTAGCCGGCCTGAAAGGCCATCAGGGCGGTATTGACGATGCTCTCGTCTTTGCCGGCGAACTTTTCACTGATCAGCTTTTGCAGTTTCTCGGTATCGAGATGGAAAATTTTCGAGATCAGGCCGAGGACGAAAATGTTTTTGCCCTTGTCCTTGGCCGTTCCGCCTAACGCCTCCACTGTCAGCCCGGTGATCGGCACGCCGACATAAACGAAACGTTTGTCGTCAAAGTTCGGCTCGACGTTATCGGAATCGTAAAGGAGGACGCCGCCCTCTTTCAGAAAATCGATGTGGTCCTGGTAGCTGTGTTGATAAAATGCGACCAGGAAATCGGCTTCGTCGCCTGCGGAAAGGACTTCGCCCGTGCCCATGCGGACCTGGAAAATCGACGGCCCGCCGGAGATGGTGGCGGGAATCGTCATGTAGGTCATGACCTCGTGATCGGTGCGGCCGGCGAGCCGGGCGAGAAAGGCGCCCGCGCTCTGGATGCCGTCCTGGGAATTGCCAGCCAGCCGGATGACGGCGTCGTTGATGCTTTCGGGACGAAGGTCGGCGCGCTCGGGAGCGCCCTGCGGAGTTGGGGTTTCTGGTAAGCTAGGAGTTGGATTCACGCTGCAAAAAGGTTGGCCGTTGAAATATGGATTAGTCCAGCCGGGTACTTTTAGGCAGAGATGCCGAGATTACCAGCCAAAATCCGGTTCGACCACCAGCCCAAGGGAGAGTTCCGCTTGCCCCCGACCGCCCGTTACCCGTCAGTGAGAAGCCATGGGCGGCCTTGTCGTTAAACCACGCGCGCGAATCTTTCACGGACACGACTGGGTCTTCAGTGGCGAAGTGCTGAAAGTGTTCGGCTCGCCGGCAGACGGCGACGTCATCTCGCTCAAGGACGGGCGGGATCGGCTCATCGGGAGCGCGATTTACAACTCGAAATCGCAGATCGTGGCGCGGCGTTTTTCGCGGCGAAAACAGGATCTCGATCTCGATTTCTTCCAACGCCGGATCGCGCAGGCGATCGAGTACCGGGCGCGAAGAGGGATCGATCCGCGACTTTGTCGACTGGTCTGGAGCGAAAGCGACGGCCTGCCGGGCGTGATCGTCGATCGTTACGTCGACAACATTGTCCTGCAAACGCTGACCTTGGCGATGGACCAGCGAAAAGACCTGATCGTTAGGGCACTGGGCGAGGTTCTCGGCCCGCTTCCGATCCTGGAGCGAAACGACGCCCCGGTCCGCCGGGCGGAAGGGATGGAGCTGCGCAGCGGGATGCTCTCGGGCGAAGCGCCGGGCGCGGTCGAAATCGAGGTGGCCGGGCTCAAGTTGCAGATCGACCTGCTGCATTCGCAGAAGACCGGCTTCTATCTCGATCAACTGCCAAACTACGCGCTCGTCGCGCAATACGCCGAGGGGCGGCGGGTGCTCGATTGTTTCACCAGCCAGGGCGGTTTCGCGCTCGCCTGCGCCCGCGCCGGAGCGAGTGAAGTGATCGCGGTCGAAGTAGGCGCGGAGAGTCTGCGCGCGGCGGAACAAAATGCGGCGCGCAATCGGCTGACGGTGCGCTGGGTTGAACAAGACGCTTTCCAATTCCTTCGCGGAGCTGAAAAAGCGGAAGAACGCTTCGATCTCATCATCCTCGATCCGCCCTCCTTCACCAAAACCAAAGGCGGCCAGCACGACGCGCTCCGGGGTTACAAGGAACTGCACGTGCGCGCTTTCAAGCTCCTTTCGCCTAACGGATTGCTCGCGACTTTTTCCTGCTCGCATCACGTCGGCGCGGAAATCTTTGAACAAACCATCGCCGGTGCGCTGGTCGACGCCCGCCGCTCCGCCCGCCGCCTTCGGCGTTACGAGCAGGCGCTCGATCATCCGGTTTTACCCACCCTGCCGGAGACGGAATACTTCCGCGGCCTCTTGCTCGAGATGATGCCGGGTCGTTAGGCAAATGGGCTCGGCGGAGGCTGCAAAATTCATCGCGCCGCGAAAATCGCCGCTCTTTTTCGCGAAAAATCTGGCAATCTCCTAACTGCCATTTAATATCCCCGGCGTAGGATTCGCCGCCTGAAACTCATGTCTGAACGCATCCGCCCGACCGAACAAATGCTGGAGCTCAACGAAGACGATGGTGTCAGTACCGAGCACTTGGATTCCCAGGTGCAGAAAGCGCAGGAGCAATTAATCCAGCTCAAGCGCCAGCAGGAACAAATCGAAAAACAGAAACGCGAGCTGGAAGAGCTCAGCCGCCGTCAGGAAGAACTGGAACGCGGCCGGGCCGAGATGGCCGACAAGTTGACTCGCTCGCTCGTCGTTCTCGAACGCGAAGCCTACGACGCGCAGAAAAAGATGGAGCAGCTCCGGGCCACCCGGGAGAGTTTTGGCCAGCACCTCGAGCTCCTCGAGTCGATCGACCCCCGCACCTGGAACCCGGCCGACCTGAGCAAGGAACTGAGCCGCGCCCTGAGCACGGTGGACGATGCCCGGACTGAGTACAGCCAGCAGCGCAGCCGATTGCAGGCGACGGCGGACGAGAACGGAGCCGTGCCCCTGCCCGAAACGTCGAGCGGTTTTGAAACGAGCAACGGACCGGCCCACTCCTTCGGCCAATGGCTCCAGATCGGGCTCGCCTTTACCCTGCCCTTGATCGTTTTCGGGGCCATCGCCCTCCTTCTTTTCCTTTACCTGAGCGGCGCGAGTCGTTAGGCAAGCATGGCCCGACGACGCCCTCAATCCAACACGCCGCTCGACCACAAGCAGCAGGAACTCGCCCGGCTCGAGGAGAATCTGCGTAAGCAGATGGACGATCTCCAGCGCATGATCGAGGAAGCGCCGCGGGTAGCCGAGGAAAAGACCCGCCGCGACCGCGAAGAATTATTTGAGCGGGCCAGCTCCGGTGGCCGCCGCCTCGACGTCTCGATGGCGTTGAACGACAAACGCTACAGCGAGTTCGGGCGCGAAACGCGCCGGCCGCGTTCCATGCGCAAGCAACGCAGCGAAGGCCGCCTCCTCTTTCTTGTCCTCGTCATCGCGCTCTCAATCGCCATCATCTGGATCGCGACCCATTTGCATTTCTGATTCTGTTGCCGCTTGCCCGGTGGCAAAGTCGGGCCCGGCCTGTTAATTGCGCTTGATGTCGACGCCGTCCGATCTCGATGTGGCCTACGTCGCGCGCCTCGCCCGGCTCGAGCTGAGCGCGGAGGAAACGGCGCTCTTTCAAACCCAGCTGGCGCAGGTGCTGAAGCACGCGGCCAGACTGGAGGAATTGAATCTCGAAAGCGTCACACCGGCCGCCCATGCCTCGCCCACCTTTGATGTCCTGCGCGCGGATGAACCCCGGCCCGGGCTGACGCCGGAGGAAGCGCTGCGCAACGCTCCCCGCACCGCGCACGGCCTCTTTCTTGTCAGCAAGGTGATCGAATGACGCCGCGCGACCTCCCCGGCCTAACGATTGTCGAACTGCAGCAACTCCTCCGGGCGCGCGAGGTCTCGCCGCGCGAATTGCTCCAGGCTTTACACGACCGCATCGAAGCGGTCGAGCCGACGATCGACGCCTACCTTTCGCGCGATCTCGACGCCGCCCTGGCCGAGGCGGAGACGGCCGATGTCAGCCTGCCCCTGGGTGGAATTCCGCTCGCGATCAAGGACATGATCAGTGTCGCGGGCCAGCCCTGCACCTGCGCCTCGCGCATCCTGCGCGATTATCGCGCGCTTCTTGATGCGACCGCAATCAGTCGCCTGAAGGCGGCGGGAGCGATCCCCTTCGGCAAAACGAACATGGACGAATTCGCGATGGGCTCTTCGACCGAGAACTCGAGCGTGAAACAGACCCGCAACCCCTGGGACCCGACCCGCATCCCGGGCGGCTCGAGCGGCGGCTCGGCCGCGGCGGTGGCGGCGGGAGCGGCGGTGGCGTCGTTAGGCACAGACACCGGCGGCTCCGTCCGGCAGCCGGCCGCGCTCTGCGGCGTGGTCGGGCTGAAGCCGAGCTACGGCCGCGTTTCACGTTATGGCGCGGTCGCGTTCGCCTCTTCCCTCGACCAGATCGGTCCGATCACGAAAACGGTGACGGACGCCGCGCTTTTGCTTCAGGTCATGGCCGGGGTCGACCCCAACGACTCCACTTCCCTCGATGCCGCCGTGCCGGATTACACCGCCGCATTGCAAGGCGATCTGAAAGGGGTCCGGCTCGGTTTGCCGCGAGAATATCTGGGCGAAGGCATCGACCCCGAAGTTCGGGCCGCGATCGAGGCCGCGGTCGCGCAATTCATTTCGTTAGGCGCGGAAATGATCGACGTTTCGCTGCCGCACACCAGCTACGCCATCGACAGTTATTACATCATCGCGCCAGCCGAGGCCTCAGCCAATCTCGCCCGCTTCGATGGCGTGCGTTACGGCCATCGCGCGGAGAATCCGCTCAACCTGCTCGATCACTACAACCGGACGCGCGCGGAAGCTTTCGGACCGGAGGTTAAACGCCGGATCATTCTTGGCACTTACGTTCTCAGCTCCGGTTATCACGACGCCTATTACTTGCGGGCGCAAAAAGTGCGCACGCTCATCCGGCAGGATTTCGAGCGCGCTTTTGAGAAAGTGGACGCGCTCATTTCGCCGACCACGCCGGAGCCGGCTTTTAAGCTCGGAGAGCGCTCAGCCGATCCGCTGCGGATGTATCTCGCCGACGTCTTTACGAGCGCGGCCAACCTCGCCGGGATCTGCGGGATCAGCATCCCCTGTGGCATGGCGAGCGGGAACCTACCGATCGGGCTGCAGATTCTGGGCCAGTCGTTAGGCGAAGCCCGCATTCTCCAGGTCGCCCACGCCTTCGAACAGAGCACCGACTGGCATAAGCGGCGGCCCCTGTAGACGCTTCGCTCTGCGAAGCGCGGGTTTTTTGACGGGCAAGGGCGCAGGCCCGCGTTTCGCAGAGCGAAACGTCCACAGTCAGGCGGCAGCCGCCAGTTGCGCGTCGCGCCGGCGCACGATGATGAGAGTAATGGCCGCCGCCAAAGCGCAGACCACGGCCCCGATCGCGAGCGTGGCGGAAGTCCCGATATAATGCGCCACCGCCCCCGCCTCGAGCGCGCCGAAGGGAATCATTCCGCCAAAGATCAGGGCCCAGATGCCCATGACCCGGCCGCGCATTTCGTTAGGCACAATCGTCTGCACCGTGGTGTTGGAGGTGGAAAAGAAAAGCATCATCCCAAAGCCGATGCCGGCGAGACAAAGCATCGCGACCACGACGTTGCGATTGAAAGCGAAGATGAGCAGCATCGCGCAAAAGAGCCAGACGCCGCCGAACGCCAATTTGCGGGAGGAAATATTGCTCCCGAAGGTCGCGGTCGTGAGCGCGCCGATGAGCGCCCCGACCCCGCTCGCGCCTAACAAAAAGCCGTAGCCCTGTTCCCCGAGATGAAGGACGTCGCGGGCGAAAGCCGGCATCAGGACGGAATAGGACCAGCCAAAAATTCCGACGATGGTGAAGAGGGCGAAAATCGTCCGCACCCGCACGTGATTCCAAACGTAACGGAAACCCTCGAGCGATTGCGCGAGCGGTCCGCCCCGCGCGAGACTCGGGACGTGCGGCGGCAGGCGCATCATGAGCAGCCCGGCGAGAACGGCGAGGAAGCTCACGCCATCGATGAAAAAGCAGAGGGCGATGCCGACTTTCGCCATCAGGAAACCAGCGATGGCCGGGCCAATGATCCGCGCGCCATTGAACATCGCGGAATTGAGCGAGATGGCGTTCATCAGGTCCTCGCGGCTCGCGATTTCGACTACGAACGATTGCCGCGCCGGCATGTCGAAGGCCATCACGACGCCGCCGCAAAGGCCGAGGACGATAATTTCCCACGGCCGAATCAGCCCGGTCCAGACCAGGCCGGCAAAGACAAAGGCAAGTATCATCATCGCGACCTGGGTGCAGATGAGAACAGACCGTTTCGGGAAATGATCGGCGGCCCACCCGCCGAGGGCGGCGAAGAACAGCATCGGCGCGGTCCCGGCGGCGGCAACGATGCCTAACAATGCCTTGGAACCGGTCAGCTGGTAAACCAGCCAGCCTTGCGCGGTGCTCGTCATCCAGGTGCCGATGAGGGAGACGAGCTGGCCCCAAAAGTAGAGCCGGTAATTCCGGTACTGGAAGGCGGAGAAGGTTTTTCGCCAGGAAACGCCGCCAGTCGCCACCCGGCGCGGGCGGCCGGTGAGATCTTCCGGGACGGAGGCGGTGCGTTGAAATTCGTTCGCTTTCATCGGCGGGCGAAATCTCCTCGCCTGCTTTGCGCGCGAATCCAAGCGAAGAATTTTAGCCAGCCAAGCGCTGAAAAAGTGCGACCTTTCCCGGGGCAGGCAGGCTTCTAGAATCTGCCTCGCCTAACGAGCCGCGAGGCCGGCGCATTGAGCCCGGTCAAGCCAGTGGCTTGCCCGAAAACGAATCAACAAGATGAAACTTTCCATTGCCTCTTCCGTTCTTGCGCTGTCGTTGCTCACGGCAGCTCCGATGCCCGCCGACCTCGCGACCTTGGAAATGATCGCGAGCTTTCCCGATCAACAGGTGACCGGAGTCGCGGTCTCGAAAGAGGGGCGCGTTTTCGTCAATTTCCCCGACTGGTCCGATCCCCACACACTCTCAGTCGCGGAAGTGATCGACGGAAAGCCGGTCCCTTACCCGAACGAGGGATGGAATGGAACAGGCGGCGCGCCGGAGAAACACTTCGTCTGTGTCCAGAGCGTCTATGTCGACGAAAGTGACAGCCTTTGGATTCTCGACCCGGCGGCTCCAAAAATGAAGGAGATCGTGATTGGCGGCCCCAAACTGGTTAAAGTCGACCTGGCCAAGAATGCGGTCGTGCAGACGATTCCATTCAGCGAGGAGATCGCGCCGAAAAAGAGTTATCTGAACGATGTCCGCGTCGATACCAAGACTCAGACAGCTTTCATCACCGATTCCGGGCTGGGTGCGATCGTAGTGGTCGACCTGCGCACCGGAAAAGCGCGGCGGCTACTGGAGGGCGATCATTCCACCCAGGCCGAAAAGGATTTCAAGCTCCAGGTCAAGGGTCGCGGCCTGCTCGGAGAAAACGGGAAGCCGCCGCAAATCCATTCCGATGGCATCGCGCTCGATCGCCCAAACGGCCTGCTCTATTTCCATGCGCTGACCGGACAGACCCTCTACCGGATCAAAACCCCCGACCTGCTAAATTCTCGCCTAACGACACAGGAACTGGCGGCGAAAGTGGAAACGGTCACAGAAACTCCGGCCCCGGATGGGATGATCATGGGATCGAATGGGAAACTCTATCTGACCGACATTGAACATGGCGCGGTGGTGGCGTTCGATCCGAAAGAGCAGAAACTGACGCCAATCGCTTCCGATGGCCGGCTCAGTTGGCCCGACAGCCTGGCCTGGGGACCAGACGGTTCCCTCTATGTCACTACCTCGCAGATCCAGGAGATGCCGCGGTTCAACGGTGGCAAGGACATGCGGAAGATTCCTTATCACGTTTACAAAATCGTCGGCGCGCTGGCGGCACCGTGAGGGTTGTGCCCCGGTCGACCGTAAGAGCAGCCGAAAAAACTTCGGTCGAATGTCCAACTCGGCGCGGGATCATCGTTGACTTGGGAGAAACGCAGGCCGAAGAAACGAGAAGGGATCAAACATGAAATATGCGCTTTGGATCATTCAAGGATTGCTCGCGGCACTCTTTATTTTCTCGGGAGTCATGAAGCTGGTCATGCCGATCGAGGCGATGACGAAGGAAATGGCCATGCCCGGTTTTTTACTTCGTTTTGTCGGCGTGTGCGAAATCCTCGGCGGACTCGGTTTGGTTTTACCGTCCTGGCTTGGAATCCGGCCGGGCCTGACCTCGCTCGCCGCGATTGGTCTGCTCATCATCATGCTCGGGTGCCATTGTTATCACAGTTCTCGGCCCGCACCCAGCGCAGGCGGCTATTCCATTGCTGGTGGCCTTGCTCTTGGGGTTCGTCGTCTACGGGCGGCAGCGGCTGCGCCCGACGCCATCCTAGATGGCTGAGATGGTCGCTTTAATGTCCTAACCCCACGTCGCGCTTCCGTTCCATGATCGGGCTCATATGAGCTCTGCATGGTGGGACAGAATTCCGGCGCACTCTTCACCGGACGAACTCGTGCCGGTCGATTCCGATGCGAAACCAAACCGCGCCCTAACTCCCATTATCCTGGGTGGCCTCGTGGCGGGCGTTTGTGACCTTGCCTATGCGGTCACCTTCTACGGACCTTGCAGTCCACATACTTTTCATCGGCCCCCCGATCGCACTGCTCGTGCGGCATTACGGCAAAAAAGTGGTCGAGCCACCGCGGCTGGGGAGCCGGCTCTGATCACCGCATGAGTCCTATCACGATTGGACTCGTTGGTTTTGATGGCGTTACCGCTTCCCATCTCTCCCTGCCGGCCGATGCCTTCGCGGCCGCGGCCTTGGAGGACGGTTTCGGCGGCCGCATCCCTTGTTATAAACTGAGCATCATCGGCCTAACGACTCGACCTTTCCGCGCGGAGTCGGGGGTGATCTTCCATCCGCAGAGCTCGCTCGACAGCGCGCCTTGCCTGGACACGATTCTGATCGCCGGCGGCAGCGGGGCTCGACGGCGGGAGATTTGGGAACCGCTGGCCGAATGGATTCTGAGCCGCTCCTACGAAACGCCTCGCATCGCTTCAATTTGCACCGGTATTTATGCCTTGGCTGCCACTGGATTGCTCGACGGCCGGGAGGTCACGACTCACTGGAGAGCGGTGCGCGAGTTGATGCGCCGTCATCCTTCCCTTCGGGTCGATCACAAGCGACGACTGATTAAAGACGGACCCTTCTACACCTCGACCGGACTGACCGCCGGAGTGGATCTCGCTGTGGCGCTGATCGAGGCGGACTATGGAAAACAAGTGGCACTCTCGGTCAACCAGGAGCTGATGCTCTATCTCGCACCGCAAGAGCTGCCTAACGAGAGTAGTCTGAAGGCAGCCGAGGATGATCGGCCGATCTGTCGATTTGGCGAACTGGTCGCCTGGATCATGCGAAATCTGCACGAGAACCTCACGGTGGAAATTCTGGCCAGGCAGGCTGGAATGTGCCCGGCCCATTTCACTCGCGCATTCAAGAGTGTCTTCGGCAATACGCCGGGCGAATTTGTCGAAAATATTCGACTGCATGAGGCGCGGCGGCGGCTTTCCTCCCGGGGTAAAACGGTCCGCAGTGTAGCGGCGTCGGTTGGCTTCACCAACCCGAGGGCCTTTCGTCGGGCGTTCGAGCGTCGTTTCGGAGCCGGGGCAGATGTCTACCTGCATGGCGAAGAGGCGGGAGGCCGACACCTGCGGCCCAAGCTGGCTGCGGCCGGGCGCGGATAATCGTTTCGTCAGGCGCCTCTATTCGTTAGGCTGAATCCGACAATCGATTCCTGACTAGCGTTCAATCTCTTTTCGCCGGCAGCAATCCAACTAACTTCGTCTTTTTCCTGGACCGACCAACGCCCAGACGACCTCCCACGAGTGAGAAAGGCCCCGAATTGCCGTGGGCAGCAACCACTTCGATGTCTGAAACTGTCGGTTTTAAGTCCTAACGCTGTTTTTCCCATCGTCGAATACTGCCGGGCAAACCTAACCAAACACAATGGAGAAACAAATGATCAGAACTGTAAAAATGAAGTTCGGATTTCTGCGCACGGCCCTGGCGGTCGGCACGGCTATCCCGATGCTTGCGGTTACCGGTGCGTTCGCTCAAGAGCCAGCGCCCGCCGCAGATAGTGCAGCCCAGCCGCTCAACGCGCCTGGAGCGACCGGAGCTGCCCCGCAACCTGGCAGCGAACCGCCCACTAACGCCACCGGCGGCACCGCCGAGACGGAGCGTATTATCGTTACCGGTTCCAACATTCCGACAGCGCAAGAAGTCGGACCGAACCCGGTTTTGAACATCAACCGCGACCTGATCAATAAATCGGGTGAGCGCACAGCGGAAGAGCTGATCAAGAATCTTCCGATTGCCAACGGTGGTGGTATTCCGATTTCCAACAATGGAGTCGGATTCACTCCGGGCGCGTCAGCCATCTCGCTGCGCGGCCTCGGACCTGAAGCCACCCTCGTGCTGATTGATGGCCGGCGACTCGCTCCGTATCCGATCGGAAACGGCGGCACCGGTTCGTTCTTCGATCTGCGTTCAATTCCGGAAGCCGCCATCGAAAGCATCGAAATTCTAAAAGACGGCGCTTCCACCACTTATGGAGCGGACGCGGTTGCTGGTGTTGTGAACATCAAGCTGCGTCACGATTATAAAGGCGTGGAAGCGTCGGTTGAATATGGCAACACGACCGACAAAGATTCCGGTGAATATCGCGCCTCGGTGGTTTTCGGCGTGGGAGACGGCAATACCCAGATCACTGGTGCGATGAATTTCTATCATCGGAATTCTATCTTTAATCGTGACCGCGGTTATTCGGCCGTGCCGCCGTTCCTTAGCAGCAACGCGACTCCGGAGAACCTCCAGTTGTCGAGAGATGTGGTCATCGCTGCGGGTGTGGATCCGGCCACTTTGCCGGTGACCTCAACCGGCATCATTTTCGGGACTGCTCCTACCGGTTCGGGTGGCTCCTCCCCAGCCACCTCGTACATTTACGGTAGCTCCCGGGTGAGATCCCCTTTCTCGCAACTTCCTGGTTTCGACTTTAACCAGTTTTCATCTTCATTCCCGGAGATCGAATACTACGGCGGGTTTGTTAATTTCACCCACAAAGTATTTGGTGACCAAATGGTGATCTTTGGCGACCTCTTCTATCAAAATTCGACCTCGCATGATGAGCTGGCGCCGACCGCGACCGGCGACTTCGCTACGCCCGGGTCCGTCGCGATCGCCATCCCGCCCAACTCGAACCTGAACGGCGTTTCGCCTCCCAATACTCCGACGTTTGCGGAGACTGGAGTTCCAGTTGACGCCTTCAATCCGTTCAATCCGTTCAACCAGATCATTTCCGGCGGCAGCCGTGCGCGTCTGCTTGAATTCGGCAATCGGCTACTCGACAACGAAACCGACAGCTTCCTCGCCACGGTCGGGGTAAAGGGTGACAAGCTGTTTGACGGAACTTGGGGTTATGATGCCGGCTTTCGCTACCACAACGTTAAAGATACACAGATCCTCACCGTGACCTCGGCCTCACGTCTGAATAGCACCTTGAACCAAAATGATGCGATCTTTCAGCCAGGCGGGGTCTTGGCCGGCCAGCCTGCCTTCAACCCGTTCGGTGATGCGCTGAACGGGCCCGCAATCGCCGGCAACCAAGCCGCGGTTGACTTCGCCACCATCGTACCGAGGGATATCGATACTTCTGAAATCGCGACGCTCGATCTCAATATCTATACGACGTCGCTCTTCAAACTGCCGGCCGGCGGAGTGGGCTTCGCCTTTGGCGGGCAGTTCCGCCGCGAACAGTTGACTCAGCAGGTCGACCAACTCTTGCAAGGCGATGCCATTGGATTCGCCCCCGAGGCCTCCACCCAGGCGGGTCGAAAGGATTACGCGTTCTACGCCGAAGCCAACATACCGATTACGAGCCCGATCTTTAGCTTCCCGGGCTTCTACTCCGTGGAACTGTCAGCCGCGGTGCGCTACGAAGCATTCGAGAACAACGATACCAATGTCACCGTGCCGAAGTTTGGCCTCCGCTGGCAGCCGATCGACGAGTCCCTCACGATTCGGTCAACTATCGGCAAGGGCTTCCGCGAGCCATCATTGATCGAACTGTTTGCCAGCCCGACTTCTGGCCTCACCAAGGTTACGGACACCCTGCCTGGCCCATTGGACCCGGTTGATAAGGGCGGACCTCCTGTGCCGGTTGGCGATCCGCGGCGCACTGAATCTGAACAGAATGTCGTCACCACAAGCTCACCGTTCCTGCAACCGGAGGACTCAGTTTCCTTCAGCGGTGGCGTGGTTTGGACGCCAAAGTTTGTTCCTGGCCTGACCTTGTCAATTGACGTATTCGATATCGAACGGACAGGCTTGGTTATCGCTTCGAGCATCCCGGGTATCCTCTCCCGCGAAGAGAACGGCGGTCTCTTACCCGGTGAGATCGTGCAGCGCGATTCAGCTGGCTTCATCAACCGGGTCTTCATACCCTTCATCAACAGTGGTTCGCTTCGGGTTAACGGTGTGGATTTCGGTCTGCAATACGTCTACCCGACTGCTTATGGAACCTTCACTTCGCTCACGCAAGTGACTTATAATAATAGTTGGAAGCTGCAATTGGATCCTGCCGGCAGAACATCAGAACAGAATGGCGCTTCCACCGGAGGTGTCTCAGGCCCAGGAAATGACGCCTATCTGAAATGGCGCGGCAATTCCCGCCTCGACTGGGCCTGGAATGGTTTCGACATCATTGGAACCATCCGTTACCTGGATGGATTCAAGGAACTGAAACCCGACGGCCGCAATCACTACGTCAGCCAGACGTTCACGATTGATGGCTTGGCGTCGTATGACTTCACCTTCGTCGCGCCAGTTGAGAACCAACCGGTGGCTGGTTACTCCAAGGACGCGAAAGACATGTCATCGGGCAAAGACGGGAAGCCGACTGAGTCCTCCACTGCGCAGACGGCCACCTACGGTTTGCCGGTCTGGCAGCGGGTCTTGAACGGCACGACGATCACCGTTGGATGTGATAACATCTTCGGTCAGGATCCGCCGCAATCCTATGGGTTCGGTGCCAACTCCACGAACTATCCTGGCTTCCTTTACGATGCAACGGGTCGCTTCGTTTTCGTCAGTCTGACAAAGAAGTTCTAAGCGAAACTAGAGTTCGATTAAGAGAGAGGCAGCGGGAATTCCCGCTGCCTCTTTTGTTTCCGTTGCCAAATCGACTTGGTGAACAAAATTCCCCTCCTTCCTTTCAACTACCTTGCTCTTAATTCGCCGCGACCATCCGTTGCCACCGCCCCAGCCAGGGACGATGTTGTTGCAGAAAGGATCCGCCATGTCAGGCCACACCTTAGGAAAGACTCGACAGCCGAGCGACGAGGCTCCGCCGCGAAAAGGACGTCGCAAGCAGTCGATCATCGCTTTCGAGATGATCCGGCTGGATCGTTCAGCCGCGAAACCGCTGCACGAGCAGCTTACCAACAGATAAAGGTGGAGTTGGAAACAGGAAGCTTCGGCGACGGATCATGGAGACTTCCTTCTTCCCGAAACTTGGCCAAAGATCTCAGAATCTCACGGTTTACCGTCAGGCTGGCTCTGGAACGACTGCGTACCGAGGGTTATCTGCACTCGACGGTAGGCTCGGGAACATTTGTGGCACATCTGCCGCCCGCGCACTTTCTAAAGGCGCCTCAGGCGGAAGGCGTTCCCGAGGTCGCCCGTGCAATCAGGGTTTCAAAACGCCTCGAGCAACTTCCCGATAAGCGCAGAGGTAAGGATTTCGATACGGGGATTGCGGGCCCGCCGGGACGTACTTTGATCCCAGGAATTCCAGCGGTGGATGAGTTTCCTCTTGCTACTTGGGAGCGGCTCCGGGCACAGGTTCTGTCGGACAAAGGCGCACACATATTGCGCTACGCCCCGAGCCGCGGCGAGCTCGACTTACGGAAAGCAGTTGCCGTCTACTTATGCGACTTCCGCGGAGTGCGCTGCACTCCCGATCAGGTAGTGATTGTTAGTGGTATGCAGCAGGCGATGATGGTCACTGGTCTGGCTCTGGTGAATTCGGGAGATCCGGTCTGGGTAGAGGACCCGGGCTACATTCAAGCCCGAAACGTATTTCGCTTCGCAGGAGCCGCGATTGTCCCGAGGCCCGTTGACCAGGAAGGGTTAGTTATAGACATCTCCTCACGACGGCCACCGCCGAGAATTATTTTTACGACCCCCTCGGCCGAATTTCCTCTTGGAATGACCATGAGTACGGAGCGCAGAAAGGATTTGATCGCTTTCGCCCGCACTTATAACTCATTCATATTCGAGGATGATTACAACTCTGAGTTTTGGTTCGCAGGCCCGCCAATGCCCTCCCTGCAGGGTATGGATGACTCTGGCCATGTCATTTACGCCGGCACCATGAGCAAGATTCTCTATCCGTCTTTGCGGCTTGGATTTCTCGTTGTTCCAGAGCGCTTAGTCGAGCCGATCATCAAAACGCGAAGTATCCTGGATCAGCATTCCTCGCCGATTGACCAAGCAACCTTGGCCCGCTTTATCACTGAAGGATATTTCCTAAGCCATGTGCGAAGAATTCGTCGGATCTATGCTGATCGGCGCGATTTCTTCATAGATCAATTTAACACTTTATTGAGTGAACATTTCCGGCTACAGATATCCGAGGCTGGATTGCATTTGGTAGCGTGGCTGCGCAACCCGGAAGATTTGCTACTGGTTCAGCGCTTTACCGAAACCGATAAGATCAATCCGGCCCGGCTCTTGGCTTACTGCGTCAAGGCGCGGTTGGACCCAGCATTCGTCTTTGGCTTTGCCGCCTGGACGAAAGCGCAGATTCGAGAAAGCCTGTTGAAGCTGGCGAATTTTCTTAAGCGAAACCAAACGAACTTGTAGGGCCGCGCTGAGCGCAGGCGCGAGGATTCGCCAAATTGGTCTGGTGCTACCGGGCGAAGTGGGTCTGGTGAGCCTGCGCTGATTATCCGATGACCGTGTTATGCGGTTAACGGTCACACGCAAATTTCCCGGGCGCGCCAGCGATGAGTAACCTGGCACACTTCCCGACCAGTCTCGCGACGCGCCAGGTCGCCATCGTTGGCTTCGATGGAGTTGCTGCCGTCGATTTGACCGGCCCGCTTGAGGCACTAAGTATCGCCCGGTTCCCGGGTGAACGAGGCGAAAGACTGCCCTGCTACAGACCCATCGTGCTCGGCCTGGAGCAGAAGAACTTTACTTCAGAATCCGGGTTGGTCTTCAGAGCTGAGGCCAAGGCTGAATCGGCCGGTTCTTTCGACACGATCCTCATCCCGGGAGGACGAGGATTGCGGCGTCCGGAAACGACCCAGCGAGTCGTGCGCTGGTTGGCGGCGAGAGCGCCGTCAACACGGCGCATCGGCTCGATTTCCACCGGCATCTACGCACTCGCGCACAGCGGACTAATCGACGGCCGATCAGTCGCTACTCATTGGCGTTTTAAAAGAGATTTTGCTCAGCGTTTCCCCAGACTGCGGATGAGCCAGACCGCGGCTTTTTTAAAGGACGACCGGTTTTACACGTCCGCAGGCGGGAGTGCAGGAGTAGAGATGACTCTAGCCTTGATCGAGGAAGACTACGGCGGGCACGTGGCGCGAACTGTGGCGCGTGAACTGATGGTGCGGCTGCGTCCACCCGGCGAGGAAGAAGACTCCTTTGTGGCCAACCTCCAGGAGGATCCGGAGGAACGGGTGGTCGAACTTCCATCTTGGATCTCAGCTCACCTGCACGAGCGGCTGACGGTCGACGCACTGGCAGAGAGGGCTTGTCTCAGTCCACGTCATTTCAGCCGTGTCTTTAAGCAGGCTTTTAACTGCACCCCGGCGGACTTCGTGGAGGAATTACGGCTAAGTGAAGCGCGGCGCCGGCTCTTAGCCCATCACACGACGGTGGAGAGCGTTGCAGAGAGCGTAGGCTTCAAGAGCTCTGATGCCTTCAGGCGGGCCTTCGAACGTCGGGTCGGAATGACGCCAACCGGATTTCGGCGCAAGAGCAAAGAATGCCTCCCATCCAAAGGTCAGTTAATACCCTTGGCTACAGCGCGCGCCGCACGGCACGACGCACTGTCTCAGTGATCCATCCGTAGACGAGGTGCGAAACGAGGGCGTAAAGGTGCGTCGTGATCGGAATCTCCTTTGGTCGCTTCGAGAGACCGGCGGCCGGAACGGCCACTTCATCGGCCAGCAGCCAAACGCCAGTGCCAAATCCTGCTCCTTCACCGACCGTGACGATCGGAACCACTTCGGCGAGCGCTTCTCCAAACACGGGCCGCCTCCCCGGGGGCGTCGTGCCTTTCGCAATAAAGCACGATTTGGTTTACCTTCCGGCAGCGCAGTTCGCTGGACGGACGCCGAATTAAATTGCAATGAAGAAGTGGCCGTCTTCATGACGAGGCTAGACACAGAGGGTTCGAGCGAGGCCGGATCGGATCCGGGTCCGGAGCCGTCCGCCCTTTCGACGACGAAACAGGAGGCATTCCCGGACCAGCGCAAAGCCCTCGCGGAAATGATGCCGCTCGTCTATGAGGAACTGCGCATGCTGGCGGGCGGTTACCTGCGCCATGAACGCCCCGAACACACCCTGCAACGCACCGCGCTCGTCCACGAAGCCTATCTCCGGCTCGCCGCCCAGGGGCAAGTGGCCTGGGAAAATCCCGCCCATCTTCTTGCCATCTTCGCGCGGCTCATGCGCCAGACTCTCACCAATCACGCCGTCGCCCGGACGCGGGCCAAGCGCGGCGGGACCGACCCGACGGAAGTAATCCTGGAATTCTACGAACGCCACCAGATCGATGTCGCGGTGGTGGACGAAGCGCTCCGGGAACTGGAGGCACTCGACCCACGCCAGGCCCAGATCGTGGAGCTGCGTTTTTTTGCTGGCCTAACGATCGATGAAATTGCCACACTCATGGCGATTTCACCCCCCACCGTGAAACGCGAATGGGCCGTGGCCAAGCTTTGGTTACGCCGCAGCCTGCTGGAAGGCAGTTGATCGCAGGGGCATATTTCGTTGCAAGATGATTGGAATTCGCAATTAGCAAGATGAACCAAGAACGCTGGAGCCGGCTCAAGGGGATCGTCGCCGATGCACTGGAGGTGGATTCTCCCGTCGCCCGCACCGCCTTGCTGCAACGCGAATGCGGGGAAGACCTGAGCCTGCTGCGAGAGGCAGAATCATTTCTCGCTGGGGCCGAGACGATCGCGGCGGAAGGAACCGATCGCCTGGAGGAATGTGCCCAGGTCGCAAGCACGGCCGTGCGGCGCGAGAAAACTTCTCTCACCGGACACCGCGTCGGCGCCTATGTCATCGTGCGAGAGCTGGGACACGGCGGCATGGCGACCGTCTATCTCGGCGCGCGGGCCGATGGCTATTTTGAAAAAGAGGTCGCGATCAAAATCATAAAACCGGTCGACGGCAATACGGCGGAGCTGCTGGATCGCTTTCGGGCCGAGCGCGAAGTCCTTGCTTCCCTCGACCATCCCAACATCGCCGCGCTTTTTGATGCCGGAACGACCGCGGAGGGTTTGCCTTACTTCGTCATGGAGTATGTCCCGGGCACTCCGGTCACTGACTACGTCAAGGAGCATCACCTTTCCCTTCGCCCGCGCCTTGCTCTTTTCCTGAAGATTTGCGCGGCGGTCGAAGTGGCCCATCGCCGTCGCGTCGTCCATCGCGATCTCAAAAGGAGCAACATCCTTGTCACGGCCGAAGGCGAACCCAAGCTACTCGACTTCGGCATCGCCAAGCTGCTCGAGGAAAACCCCCTCGCCCTCACCGCCACCGGTCAGCAACGCCTGACTCCTATTTCGGCTTCACCGGAGCAGGCACGGGGGGATGCGGTCACAACCGCCAGTGATATCTATGCTCTCGGCGCGCTCCTCTATGAAATCCTAACCGGTGTAACTCCTCACCAGTTTCGCACGCTTCAACCGGGACTGGATGAAGTGACATGGGTCGTTTGTGAAGAGGACCCCGTTCGACCCAGCCTCGCCGTGCGCGAACCCGAGATTGGCCACGCCCTGCGGGGCGATCTTGACGCCGTTATCCTGCGCGCGATGCGCAAGGATCCAGCGGAGCGCTATGCCTCCGTTGCCGACCTGGAGCAGGATATCCGACATTACCTCGCAGGTGAGCCGGTTTACGCCCGACCTCACACCGTTCCTTATCGCCTGCTCCGCTTTGCCGGACGCCACCGCCCTTCGGCGAAGGGAATCGGCCTGACCGCACTGACTCTGGTGCTGGTGCTCCTTGCAGGTTTTTATCTTTACCGCCATTCCCAAACGACAGCGCGTCAGTCTTATCGTGAGGCGAGCGCTCAGATCCCGTCCAAGAGCATCGCGGTTCTCCCTTTCGACGACTTCGCCGCTCCCGATGGCACCAGTTACTTCGCGGACGGAGTGCAGGATGATATCCTGACTGATCTGGCCAAGGCAGAAGACCTCAAAGTGATCAGCCGCTCGGGAGTTTCGCAATATCGAAAGGGCGTCCGGGACGTGCGCGAAATCCGGCAAAACCTCGGCGTCGCCTATGTCCTCGAAGGCAGCGTGCGGCGGCTGAACGACCGCGTTCGCGTCAATGCGCAGTTAATCGACACCGAATCGGACGTGCAGGTGTGGGCGGAACAGTATGATCGCAAATTGGAAGACCTCTTCGCCCTGCAAAGTGATCTTTCCCAAGCGGTCGTCGCCCAACTCAAAGGCAAGCTATCGGCGCGAGAAAAGGCCGCGATTGAAAGTCAGCCAACGGCGGACGTGCAGGCCTATGACTTATACCTGAGAGCCCGGGAAGCGTTCGTCCAGTATGAGTATAAGACGACGATCGACTTGCTCAACCAGGCCGTGGCAAGAGATCCCAGGTTCGCCCTCGCCTATTGTCTCCTGACCGACGCCCACCTCTACGTTTATCGCTTCGAGGGTGACATGACCCCGGGCCGGCTCGAGAAAGCGCGGGTGGCGGAGGAGACAGCGCTCCGGCTCGCGCCCAACCTGGCCGAGAGTCATCTCGCGCAAGTGCAATATTACTACAATGGCTTGCGCGATTATGAAAAAGCTCAGGCGGAGCTTGCCGCCGCGCCTCCTCCCTCGCCCGGCGGGCGCGCAAAGTTCTTTGATCTCAGTGCTCTGACCGAGCGTCGAATGGGTCATTGGAAGGAAGCGCTGCGCGATGGAGAGAAAGCGTGGGAGCTCGATCCGCACGATCCTTTTATCGCCACTGAAGTCATTCAGACTTACATGTTTCTGCGGAGATATTCCGGGGCCGAGAAAAAGGCCGACGAAGCGATCAAGAATATCTTTGCGCGGTCGGCGCCTTTTTGGTCGCTCAAGGCGGATAGCATTCTCGCCCAAGGCGAGCCGGCACGGGCTCGTGCCTTTCTCGAAAGCGTCAGCAACCTGAGCGGCGAGAGCCATGTTGCCTTCGCCCAGGCGGCACTCTACGAGCGGGATTTCGCCGCGGCTCTGCGCGAGCTCGAGCTGGCGCGAAAATCCACCATGGCGCCGGCGCCTTATTTTCTGGATTTGATGCAAGGAACCATCGCCCGGGCGGAGGGAGACGCGGAGGCAAGCCGGCAAGCATTCGAGAAAGCGCAGCAGAAATTGGAACCGTCCCTGAAAAAGAATCCGCGGGACGCTTCCACCCTTATCAATCTCGCCTGGGCCTACGCCGGGCTCGGACGCGCCGAAGATGCCCTGCAAGCCAGCCAGCAAGCCGTGCAACTGGTTCCGACCTGGCGCGACGCCGCGGAAGGCCCGCACATCGCCGCGATGCAGGCTCAAATCCAGGGCTGGGTCGGAAACAAGGAAGCGGCCCTCGAGCAGCTCGCACCACTGGTGAAAATGGCGGCCGGTCCGAGCTATGGCGATCTGAAGTTCAACCCCTCCTGGGACGCCCTGCGCGATGACCCGCGCTTTGAACAATTCCTCATCGAGGCCCGAAAACCGATCACGCTGGAGTAGCCGCCCGGCGCCCCCAGACACACTCCGCGCAAAAAAGATTTTTCCGCGTGAGCTGATTTGCGCGCGGTTATTGCATTTAAGGGTGTGAGACAGAACCCTGCCGCCGAACGAGCCGCTCTTCGCCGCCTTGCGCCATGACTTGTTTCGCAAAGCTGGCCCAGGAACGGACACCGAAACTGATCGGCTTTCTCGGATACGACAACGTCGCCGCCCTCGACCTGACTGGTCCGCTGGAAGCTTTGAGCAGCGCCCGTCATCCGGGCGAAACCGCCGGGCCGCCGTGTTACAAACCGATCATCGTCGGCTTATCGAATAAAAGTTTCACTTCCGAGTCCGGGTTGCATTTCAAGGCCGACGTGGCGGCTGACTCTACCCCGCAATTCGACACCATCCTCATCCCGGGCGGGAAAGGGTTCCGCCACGCGGAGACGCGGCAGCTGGCAGCGCGCTGGGTCGCTGCGCAAGCCAGCCGGACTCGCCGTATCGCTTCTGTCTCGACCGGTCTCTATGCGCTGGCGCAGAGCGGGCTGGTCGACGGCCGGCATGTCACGACCCACTGGCGTTTCGCCCGCGACGTCGCGCAACGTTTTCCCAAGATCAGGCTCAACCGGTCGGTCGCGTTTTTGAAAGATGAAGCTTTTTATAGCTCCGCCGGGGGGACCGCAGGCATCGAGATGACCCTCGCCTTAATCCAGGAGGATTACGGCGGGGAGATTGCCCGAAGCGTGGCGCGTGAGTTCGTCATGCGCCTGCGGCCGCCCGGTGTGGGCGGAGATGATTTCGAGGCAACGGTCTACCAGGCCGATCCCACGGAACGAGTGGCCGAATTGCCCGCCTGGATTCTGGGTCATCTACACGAAAGAATGACGGTGGATTCGCTCGCGGAAAGGACCTGCCTTTGCCCGCGGCATTTTAGCCGGCTTTTCAAACAGATCTTCGAATGCACCCCGGCCGACTTTGTCGAAGAACTACGCCTGAGCGAAGCCCGGCGGCGCCTCCTGGGCCTGCGCACGACCGTCGAACGAGTGGCCGAAAGCGTCGGCTTTCGCAGCTCGGATGCTTTTCGCCGTGCCTTCGAACGCCGGGTGGGATTGACGCCGACCGCATTCCGCCGGCACGCCCACAACGTCGCCACAGCCAATGTGATTCGCCCCCAGCGCCCGGCCGTGCGCGCCGCTCCGACGCCACGGAAGCACGCCGCCGCGGCCTGAAGAGGTCGCTCGTTAGGCAGAAACTACGCCGTCCCGCCGCCGCCTCCCGCTACAAGGCCCGGCGGACGGCGCGGCGCACCGTCTCCGTGATCCAGCCGTAGACGAGGTGCGAAGCGAGCGCATAAATGTGCGTCGTTAGGGGAATTTCCTTGGGCGACTTCGACAAACCGGCCGCCGGCACCGCCAGCTCGTCGGCCAGCAGCCAGACTCCGGTGCCGAAGGCGGCCCCGTCCGCGATCGTGACGATCGGGGCCACTTCCGCCAGGACTCCGTAGACCGCGGCGGAGCTCGCACCCATACCGTAGTGCACCGCTTCACCTGCGATCGGCTTGTAATTGCCCGGGATTTTGCGTCCGGTCACTTTTTCCGAGAGCATATTCGCCGCCTTCACCGTCGCCGGATCAGGTTTTCGGCCGCCGCTTTTTTTCGAAGAACTCATCGCCTCCGAAGCCGCACTCCAGGCCGCCTGGAATTGCTCCATCAAAAAGGAAGCGAGCAATCCTCCCGCCACGCCGGCGAGCAGGCCCTTCACGAGGTCGGTCTCGCCATAGTCATTGTCATCAAAGCTTATCATTAGATTTCCTCCGGTTGATCGTTCCTCCTCAGACTGAATCGCGCCCGCGCCGCCGCGCGCGCTTCGCCTAGAGTAGCAACTGTAGGTAAATGACGTCGAGCCGGCGATCGAATTTGCTCCCGACCTGGCAGAGCCGCCCGGCCTCGACAAAGCCTAACGAACCGAGCAATCGAATCATCCCGGCCGATTCCTCACAGGAAACGGCGATGATGGCATGGTAGCCTAACGAACGCGCGCGGGTCAGCAGGTCCTGCACGATCAGGCGACCGTACCCCTGCCGATGCAAGTCGTGGCGCACGTAGGCGGTCAGCTCGGCTGTCTCGCGATAAGCGCAGCGCGACTGGAAGGGCGAAAGCGCCCCCCAGCCGACCACGCCGCCTTCGGCTTCCAGCACGATCACCGGCTGACTGGGCGGCCGCCCCCGCAAATCCTCTTCTCGCTCTGCCGTCGTTTCATCCTCCACCTGGAAGGTGGCGGTCGAGGTGCGGACGTAATGGTTGTAGATCGCGTTGATCGCCGCCGCGTCTGCGACCGTCGCGAGCCGAGGCTGGAGAGGCGCTTCCATCAGCGCGCCGGAGGGCAAACTTCAGCGCACCAGGTTTCGACCCTGGCTCGAATCTGGTCACGAATTTTTCGCACGCCCGCCATTTTTTCCTCTTTTGTGCCGGTGAGACCGGAGGGATCGGGAAAACCCCAATGCAAACGCATCGCCGGTCCCGGAAAGATGGGACATTTCTCCGCGCTCGACTCGTCGCAGACGGTGACGACATAGGCGAAAAGCTCTCCGGATTTCCAGACGTCGAAGACGGCCTGCGTCCGCTTGCGCGAAAGATCGATTCCGACCTCGGCCATGGCGGCAACGACGAAGGGGTTCAAGGTACCCGGTTCGAGCCCGGCGCTCTGCGCGTCGAAACGATCGCCGCAGATTTTGTTCAGCCACGCTTCCGCCATCTGACTGCGAGCGCTGTTATGAATGCAGATGAAGAGGACGCGTTGTTTCATGCTCGGTTCACGGCGCGAAAACCTCGGCGGGCTCGCAGCAACTTGCCCGCAGTTTATCCAAACGTTGGAGGTCTCTCGTAAAAATTGGATCTGATGGGGCGCAATCCTCAAGACATTTCAAATTCATCGCCAGCTCCTCCGACGGTTTCGCCGGCAGCGAATAAATAATCCAGTTTCCGTTCCGTTTCGTCTCCACCAAGCCGCGAGCGCGGAGGTAGGCGAGATGTTTCGAGATCTTCACCTGCGGCTCGCGCAAGGCGTCCTGGAAATGACAAACGCACAGCGGCGACTGCGTCAGCAGATGCAGGATGCGCAGACGCGTCGGATCGCAGAAGCATTGGTAGATCTCGACCAACTTCATCGGCTCGGTGCCTAACTACAGCAGCCGGCTCTAGCCGGGACCTCAGCCTCGGCTTCCGATTCACAGCCACACTTTTCCTTGGCCAAGCAATCGGTGTGATTGGCCGCGAGTTGGAACTCGATCTGGTCGCCGAATGCGCGGGCCGACTTGATCGGGTACTGCGAGATGACGCAGCAATCCCACTCCACTTCGACATCGAGATCGTCGCTCGGCAGAATCGGTTTCCCGAGATCGAGAATGTCGGCAAACCGCCCAGCTGCAAGCCGATGCTCGTAATCGTCGGCCACATAGGTTTGGAGGACACACGCTTCGCGCGCGCGGAAGGTGCCGCCGCAATCGACAAACTTTTTCGCGACGTGCCCGACCTCGGTGATGTGGAAATGCGCGGGAATTTGCTCGCCGTCCGGCAAAAGGAAACGCGGGTGCGCCGCCGGATGGTCGCGGAGCAGAGACTTGAGTTGATGAAGTTTCATGGCGCGAATCTATATACTCTAGTCGGTATATAGTCAAGCCCAAGAATCTCAGGGCATCGTCTCCCGCAGCACCTGCTCGATCAGCGTTTCGCGGTATTTTTTCCGCTCGTTGAATTGCGGCCAGTGCCCGGAATTCTCAAACCAGATCAGCCGTTTACCCGCCGGCGCAATGAGCGCGTTGAAATAGCGCTCCGCGACCGGAGCCGTGACCACCTCGTCATGGCGACCGAGGAGAAAATAGACCGGCACCTCGAGCCGCGGAGCCTGCTGGAAAAGGTTGATCTGATAAAACACCTCCCGTCACAGCCGAGCCGAGGAATAGCGCACTCCAAACGGAATTTTAATGAGATCGATCCACGAATAAGCCGGTGATTCCAAGGCCCACCACGCCATCCGCCAGCGGCTGATGTTGGGATAACTGAGGTCGGCATAGTGGCTCACCCATTTTTCCAGGAGATCGCTTTGATCAAAGCTCGGGTAGGGCGGACGCCCAATCCGGCGCAAAGTCGTGAGCGCTTTCTCGTTCTGATCCCGGCGCGCCGCGTCGAGCGCGAATTGATAACGCACCTGTTGCGATTCCGGATAATCGGCCACCTGGCCAATGCTGACGTAAGCGCAGAAGAGTTGCGGATCGCGCGCCACCACGAGCGTTCCGAAAACCGAGCCCCAGGAATGCGCCACGAGATAACACTTCCGCGCCCGGAAGCGCCGCAGAAGCATCTGCACGAGATCATGCGTGTCGCTCACGAACTGTTCGACCTTCATCGTCTCTTTCGGGATCGACCAAGAGTTGGATTTCCCGGCGCCGCGCTGATCCCACTGCACGACGACAAACTCCTTTTCCAGTTCCGCGTTGAGATGGGAAAACGGCATCTGTGGAAAACCGGGCCCGCCATGAAGAAAGAGCAGGATCGGTTTGGAGCGGTCCTCGCCGCGGATTTGAATCCACTGGTCGAGTCCACCGAGCTTGACCTTTTCGATGGAGTGGATGCCACGCGAATCAGTAATCCGAATCTCGCGGGCGGTTTTATGTTGCGCGTAAAGCCGCAGCAAAATGAGAACGACTACCGTCGCTGCCAGTAAGATACCGAGCGGGAGGACAATGAATCTTAGCGTCCAAAAGAAAAGATGTTTCACGATCTAATGTCTCGTCAGCGCAACGAATCTCAGTTTTTGATGACCCCGCTTCCTGAAGATGTTCGGGCTGATCTCATCGCAGCAACTCGCCAACGTGGCGGGTGATCGTCATGATTGGGGCCGGCAAAATACCGAGAAACAATGTGCCGAGAAGAGTCAAGGCGAGGGAAAGTTGATAGCCGAATCCGCGAGCGAGATGGAGCTGGCTGTCGGGCGCGGGGAAGTAAATCTGCGCGGCGGGCGCGATGTAATAATAAAGCGCGACGGTCATGTTGATGATGCCGATGATCGCGAGCCAGAGCAGCCCGCCCTCGATGGTGGCGCTGAGGAGGAAGATTTTTCCGATGAAGCCGGCG
>JBBPZS010000056.1:0-11191 GCA_038198605.1 Chthoniobacterales bacterium | reverse complement strand
GCCTCCGCCACTTCCTTTTGCCGCTCCAGTTCGGCTTCGATTTGGCGGCGTGCAATGAAATGCCCGATCTGGCTGCCTAACGAGTCGACGAGAAGAAGCAAATCCTCATCCGGCTGCCCCGGCTCGGCACTGAACAACTCGATCGCTCCTTTCATCTCCTCGCCGGCTCGGAGCGGGAAGGCAAAGGCGCCGGCCAGCCCGGCTTCAGTCGCCGCCTTCGCCCGGGGAAAAGCGGCATCCTTTTTCACATCCGAGACCCATGTTGGCTTGCCCGAAGCGACCACCCGGCCCGGCAAACTTATTTCTCCGGAGAAGGCCAGCGCGCGCGAAACTTCCCTGAATTTTTCCAAGCCGGGTGCCGTGGTGTGCCAGACGGAATGGCAGCGCAGGTTGTCGTCCTTCGAGTCGCACAACCAGAGGGCGCCGAAAATCCAGCTCCCACTTTGGGCAATCGTCTCGATCACGCGCGGCCCTACCTCCTCGAGGCGGCTGGCCGCGGCCAACTGACTCGCCACCGCGTATTGCGCGTCGCGGCGGCGCTCGGCCCGCACGCGCTCGGTAATATCGCGCAGGTAAGCGGTAAAAATCGGGGCTTCGGCGAGGTGGATGGCCGTGATCGCCAGTTCCACCAAAAGCCGCCGCCCGTCGGCATGCAGACCGGTGATCTCGATGCGGCGATCGATGACCGGACCCTCGCCGGTGCTGAGATAATGGGCCAGGCCTTTGCGATGTCGCTCGCGCAATTCCGGCGGGATGATCAGTTCTGCCAACTCCCGACCAACCGCCTGCTCGCGCGAATAACCAAAGGTCCGCTCGGCCGCCGGGTTCCATTCCCGCACCATCCCGGCCGCATCCATCGTGATGATGCAATCGAGAGCGGACTCGAGGATGGCGCGATTCAACTCCTCCAGACCGCTAGGAGGGACAGCGGACCTGGAATCGTCGATGGCCACAGTGCTAATTCGTTTCGCGACTGATGTTAAAGTGGGTTTGATTCAAGTCCCGGTGTACCCGAAGCGGGGATCGAGCTTTTGCAGGGCAGCGGCGGCGTAAGCCTGGTCGTCCGGCGCGAGGTAATCCTCGAAGCCGCCAATTATGCCGCGACGCACCTTAAAGGACTCCGGATCACGCGTATCACCCGCGCGCAAGATCTTGGATTCGAATGCGCCCGCGTCCTCCATTTTTTTCATGTGACCGAAATCGGAAAACTGCAGGGCGTGAGCGAAAGCGTCTTCCTGCACTGGCCGCTCGCCGAGGAGCTGCAGAAGCGCCCGAAATCCCGGCGCCGGTTCCTGCCGCAGAGTTTCGTAGCGCAGGAGTAAAAAATCGGGACGGGCCGACCATTCCGCGAGCCAGCAATTCATCACCTCGATCATGGAGCGAATCCCAAAAGCCGGGTCGCGCAGCAGCTCTGTCGCGCTCTTTTGTTTGAGCTTTTCCGGCGTTTCCTTCGTTCGGCGAGTGAGCTGAATGTGGAGCGAGACAAAGGCGTCGCGCGGATCGCGCGCGAGGAGAATGATGGGCCGGCGAGTTCGTTCGCGGGGCGGAATCAGATACTTTCCCCGGATCTTGTCCCAACGGTCGGCTTTGGTCCGTTGCTCAAAAAGATCGTGCGTGTAAATGATGCGCGGCACGCCGGAAAATTGCTCGGGCTCGAGCGAAAATGGCTGCCCGGCCTTCTCGCAAAAGTAGGCGCAGAGAAAAGTCCGCACCCAGGTGCGACCGCTTTTCGGGATCGAGACGAGAATCGCGTCGCCGCCCGAAAGCTGAAGGGCGCGGCCGCTCACATTCCACCTCACGATCCGCCTCATGCCAGTTCGATCGGCTTGCCTCTCTGCGCGGCGAGAGCGCGCCGGAGCCGGGCCCGGCCCAGCGCCCGGCGCAGACGCCGCTGCCACGAGCGCGCGGCAAAGACTGGGCGAAAAAACGGGTCGATCGTTACCCCCTCGGCGCGGCAGAGCTCGATCGCTTCCGGCATCCAGAGCCCGCGTGAGATGGCCGACATAAGGTAACGAATCGGCGCATTCTCCCGGCTGGCGTAGGAAAGGATCTTCATCTCCTGGGTGCGGGCGCTGCCGCGCGCCTCAAAATTCCACGCCGTCTCGCCCTCGCGCAGGATCGACTGGAGCGCGCTCCGTTTCCAGAGCGTCACCTGGCAGCGGGTGCGCCCCTCGGAATCGAGTGGGACCATGCCGTAGCGCTCGTTCAGTGGTTGAAAGCCGGGATCAAACTTCGAGCGCGCGCGGAAGCAGAGCGAGTCGGCCCCCGCTTCCATCGCCTCGGCAAAGTCGCGCGCCAGTTGCGCCCGCTCGACCGGCGCGGTCAGGAAATAGTCTTCCTGAAAATAAAGCAGGTAAGGATGCGCGATCTGCTCGAGCGCGCGGAGCAGGTTGCTCGACCAGCCGCGATCTTCGCCGAGCGCGATCCCGCGCAGGCGGCACGAGCGAACCTGGAGCTCGTTCGTGAGGAAGAAAATCTCAAGCGGACAATCGCCCCAGAACTCTTCAAAAAATGCGTGGAAGGGGCGCCAGGCATCGAAAAAGGCATCGCAACTGGAAACCACCAAAGCGACGGAGCTTTTGAAATCGTCCAGCTCCGGCATGGAGAATTCGTCTCGCACACTCGGGCCGCGAGCAAGATTTTTCGCGGGCTTTGCTGAAAGTGACGCTGCCTAACGGGTCCCACTCCAGCTGGAGCACAGGCATCCTGCCTGTGGGGAAATAGGCGTCTCGCCTGTTTCGGCTTTTGCTGCAGGCGGGACGCCCGCAGTCCCCACAGGCAAGATGCCTGTGCTCCGGCTCGACAGAGTTCGCCCGAGCGAGAGGGAGAAAGAGTCGGGGAAGAAATAAAGAGGGCGGACCTTGCGATCCGCCCTCCCTCTCGTCGAGCAAGCTTCTCCCTAGCTTTTGCTCTGCGAAACTACTTCGTTCAATTTGAAGATCGGCAGGAACATCGCGATCACGATGCCGCCCACGATCACGCCGAGGAACACGATCAGGAGCGGCTCGATCAGCGAGGTGAGCGCGTCGAGCAGGGCCTCGATCTCTTCGTCCCAGAAGTCGGCCATTTTCTCCAGCATGGTGTCGATCCGGCCCGTCGATTCACCGGCCGCGACCATGCGCAGCATCATCGGCGGGAAAATTTTCTTCTTCGAGAGCGCGACCGAAAGGTTGTCGCCACTCTCGACGTCGGTGCTGACGCCCTTGATGCTTTCTTCCACCACGTGGTTGCCCGAGGTGCCGCCGACGATGTCGAGCACTTCAAGGATCGGCACACCGCTGCGGATCAACTGCGCGAAGGTCCGGGCAAAGCGCGACATGCAGATCTTGTGAATGAGCGGGCCGAAGACCGGCAGCTTGAGCTTCCACTTGTCGCTCCACTGGCGGCCCTTGGTCGAGCGCAGGAAAGAGCGAAGCCCGAAAAAGGCCGCCCCCGCCCCGAGAATCATGAAATACCATTTCGCCCGGATGAAATCGCTCAGATCGATCAGGAATTGCGTCGGAGCCGGCAACTTGGCGCCGAAATCTTTGAAGATTTCGCCGAAAATCGGGACGACTCGAACGATGAGGAAAGTCGTAATCAGAAAGGCGATGCTGATAACGATGACCGGGTAGGTCATGGCCGACTTGACCTTTTTCCGCAGCCGCGCGCTCGCTTCGAGGAAGCCGGCCAGACGATCGAGAATCTCCGAAAGCAGACCGCCCGCTTCGCCCGCCTTTACCATGCTGACGAAGAGCCGGTTGAAGACCCGCGGATGCTTCGCGATCGATTCGTTGAAGGTCTCGCCGCCTTGGACCCGGGCGATCACGTCACTGATGACGCTGCGCAGATTTTTCTGGCGTTTCACGTCGCACTGCTCGTAGAGCGCGGTCAGCGCCTGGACGAGCGAGATGCCGGCCTCGATCATGGTCGCGAGCTGGCGGGTGCAAAGGACGAGGTCGGTTTCTTTGACCGTCCAGGCCTTGTTTTTGACGCGGTTGGCAGCAGCTTTTTGCTGCAGTGAAAGCACCATGAGCCCGCGGCTCATGAGACTGGTGACAGCGTTGTCCTCGTTGATCGCGTCTTGAATACCGTTTACGATATTCCCGGCGCCATCGCGAGCTTGATAGGAGAAGGTCATCATATGGTGTTTCTAATAATTATATTCTTTGTAGCAGCTACGGTGCCACCCGCCTTCTCCCCCTCCTTTATTCCTCATGCCCCGGGCTTCTGAGTTCCTCCAGCTCGCCCCTGCCCTCGCTCTTTGGCAGGTCTATGATCCCGCCGTGAAGTCCGATCTCTTCGCCACCGCGGTCCAAACCGAGGCCGGGGTTTTTCTCGTCGATCCGGTCCCGCTGGAGCCCTCCGCTTTGCAGGCCTTGATCGGGTCCAGTGACGTCGCCGGGATCCTGCTCACGAACTCGAACCATCTCCGCGCCGCGGGATCGTTTGCGGAGGAATTTGCGGCTCCCGTTTACGCCGCGACCGACGTCGCGGGTGAATTTGCACCCGGCGTCGCCCGACCAATTTCCGACGCTGAAAAAGTCAGCCCCGGAGTCTCCTCCATCGCCCTCCCGGGCGGCGCGCCGGGCGAGACCGCCTTTCATTTCGAGGACGACGGCGGGACGATGGTCGTGGGCGACGCGCTGATCAATTTCGAGCCGTACGGCTTCACTTTTCTGCCGGCGAAATATTGCACCGACGAAAAAGAGATGCGGCGCTCGCTCCGCCGGCTGCTCGACTGGCCTTTCCAGCGCCTCCTGTTTGCGCACGGGACGCCGATTCTTTCCGACGCCCGGGGCCGGCTTGAGGGCCTGCTGCGATGACGAGCACAATCGATCCCGTCGCTCCTCCGGTAGAGAGCGGATTCACCCGATTTCTGCGCCTCATCCGGTTCTCCCACACCATCTTCGCCCTGCCCTTTGCGCTCGGCGCGCTTCTCGTCGCGACGCAAGGCCGGCCGTCGTTTCGATTGCTCGCCCTCGTCCTTCTCTGCATGATTTTGGCCCGGACGGCAGCGATGCTGTTCAACCGGCTCGCGGACTGGACCCTGGACCAGCGCAACCCGCGGACGGCGCAGCGACACCGGCTGGTTTCGCGGCCTGCCGCCGGCGTGCTGCTGGCGGGGAGTTCGGCCGCGTTCGTCGCGACGGCGGCGGCCATTAATCACACGACCTTGCTGCTTTCGCCCCTCGCCCTCGCCATCATTTTCTTTTACTCGCTGACGAAGCGTTTCACCGCCGCCAGTCATTTTTTTCTCGGGCTCGCCCTCGCCGTGGCGCCGGCGGGCGCATGGATCGCGGCCACCGGGCATCTCGCTTTCGCTCCGCTCCTTCTCGGTGCCGGGGTCATCGCCTGGGTGGCCGGGTTCGATTTGATTTACGCGACCCAGGACCTCGAGTTTGATCGGCGCGAAGGACTGCGCTCTCTCGTCATCCGGCTCGGAATCGAACGCTCGCTCCGGCTCGCACAGCTTCTTCACCTCGCCATGTTCGCCGCCTTGCTCGCCTTCGGTTTCGTGGCGTCGTTAGGCGCGATCTACCTTGGCGGGATGGCGCTGGTCGCCGGCGCCCTGGTCTACGAACACCGGAGCGCGTCCCGGCTCGACCTGGCCGGGATCAACCGCGCATTTTTCCAGAGCAACGCCTTCGTCAGTGCGGTTTTCCTGCTCAGCGTCTGGTTCGCGCTGTAGACGCTTCGCTCTGCGAAGCGCCTCCACCGATGCTCTCTCGTTGCCTCACTGAGACCCGCGTCGCCCAGAGGGCGACGTCTACAGATCGAGTTGCGCGATGCGCGCGCTGTGCCGGCCGCCCTCGAAATCGGTCGTGAGCCAGATGCGCACGATCTCGAGCGCCAGCGCCTCCGGCATCATCCGCTCGCCTAACGACAGCACGTTGGCGTCGTTATGCTGCCGGGAAAGCCGCGCGCTTTCCTCGTTCCAGCAGAGCGCGCAACGGACTCCGCGCACCTTGTTCGCCGCCATCGCCTCCCCGTTGCCCGAGCCGCCGAGGACGATCCCGCGCTCGCATTCGCCGCGCGCCACCGCTTCCGCGGCCGGGCGGATGAATTTCGGATAATCCACCGGCTCTTCGCTCGTCGTCCCGAAATCCTCGACCTCGTGCCCTAACGAGAGGAGAAGCTCTTTGATTTTCTCCTTGTAACGGAAGCCGGCGTGATCGGAGCCCAGGGAAATTTTCATTTCGTCTTCTTAAGGGAAGCGTGAGCGGCTTGTCGAGATTGTAGACGCTTCGCTCTGCGAAGCGCGAGGGTGATCTTAGATGGAGATACGTCCTTCGCGCTACGCCGTTCCCCGCGCTTCGCAGAGCGAAGCGTCTACAATCCGTGCAGCTTCGTCAGCTCCTCCCAGAGCGCACGTTCCGCTTCGCTCAGAGTTTTCGGAATCGCGATTTGCGTCAGCACATAAAGATGACCGCGACCGCCGGCAGCGGTCTGAAGTCCGCGCTCGCGCAGGCGAAAGCGCTGGCCACCCTGGGTGCCGGCCGGAATCTTGAGCTTGCGAAAGCCTTCCAGCGTCGGCACCTCCACTTCCGTTCCCAGCACCGCCTGTGCGGGCGTGAGCGTTGTCTCGTGCACGAGGTCGTTGCCCTCGACCGAAAAATCCGGGTGCCGCGCCAGCCGCACCCGGAGAAAGAGATCGCCCTTTTTTCCGCCCTGCGTGCCCGGCTCCCCCTGCCCCGCCAGCCGGATGCGCTGTCCTTCGTGCACCCCGCGCGGGATTTTGACCTGGTAGGTTTCCACTTTCTCGGAATCGCTCCGGCGCAGGGAAACCTGCCGGGTGGAACCGTGGAGCGCTTCCTCCAGCGTGACCATGATGTCGGCCTCGACGTCATGCCCCCGCTCCGCCGTCGCCGGCCGTCGGCCAAAACCGCCGCCGCCGCCAAAAGCCGATTCGCCCCGACCGCCGCCGAAGAAGGCCTCAAAAAAATCGCTGAACCCTGTCCCGCCAAATTCAAACTCGACCCCGCCGCCGTTGCCGCCCGGATGCCGACGGAACCCGCCGCCACCGCCCGGCATTCCACCGCGGCCCCAATCGGGTGGCGGTTGAAATCCGCCCGGCTGATTCCAATCGGCCCCGAGCTGATCGTATTTCGCCCGCTTCTCCGGGTCGCTCAGGACCTCGTAGGCCTCGTTAATCGTCTTGAATTTTTCCTCGGCCGCCGCTTTCTCCTTCGCCTTCGCCACGTCGGGATGGTGCTTGCGCGCGAGCTTGCGGAACGCGCTCTTGATTTCGTCGGCGCTGGCCGTTTTGGAAACGCCTAACGTTTCGTAATAATCCCTGAATTGAACCGCCATCTTGGTGCCGATGAATTTCCCGCAAGCGGGCCAATGCGCAACCGGAGGCAGGAACGGGAAGGCTAATTAACCGCAGAGGACGCGGAGAGCGCAGAGAGTTTTCTGAATAATTTCCAGACTCTGCGTCCTCCGCGTCCTCTGCGGTAAACTTCCCCCTAACGATCGACGAAGACCGTCGCGCTGACGTCGGCGGCGTCGAAGGTGAACCCCTGGGCGCCACTGCGATCGAAGGATTTCAACAGCTCGGACACGGCCGTCGCTGTCGCGGTGGAATAAAAGCGCACCAGCCCGACTGTCGTCCGCGGCCCGAAGACCGTGATCATGATCGTGTCGTCGTCGACCGAGTTCATGAAAATGTGACTCCCGTTGCCCTGGTGATAGAGCGCATTGAACTCGACCTCGCCGATGCGGCGGGCCAGCTCCTTGGTCGCGGCAAATGAACCCGCGGCGAGCGCGGCGATGATCGTCACGTCCATGACCGCGACGTCGCCGTATTGCGAGATGACGTTGCCGCCGCGATCGATCACGACCGTGAGCTCGGCGTCCGACTTGGTCAGGAAATCCGCCAGGATGCCGTCGAGATTGGCGACGTTCTCGATCGTTAGGGCCGGGATGCAGTTCATGATGTGGCCTGGACAGCGAGTTTGGGCGCGGCGGGCGGCTCGACCGGGACCGCGACGGGTGCGGCTGCTCCGTTCGGCGCGGCCTCGCCCTGTTTGCTGAACTTGTGCAGCAGCATTTGCGAGACGGCGTTGAGCGAGGCGAACACATTCTGCCCGGTGCTGGAGACGACCTCGAAACTTTGCGACCGCTTTTTGCGGTTGTTCATAAGGAACTCGAGATAATTGATCGGCGCGATGTTGTTCAGGTCGCGCTTGTTGTATTGCAGGACGTAGGGAATCTCGTCGATCGAGAGATTTTGCTGGGCCAGGTTTTCCTCGAGGTTTTTGAAGCTCTCGACGTTTTCCTCCATCTTTTCCCACTGCGAATCGGCCACGAAAACAACCCCGTCGACACTGCGCAGGACGAGCTGACGGGTGGCGTTGTAAATCACCTGGCCGGGCACGGTGTAGAGCTGGAACTTGGTCACGAAGCCTTTGATCACGACCGCGTTGAGCGGGAGAAAATCGAAGAAAAGGGTGCGATCGGCCGCGGTCGCGAGGGAGACGAGGTCGCCCCGGTGGGCCGGGCTGATCCGTTCGTGGATGTAGGCAAGGTTGGTCGTCTTGCCGCAAAGCGCAGGCCCGTAGTAGACGATCTTGAATTGGATCTCGCGACTGGCGTAGTTGATGATGGACATGGTGTTTGTTAGGCGTTAGGCAGGATCGGCATACATGCGGGCGAGCTCGCGCACCGCACAACTGAGGCGGGCGCGCACTTCGGCCGCGATTTCGCCCGCCGAATGCAGGGCGGCGAGGCAAATGTTGCCGTGGGCGAAAAAGCTGACCGGCGTCTTGGCGCAGTAGAGGGTAATGCCGTTGAGCGGCCCGAGGCTGGCGCCGACCATCTGGTCGTTGATCCGTTTCACGATCGAAGGCGCCAGGGCACAGAGCGCTTCGGTCTGGTATTCGGCCGGGATATTGCCGGCGAGGCTGAGCCCGTCGGAGAAAACAATCGCGCAGGCGCCGACGCCCGGGAGCTTACTCGTGTGTGCGACGATCGATTTGGCGTCGAGCGTTTCGTCGGTATCAAAGGCGACTTGGAGCGCGTTGCGCGCCGGCGTTGTTGTAGCCGGGGTCGTTGACCCCGGCAAAATCGATATCGCATCCAATTCGATTTCCTGAGCAGGCGCGGGGCCGGGGTCGGCGACAGCGATCGGCGCGGGACCGGGGTCAGCGACCCCGGCTACAACGGGCGCGGCCGGTTTGGCGATCGGGCCGGAGGCGACCTTCATCCGGGCGGCGTCCTCCGCCGCCTTGGTGCTGAAGGGCGTCTCAAAAGTTTCCGTGAGCACGGTTTCCACCTGGTCGCCCCGAAGGTGTAGGCTTTCGTTAGGCAAATTTTGCAGCACTTCCTGGAGCGGCAGGATCACTGGCTGGTCCTCCGCCTCGACTTTAAAGAGGGCGCGAAACTCCTCCGGCAGCGCCGCCTGGAATTGCGCCGGCGAAACGGCGATCCGGCCTAACGACAACTGCGGCTCGATGATCGAGAAGGGAATCTCAACCGTCGCCGTCTCCGGCACGGTCTCGACCGAGCCGGCCAACTGGAAAGGCGAAAGGCCGCGCAGGACATTGCGCAAGGGGAGCCGGACACGCGGCCCGTTGGACGAGAAGGCGACCGCCGCCGGCTTCGGCAACGGCGCGGACTCGTCGCTCTGGCGCAGATCGTTCGAGGGCGGGCTGACCTTGAACGGGATCCGCACCGGCGGCGGCGGCGGCGCGAAGGGCGATGGCAATGGAGTGGGAACGGACGGCCCACATGAGGCTGGAACTCTCTCAGAGGCGGGCGCGCCCATTCCGTTCGGTGAAATCTTCTTGGCCGCGAGCGGAGCCAGCGCGGGCAGTGTTTCCAACCGGAGCGGCGCCGGCGCGCTGGGCGCGGTGGGCGGCCCGTCGTTAGGCACAGTGAGCCGAATCGGACGAATGCTTTTAGGCGCGACGGGAGCTTCAAGCGCGGACTCCGTCACGACCGCAGGGGCGGCGGTGGCGACTGGTGTCGCCTGCGGTTCGATCGCTGCCGGGGCCGCGGGCACAGGCCCCGGGATTGGCGCGGGAGCTTTTCCGAAGCGCTGGCCGTCCTCGATCGTCATCTTCAGGAAAGGCGTTTCCACCTGCGGCACCGATTCGTCGATCTGCTGGTCGGGACGGACCTGGAAGGCGGCAAATTGCTCGAGCACCTTGCCAAAGGGCAGCGCCACTTCGCGCAGGTCGCTCGCCGCTACGTCGTTTACAAAAAAATCCGGCGCCTGCTGGAAAACAGAGCGGAGCAACACGGTCGGGCGACCACTCGCCATGCCGCGCTCCAGTTCCGAGGCCTTGAAAAGAACGCGCTTTTCCGGATCGACCGGCGTCGGTTGCAGGACACCGGCCGGGAGAAGCGGGACGAGATCGGCCAGTTGCAGCGCGATCGTGCGCTCGCTTACCGGCGCGGCCGCTTCCGCTTTCGGCGCCACCGCGATGGTGCCGTTTCCGCCTAACGAAATCTTGCGCGGGCCGGACACAACCGGCGGCACCGGGGCGGGATTGCCCACCGGCACGGCCATCGGGAAAGTGGCCAGCGGATCGCCGCCGCCCATCGTCCGGGAGACGTTAGGCATGACTGTCTTGCCGAAACGTTCCGAGGCCGGCTTCTCGATCGCGGTGATGGGTCGCGAGGCAACGGCCACGCCCCCTTCCTCGCCGGAGCCTTTGTTCTTCTTGAAATTAAAATAACGGAGAAACGGTAGGTTCATTCTAGTGATCCTCAGCGGTAACGCGCCAGACTTCCTCCAGCGTGGTGATGCCTTCCATGGCCTTGTCGATGCCGACCATGCGCAAAGTTTTCATGCCCTCGGCGATGGCTTGGTTTTTGATCACCACGGCTGAGGCGCGTTTGATAATCAGGCGCCGGATCGCTTCGCTTACCGGGAGCGCTTCGATGATCGCGGCCCGGCCGGAGTAACCGCGGCCTTTGCAACGATCGCAGCCGATCCCGTGGTAAAAAACGGCGCCTTCCGCCGGCTCCATCCCGAGGCGTTCAAACATTTCCGGCTCCGGCAAAAATTCTTCGCGGCAATTGCTGCAGACCCGCCGGATGAGACGTTGCGCGCAGGCCATGATGACCGAGCTCGAGATCAGGAACGGCTCGATCCCCATGTCGTCGAGTCGCGCAATCGCACCCGCGGCATCGTTCGTATGCAGCGTGCTCAAAACCTGGTGACCGGTCAGCGCCGCCTTGACCGCGATGTCGGCCGTTTCGT
>JBBPZS010000055.1:0-22168 GCA_038198605.1 Chthoniobacterales bacterium | reverse complement strand
CCCTCGCCGATAACGCGGGCCAGGAAGGCGCGCTCATCGTGCAGGAAGTGAAGAAGCGCAAAGGCAACGAAGGTTACAACGTCGCGACCGACAAATACGAGGACCTCGTCAAGGCGGGCGTCGTCGATCCGACCAAAGTGACCCGGAGCGCGTTGCAAAACGCCGCCTCCATCTCCGGACTCCTCCTCACGACCGAAGCAATCATCACCGAAACTCCTGAGAAGGATAAGGGTGGCGCTGGCGGCGGTATGCCGGGCGGCGGCATGGGTGGAATGGGCGGCATGGGCGGGATGGACTACTAAGTCCAAACAGCTGCAAGCTAACTCAAACAATCAACGCAGCCGGGTCTCGCAAGAGGCCCGGCTGTTTTGTTTTTCGATAAGCTCTTTTGAAGCCTGCGGCAACGTTAGCCCTTCTCCGGGACGTTCTTGCCGAAATTTCTTTGAGTCGTTCAGCTTTGAGCGCGGCCAACGTCGCGTCTAAGGCGCGAGCAAGCCGACATACCAAGCGAGCAGATTCGGACCGAAGAACATCCAGATGAGCGCGCCAAGGGCAAGGTAGGGGCCAAACGGGATCTTCGCCGACCAGGCGCGCTGACCGAGCAGCATGCTGGTAAGGCCGACGAGGGAGCCGAGAAGCGAGCCAACGAAGATGCTGCAAAGGACCGCGCGCCAGCCGAGGAAGGCGCCGATCGCGGCCAGGAACTTAAGATCGCCCCGCCCCATCGCTTCGCGCGGGATTTGTAGCTCGCGCACCACGCCGGCGATGCGGTCGACCTCGTCGAGTTGGAAGGTATTCTCCCCAATGGCGAGGCTGTTGTAGTGAAATTGCAGGGTCGTCTTCTGGAATGAGCGGCCGTCGACCTGCGCCTCGTCGCATTCCAGCAGCAACCGGTCGCTTGCGCGGGCGAAATGTTCGCTCCAGAGTTCGCGCTCTTCGCCGACGATAAACTCCGCGTCGTCACCCTGGCGCACCCAGCTAAAGGGCGTCGGCGCCTCGAGCCGGATTCGTCGTTTCCCGAATGCCTTCTTGCCTCCTTCGAGCACGAGCCAGAGCAAGGCATAACCCAGCGCAGCCGAGCCTAACGACCAGGCGCCGGCTCGGAGCCGCGATACCTCGCCCATCAGGACGGGCAGAGCGAGGCTGGCGACAATACCGGCGATGGTGCCGCCGATTGTGATTTCATCCGGAATAATGAAATGCTCAAAATCGATAAAGGTAGCGGCGACGAGAAGCGAAACGAAGACCCAGTAGACGAGCGCGATTTGCCACGGGAACACGAGCCAGAGAGCAAGAAAGAGGAGCGCGGTCAGGAGCTCGACCGCGAAATAGCGAAAGGCAATTTTGCTCCCGCAACTGGCGCATTTCCCACGCAAGGCGAGCCAACTGAAAAGGGGCACGTTCTGGTGCCAGGGGATCGGAGCTTTGCAGGCCGGACAAAACGATCGACGCGGCTGGTTGACCGAAAGATCGCGCGGCAACCGGTAAATGCAGACGTTTAGGAAAGAGCCAACCGCCGCGCCCAGGAGAAAGGCGAAGACGCGGGAGACCAGTTCGTAAGCCGCCAGCGTGTCCACTCGTTAGGCCGAAGCGTCGCGTGCTGCCTTGCGCTGCATGAACCAGGCGATCCAAATGCAGCTCTCGTAAAGGAGGCACATCGGCAGGCTCATCGCGATGAGGGTGAGAATATCCGGCGTGGGGGAGATAATGGCGGCGAGAATGAAGATGAGCACGATAGCGTAGGGCCGGGTGCGGGCCATGAATTCGTAGGTGAGCAGGCCAAATTTCACCAGCGCCAGGACCACGACCGGGAGCTCAAAGGCGAGCCCAAAGCCGAGAACAAAGCGAGTCACGAAGGAATAATATTGCTGCACCGTCCACATCGGCGTCCAGCCTAACGATTGGGTGTCGTGGAAGAAAAAGAGAATCGTTTTCGGGAGCAGCCAGTAGTAACAGGTGGCCACGCCGATGAGGAAAAGGGCGAAGCTGACGAAGATGGCGGGAAAGAGAAAACGTTTCTCGACCGCGGTGAGGGCAGGGAGGACAAACTGGGCGAGGAAATAAAGGAGAAGAGGAAAGGAAAGGACGATCCCGGCATAGAAGGCGAGATGAAACGAGATCGTGATCGAGTCGGTAATGCCGAGCGCGCGCAAGGTGCCGACCTGGCCGCCGACTTCGCTTAACGGACGCTGCAAAATCATGACCAGCCGTTGCCGGAAGGCGAAGCAGAGAAACATCGCGACGATCAGGACGCCGGCCATTTTCACGATCGTCCAGCGCAGATCCTCGAGATGCTCGAGGAACGGTTTCGAGGTCTCGCTTTCCGGCGGGTCGCGGAAGGAAAAAATGTCGCGCAGGGCCATCGGATCAGGGAAAGATTTCTCCAGTTGCGACCAGCCGAGCCCAGATGCTGAGCGTGTTGGAATCGCGGATTTCGCCATCGGCGATCATCTGGCGGACGACATCGGCGCCAAACTCGCGGCAGTCAACAATCGCCTCGGTCTCATCGTGCGCCGCCCCGGCGGCAGACTTGCGCACCGGCCGGGCGAGAAAGAGGTAGCAATGTTCATCCGTCATCCCGGGCGAAGAAAAGAAATGGCCTAACGAGACCAGCTCCGCCCCCGGAGCCAGCTCGTAGCCGGTCTCCTCGCTCAGTTCGCGCCGCGCCACCTCGCGCACAGCCGCTTCATCCGGCTCGAGCGTTTCATCAATCTGCCCCGCCGGCATCGCCCAAATAGCAGCCCGGATCGGGATGCGCTCTTCGCGGATGAGGACGAACCGCCCCTCGGCCGTCATCGGCGCGATCACGACTGCGGGCTTGCGATGGACCACCGACCACTTGCGGGCGGTCTGCGTTGGAGTGCGCACTTCGTCGGTCGCGACGCTGAGATGCGGAGTGCGAAAGTGCGTTTCGCTGCCCACGGTCTCCCAGCCGTCGCCGTCGTGCACGAGATTGGTTTTTTGCACGCCGGGAAGTTATGGATGGGGCCAGGAAAAGCGAATCGTTCGCGCGCGAAGTGGTGCGAAACCTGGGCGGCGTGGTTGCGGCAGCGCTAAGCGCGCGCGCTTTCGCGCGAAACACGCACCGCGACGTATTTGGTCTCGGGGAGAATGAATTTGCGCAGTTCGAGATCGATCCGCGCGAGACCGAAGTGACGGATGAGATGCCCGGCCATTTCGTGCGCGAGCGTTTCGAGCAATTTATCCTGGCGCCCGGCAACGAAGCTCCGCGCTTCCTCGCAGACCGCTGCGTAATCGATCGTGCGCGCGAGGTCGTCGCTGAGCTGGGCGAAGGAATGCCGCGGTTGCAGGGTCATCGAGACCGTGAGCCGTTGCGGCTGCGCGCGCTCTTCCGCAGGCACGCCGATCCGCGCCAGCAGTTCCAACTCTTGTATCCGAATCTCGTCGGTAGCCATGCCCGGGGAAAGATGAGCCGATCAAGAGCGGGGGAAAGCTGAAAATTGGCCTCGCAAGATCCCGCACTCAGTCAGATCGCAGAAAAATTTGTCGCACTTACTCTGCAACATCGGGCAGCAATTCCCGTAGTAACTAGTGAGGCGAGAATTCGCCGCTCCATTTGAAGCAATTACTTATGTAACCAACCCACTTAAACCCCAACCCCAACCCCATGAAACTCCCCCTGAGATCTGTCGGGCTCTGCGCCGCCCTTTTCCTCCTCACTCCAGCTCTTCCCGGACAAATCCTGACCCACGGCCCCGTGGTCGGCGGTGTCACCTCCGTGGAGGCCAAGGTTTTTGTGCGGACAGACATTGCTGCCAGCATTGCAATCAGATATGGGACTGATCCCGCCCTGCTCGGCGCGATCGATACCGGCACTATGGCAACGTTGGCCGCGAGCGATTTCACCGCCTTCGTGCCACTCACCGGGCTCCTCCCGGAGACGACCTACTATCTTAACGTTTTGGTCAACGGCGTGCCGCAGTTTGCGGGACCACCGTTTGCATTTTTTACGACCTTCCCGCCCGCGGGGGCGGCGCGCGATTTTAACTTCGTTGTCATGAGTGACTTCGGTAGCGTGTCCAAGCTCAACACCACCGTCCAGACCTTTGCCAGCGCGTCGGCTAATCTCCCCGCCTTTGCCTTCATCGGAGGAGACTTCGACCACAGCAACCCGCAGACGCTGGCGGCCAAACGGCAGATGTTCAAGGATCTTTATAATCCGGCGACGCGCTTCATGAGCGACTTTGTGCCCCTCATCCTGCGGCGTATGGCGATCGTCCACCAATGGGACGATCACGACTCGGGGTTAAACAACCTGGATAAGAATTATCCGGATTGGGCCCTGACTCAGCAGGCTTTCCTGGAATACACGCCGACGTATCCGCTGCCGTTGGTGACGCCGGGGATTTGGCAGAAATTTAGTTATGCGCAGGCGGAATGTTTTGTCCTCGACTGCCGGAGCCAGCGCGATCCCGCGGCCGACCCGGAGGGTCCAACCAAAAGCATGCTTGATGGCAACAACCTCGGAGTTCCGGCGAACTGGAGTGGCTCAAGAACGGTCTGCTCACCTCTACCGCGGTCTGGAAAGTCGTTTTCACCTCGGTTGTGACCAACCCGACAACCAAGCAAAACGATGGCTGGGGAGCCTTCCCGACGGAGTGGAACGCGCTGCGCACTTTTATCACTACGAACAACATCAAGAACGTCGTCTTTATCGCCGGCGATCTACACTTGGGCGCGATCGATAACGGGACGCAGGCTGGGTTTCCCGAGATGTGCGTCGCCGGCGCTAACCAGACCAGAGCCGGTTTCTGTGCGACCGCCGCCACGGGGACGTGGAGCGAAGGATATTTCGACGATACCTGCGCCGGCTATGGCTTGGTCTCGGTCCTGCAAAACCCGGACCGTCTCGTCCTGCAGGTCGCCGACCAGAACGGCGTGATCCGAGTTGCCTACACCGTCGTGGCAGAACTGCCTACACCCACGCCCACGCCCACGCCCACGCCCACGCCCACCGTTTCGCCAACGCCGACCGCTACTCCCACTCCTTCGCAAACCCCAACACCCACCGCCACGTCTTCACCGACCGCGACCCCAACCCCATCGGAAACTCCCAGTCCCACTGCAACGCCTTCACCGACCGAGTCTCCTACTCCGACCGCTACTCCCACTCCTTCGCAAACCCCAACACCCACCGCCACGCCTTCACCGACCGCGACCCCAACCCCATCGGAAACTCCCACTCCCACCGCGACGCCTTCGCCGACCGAGTCTCCTACTCCGACCGCTACTCCCACTCCTTCGCAAACCCCAACACCCACCGCCACGCCTTCGCCCACGGCGACCCCGACTCCATCGGAAACTCCTACCCCTACAGTCACACCTTCTCCGACGGAGACTCCCTCACCCACGCCGACTCCTACACCCACGTCCACTCCAACCGCCAGCCCCACGCCCACGCCAGCCGCGCCCATTATCACCAAGCAGCCTGTCAATAAAACGGTCAGAGTGGGCAAAACAGCGGCGTTTACCGTCATTGCCACGGGAACTCCGCCCCTGACCTACCAGTGGAAAAAAAACGGCGTTGTAGTGGCGGGAGCAACGATGTCCTCCTACACGACGCCGGCCACGACCCTGGCCGACAATGGCGCACTGTTTGCGGTAACGGTCGCAAATGCGGGCGGTAGCGTAACGAGCACCAACGCCTTGCTCAGGGTGCACTAAGGAGAAGTCAGCGATCAGGTTACGCAGCAGACGGCCCGCCCGCTGTCACCCAATCCAAAACGATGACCGGGGCCCGCGGACGAGGCATCGCGAAAATTTTGTCCGGATCGGAGAAAAAAATCCGCGAACATTGGCCGCCACTTTCCGTAGAAGATAGTGGTGAGAGTGGTATACCGAGCTCAAAGAGATGCTCTCGCGCTTCGCGGTGGAAGCCGGGCTCCCCTGCCAGTGCTTCTGGAGTTTCGGATCCACTTCTCGCCGCATATCGCAAGAGAAACCCTCGGCCAAACCAACCCGCCGATATGGTTTCCCCCAGGACGGTACCGCCAACGCCATCGCCCCGGCGAAACCCTCCTCGAATAGTTCCCCCCTCACCCCCAGAACCCCCCGGAACTGCATTACCGTATCCCCCGACCTAACGAGTGCGGATTTTTTGCCTTGCCGAAAAATCTTCTCCTTTCCATGCTGCCCGGATATGTACCCAGACATATCCAGCGGCGCCGCGACTGGAGGCCGCTTCGACACCACCCGCTGGAGCCTTATCCTTTCCTCCCTCGAATCCAATTCGCCCGACGGCAAGGCAGGCGAAGCGCTCGCCCAGCTCTGCCGGATTTACTGGCGGCCGATCTTCGCCTTCATCTGCGGCAAGGGTTATTCCATCCCGGACGCGCAGGACATCACCCAGGATTTTTTTGTCATGGTCCTGCGCAATGACCTCTTCCAAAGCGCGGACCGAAGCCGCGGGCGCTTTCGTGCGCTCCTTCTCGCCGCACTCCAGAATTTTCTCATCGACACGCATGACCGGGCCCACGCCCGCAAACGGGGCGGCGACCAAAAGTTCGTGTCGTGGGATGAATGGATGGCGGAAGCGCCCTCACAGCTCGCCATCTCGGCCGACTCTCTCGGAGCCTGGACGCCGGAGAAAATCTTCGATGTGCGCTGGGCGGCCACGGTCGCGGAAAACGCGCTGCGCCGTCTGCAGGAAGAATGTGAAAGCCACGGGCGCCGCCGCGTTTTCGATATCGTGAGTGGCCTCCTCTCCGCCGACCGCGGCGATGTTCACTTCGAGACCCTGGCCCGCCAACTGGGGATCGACATCGTGGCGGCGAGGCGTCTCCTGCGTCGCATGCGCCAGCGCTACCGCGAACTGCTCCGCGCGGAAGTGGCGGCAACGGTCCGGGAACCGGGCGATGTGGATGATGAATTGCGCTATCTCGTCTCGATCCTGGCAGTGGAGAGCGAGCAAACGGGTGTCGGTTCTGCCTGATAGAGGCCCCTGCTCATGCAGTTCTCCGGTCTCTCCGATTCTATCGCCACCCTCCTCGGTGCGCCGGAGGAATGCCCGCATTGCCGCGCAACCTCGCGCGTGGCGCACGGGCTTTGCCTGAGTTGTCTCCTGCAAAACGGTCTCTCCGAGGAAGAGCCCGGCGACGCGGACGGGTTCGCCGCCACCCTGAAATCAGTCGAAGTCGCGGACACGAACTGGCGTCTCGGCCATTACGAAATCCTGGAGGAGATCGGACGCGGCGGCATGGGCGTTATTTATCGCGCTCGGCAACGGCATTCCCGCCGCATCGTCGCGCTGAAACGGGTGCTGAGTTACCACGCCGATTCGCGCGAAACGCTGGCCCGTTTCCGCCGCGAAGCGGAAGCCGCCGCCAGCCTCGATCATCCGCACATCCTCCCCATCTACGAAGTTGGGGAAAGCGAGGACGGCGTTCCCTATTTCAGCATGAAACTCGCCCCGGGCGGCAGCCTGCAGGAGGTCGGCCCGGCCTTGCGCGACGATCCGCGCGAAGTGGTGCGGCTGTTGGCGAAAATTACCCGCGCCGTCCAGTATGCCCATAGCCAGGGCATCCTGCATCGCGATCTCAAACCGGGAAATATTCTCCTCGATGGCAGCGGCGAACCGCTCGTGACCGACTTCGGCCTCGCCAAGTGGCTCGACACCGCCAGCGACCTGACCCGAACGCTGACCATCTTCGGGACGCCCGGTTACATCGCCCCCGAGCAGGCTCAAGGCGTCGCCGCCAACATCAAACCGGCGGCCGACGTTTACAGCCTCGGCGCCATACTCTTCGACCTCCTCGCCGGGCAACCTCCTTTCCTCGGCGAGCACGCGCTGGCCGTGATCCGGCAGGCGACGGAAAAACCGGCGCCAAAGCTGCGTTCGTTAGTGAAAGGCGCCGACCGCGATTTGGAAACAATCTGCGCCCGCTGCCTCGAGCGCGAGCCGGCGACGCGTTATCGCTCGGCCGGCGATCTGGCCGACGACCTCGAACGCTGGCTCGAAGGCCGCCCGATCATCGCCCGGCCGGTATCGCCACCAGTCCACGCCTGGCGGTGGGTGCGTCGTAACCCGGTCCTGGCCGGGAGTATCGGTGTCTGTCTTCTCCTGGCCGCAACGGCGAGTCTGCGCCAGCTGCAAAGCCGGCGGCTGACAGCGGAGTTGCAGCAAAACCAGCTCCTGATGCACTCCGTCGGAGTCCTGCCCTTTCTCGATCTCGATACCGCGCGGGCCGATGACGGCCTAACGAAAGCAATGGCAGATCTTTTCCAGGCGAAACTTTCCGCGCTGGGGCCGGCCCGGGTCGTGGCCGTTCCGGCAGGCAACTGGTGGCCCGGCACCACCAGTGCAGAGGACTTGGGCGATGCCAACCGGCAGGTTCAAACCCGGGCCATGCTCACTGGCAGTTCGCGTATGACCCGAAACGGCCGCCGCATCTCCCTGCGGCTGATGAATCCAGCCAGCGGAGAAACGCTCTTCACGAAATTGATTGAAACCGTTCCCGGCCCGACCGGGATCGCCGAGTCTGCGCGCCAAACCCTGCCCGCGATCCAGAAGCTCCTCGATTCCAGGGAGTGGGCCGCTCTCTCCTTCTCGGCACGCGATCCCGGAATGACGAACCCGGGCGCGCGCGAATTCATCGTCTCCGGCCGGGAATTCATGTTTCGCGATTCGGAGGAGAATTTGGATCGATCCATCCGCTGCCTCGAGAAAGCGATCCAGTTGGAGCCGCGCTCCGCGATTGCGCACGCCTACCTCGCGAGCACGATCGGCGGCCGCGATCACTTCGCGCCGGATCCGCGCGAGCTTGAGCGCGCGGAAGCGGAAGCCAAGGAAGCTTTAAGGCTGGCCCCGGAGCTGCCCGACGCGCATCGTGCCCTGGCCGGTGTCCTTTATCAGCGAGGCAACCTGCCGGGCGCGCTCGAAGAACAGCTCCGCGCGATCGAAGCGGGTGGACCAGAGGAACACGTCGCCAGTTTTGTCGCGATGACGGTCCTGAAACTCGGGCGCCCCGAACGAGCGCTCGGCTGGCTCGAGATGGCGCAGCATTGGGCGGCCCGGCCGGGTGACTACGATGCTTTGATCGGTGATTGCTGGACGCAGCTGAGCGACGATCAGAAGGCGGAGCGCGCCTACCAACGCTCGATCGATCTGCGGCCGGATTTTTCCGAGGGCTGGGTCGGTCTTTGCCACCTGCGTTTGCTCCAGCGCGACTTCGGCGCGGCGCGCGCGCTTTACCAGCAGAACCGTGTCCGCTCCAACCTCCGGACCGCGTCTGAGAACGCGGCCGACGAGATCACCGTGCAGGTGGAATTTTTCGCGCGGAACTTTCCCGAGGCAAAACGCCTTTACGAGACGTTGCGGGAAAAAAACTCCGGCTCCAGCAGTTACTACGGCGCGGTGACTTATGGCTCGGCCCTGGGCCGAATCGCACAACTTCTGGGCGACGAGCCGGCCGGTCGCATGCTGCTCGCGGAAGCGCGCCGCGGTGAACTTAAAGAACTGCGGCCTAACGATCCCGCGACCCTCTATCGTCGGGCCGCGATTGAATCCTCCCTCGGAGAGCTGACCACGGCGCTCGATCACTTCCAGCAAGCAGTGGGGGCGGGTTGGCTGGATGGCCGCTCACCCCGGCTCGACCCCCGCTTCGACGCGCTGGTCGCGGACGATCGTTTTCAAAGGTTACTTTCCGAGTTGGAAAGCGAAGTGGCGGCACGAAAAGAGCGAGTCGTCACAGCGAAACCGATCACCCCTGAGAACACCCACGATCTAAAGGAGGCACAAGTCACACGATGAATGACGGACCCGGCAACGAAGGACCAGTCGACGGAACGGCTGGTCCAAGAAGAAATTGGCATATCCTCGATGATAAGCGTGCCGCGATCATCGACGTTCTGGAGTACCTGAAGAGTCAGCCCCCGGAGGTCCGCGCTCGCTGCGTTCAGGACGACATCTTTGCACGCAGCCTTTTTACGGATCCCAGCATCGGCAACATTACTATCCCGCCGGAAGCGAAAACTATCTTCATGCCAGAAGGAGAACGTGCCTTGAAGGAAGCCGGCTCGGTAATTCTCGAGATTCCCCGGCAAGGCACTTCGACCAGCGGAGAAGGCTTACTGAACTACGTCCTCGGGACCTACAAATACTGGTAGCTATCCCGGCCCGCCCGCGCTGTCCGTTTGGACAAACTCGGCCAGCGCAGCCATGGAATTGATCGGCCGCACTCGCTGCGAGCGGCCAAAGACAAACGCCGGCGGCCGCCAGTCGCGGCCGGTCTGGAGAATAGATTCCCCGTCCGCCATCAGGACCTGGTGAAAGACTTCCGCCACCACTCTGCTCCCAAGAGTGCCTAACTTCTGGATCCGTAACTCTGGCTCCGGCGCGGGCTCGGGCCGCGTGTTCTCCTCGACCGCCGCCTCGCGCAGAAAGTAATACCAGAGCGGAGTGCGGTTTCGAAAGGCCGGATCGGCAAAGAACGTTTTGTCCGCGGGGATGGCCGGAATGAGCTCGGGCGGCAGCGGTTCATATCCAAAGTAGCGGGCAAACTCTTCCCCCGCCGGCAGCCGCATTCTGGATCCTCGGATAAGAGTCACTTCCGGCAGACAGACTGGGCCTCGCCGTTCTCGCTCGCTCAGTGCGAGCGCGCGCTTGCCTTGCGCCGCGGTCTCAAGTGGCAAACCGTAAAGAATCTCCGGGATAAACGTGTCGATATTTTGTCCGCGGTTAAGCTGCGCGTCGGGTCCTTCAAAAAAGAAGTCCCAGTCGACCACGTAACTCGCTGGCAGCGCCGGTGACTCTGGGCCTATCCTTCCGCCGCGGTGAGTCATGGCAATAAGGTCGGTCGCCGGAATCGCTCCTATGGGGAGATTCAAATCATAGTGCGACTGAATCATGCTGTGCCCGAAGCGGTAAGCCGCAACGGTAAACTCCGCCGGCAGAGCCACGGGGTAATCGGACGGCGCGTAGTGTCGCGGAAAGAGACGCAAGCGCTCGCGCCGAACTTCGCCTAGCGCCTCCGCACGAACAAAGCGCGGGAGGAAATCATTTAGAACAAGCCACTGATAATGCCACCGGACCCACCGCCGGGCCTGCGTCGCCAGGCTCTTTGTCGCGGGACCAGCGGAGAGTTCTGGCTTTCGTTGCAGGAGAGCGAGGACGTCATTGTAGAACTTCGCCATCAGGACATGGATCTGCGCCACGATCAGGTTCTCGTCGTTCCGCGGATCGATCAGGCGGGCGCTCCCGTCAGGATTGCGCGGCAGATCGTCCAGTGTCGACCGAACCACTCGACCGTCTTCCAGCACACTTTCCTTCGTTAGGCCAAGTCGGAGGCGGCCATCGTTTTCGTAAAGACCAGGGAAGTCTTCCCCGCTCCGCCCGAATAGGTGGTCAAAATCGAAGCGCGGCGTTCGGTAGTTGATTACTTGCTCCACTTCCCCGTCGGTTTCGCGAAGCAAGCGCTGGTCGCGGATCAGGTCGTGGGCGACAAACTGCCCGAAATAGACGTAGCCTGAAGGCAGAGTCATGGTGCGCGTCCGCGCCGCCCGTTTGGCGTGACTATCGCGCATGAGCCAGGCCAGCTCCGTCAGCTTGTCCTCCGGGTGCGGCGCCCAGTCACCCGGGCAAAGGCGACTGAAATGTCCTTCGGGAATTTCGGGAGGTGGGAGGGCCGCCGTCATGTGTTCGTTAGTCCAAGCAGAGACGGTTTCGCTCGTAGGTGTGCGCTCTGTCGAGCTTGAAATTGCTCGATCAGCAATCCCTCCGTGTCGTCTAGCAGGGACCTCAGGACAGGGCGAGGGCGGACGATCCGATCGCGTGGAACCGCCCGCCCCATTTCTCCTAGCTCCGCTCTTTTTCGTCTTCCTCGGTCAGCAACTCCGAGAGCGACGCTGTCGCGTCAGCGCACTCTTCGAGCCTGGCGTTGGGCATCTGGAAGGTACGCAGCCCTCGCACCTTTCTCGCGAAGGCCCGCGCGGAAGCGTGCAGACCAGGCTCGTCGTGGACGTAATTCGCCGCATTTGCCGCCGCGATATTCATCTGCGCTGCAGTCGCGATCGCATCCTGGTTCGCGCCGAGGAAGAGGAACGTCCAGCGATACTGCTCGGTCTGCCGCCTGATGACGCCAGCCAACTGGTGCCAGGTGTAGTTTTGGGAGGAATTCTCCGCCCCATCAGTCAGGATGGCGACAATCACCTGCGCGGGCCGATTCGCTTCAGGCAAGGCGGCGAGGCGTGCGCCCATTTCGTCGATCGTGCGGCCGATCGCGTCGAGCAACGCCGTGCTTCCACGCGGAACATAGGTTTCGTTGTCCAGAGGGATCACCTCCGCCACCGGCAATGCCTGCGCCGGCACGAGGTATTCGTCGTCGAAAAGGACGAGGGTCAGCTTGGCCAGCCCTTCGACCTGCTGCTGTTCATTGAGGAAACGGTTAAAGCCTTCGATCGCTGCATCCCGGCAAGAATCCATCGAGCCGGAGCGGTCGAGGACGAAGGCAATCTCCGCATAGTTATTTTTCATGCCGCCATTTTACCATGGCGGGTAGGACATCAGCTGTCCTACGCAGAATTATTTTCCCTCTACCCCGGCTTTTATTTCCCGGCGTAATTCGCCACCAGTTTCCGTCCCACCTCAGCGAGGCGCTGACGCAACTTCGCCGGCTCGAGCACTTCCGCCTCGTCGCCCCAGCTCAGGATCCAGCGCTCGATCTCCTCCAGGCTGCCGAGTTGCAGCTGCAATTCCAGCCCGCCGTCGCGCAGTTCCTTGATCTTTTGCGAATGATGCCATGTCCGCTCCCGCACCAGCTGGGCCGCGAACGGCTGAAAACGGACCCTGACCGTGGTCCGGCCTTCGCTTTGGAAAACTCCAAAGCTGGAATCGAGAAATTTCCCTATCGAAAAATTCGCCGGGCGCCGGAAACGCGCGCCGGTCCGGCGCGGCTCGAAAATGCGGGGCAGGGCAAAAGTCCGCAGTTGCTGGCGATCGAGATCGAAAGCAAAAAGGTACCATTGGTTATCCACGCAGCCGAGATGATACGGGCGCACCCGCCGGGTTTCCTCTGAGGTGCTGCGCAACTTGCGGTAGCGAAATTCGATCTCGACCGAATTGAGCACCGCGTGACTGAGCAGCTCGAACACCTCCAGGTCCGCCTGGCTGTGACCAGCGCTGCGAAAAGAGATGGCCGCGTCCAGATCGGTCCAGGTGAAGGTGACTTTGTCCTTCAAACCGTGGCCGATTTTCTGAAAGGCCGCCTTGAGCGGCGCTTCGAAAGGCGTGTCGCGATACTGCTGAAGCGCTTTCTGCGCGATGAAGAGCGCCACGATTTCTCCCTCCGACACATTGATGCTCGGAAAACTCGTGACCGGCTCCGTGTAAACGAAACCAAAATGCAGCTGGTCGTACTCGATCGGCAGCCCGAGCTGGTAACGCATGAACTCGATGTCGCGCTGAATGGTTTTGGCGGAGACCTCGAGCGTCTCGGCCAGCTTGCGGCAATTGGGAAATTTCCGCGCCTGGAGTTGAGCGTGAAGCTGCATCATGCGCGCGAGTGGCGGGCGGGAAAATTGTTCCATTGCCACCCGCTGCGGCGGGCGACCGCGGCGCAGGGCGGGTTTGACTCCTCTCGGACTTTTCATGTCCGACAGGAAAGGCCGTCTCCGCCTTTCCTTCAAGCGGAATCGTTTCGCCAGCCAAAAAAAGCCCGATTCCTCGGACAGCTTTTGTCCCACGGCTTGTGATATGTTGCCGCCGAGTGTCTCCAAAAGCCGGTCTCCATCTTCATACCAGCAATCGTCTCGAGCAGCTCGCCGATGCGATGGCGCTGCTTCTGCGGCATCCATTGGCCGACCCGTTCGCCGCTGAAGCCGTCGTCATCCCGACGCTCGGGCTCGAGCGCTGGCTCACCCAGCAGCTCGCGTTGCGAGAGGGCATCTGCGCAAACATCTCCTTCCTTTTTCCGCAACGATTTGTCGCCGGACTGATGGACACTGCGCTCCCCGGCCGGGCCGATGCCCGCTTCTATGCGCGCGAAAATCTCACCTGGCGGATCATGAAACTGCTCCCGGCGCTGGCGACCCGGCGCGAGTTTGCCGAGCCGCGACGTTATCTGGAACAGCCCCGCCCCGAGCTCCGCCTTTTCCAGTTGGCGGAGAAAATCGCCGCCACTTTCGACCGATATCTCGCCTTCCGGCCCAGCCTCATCCTGGACTGGGAAAGCGGAAAGAATCAGAACTGGCAGGCGATCCTTTGGCGAGCACTGGTGGAGTCGGCGCCTGGTCTGCATCCGCCCGCTCTCGCGGAGGAATTCAGCAAAGTCCTGCGCCGCAACCGCGCGCCGCTCCCAACGCGCACCTCCGTTTTTGGCGTCTCGACCCTGCCACCGTTTTACCTTCAGTTCTTCCAGGAACTGGCGAGCGTGCGGGAGGTCCACCTCTTCCTCCTCCGGCCGACGCCTCAGTTCTGGAGCGACACCCTTTCGCGGCGCGAAGAGCTGCGCGCCCGGCGCAAGGCGCCCGCGACGGCACAGCTCAATTTGGAATTCGCGCGCGGCAATCCACTCCTCGCTTCCTACGGAAAGCTCGGCCGCGAATTTCTCGATCTCGTGACCGAGCTAAATCCCACGCAGGAAGACGAGGATTTCGTGAATTCGCCTAACGACACCCTGCTCGGGCAAATCCAGCGCGACATTTTCACGCTGCACGATCCCACCGGCCAGGCTCCGCGCGCGCTCCAACCGTGCGATTCCTCGCTCCAATTTCACTCCTGCCACAGCCCGATGCGGGAGATGGAAGTGTTGCACGACCAATTGCTCGCGCTCTTCGCGGAGCAGCGCGATTTGAAACCGCATGATGTCGTGGTGATGGCGCCCGACATCAGCATCTACGCACCTTTCATCGAAGCCGTCTTCGACACCGCGCCCGAACATCTGCGCATTCCTTTCAGCGTGGCGGATCGCGCGACACGCTCGGAGAACGGCGTGGTCGACACGTTCATGCGCATTCTTGAATTGGCGCGCAGCCGATTTATCGCCAGCAGCGTGGTTGCGATTCTCGAGTCGGTCGCCGTGCAGCGCCGCTTCGAACTGACCGAGCCCGATCTGGAAGTGATCCGCGCCTGGATCGCCGAGACAGGCATCCGCTGGGGCATCGATGCCGCGCATCGTGCCTCGCTCGGTTTGCCTGAGTTTGGTGAGAACAGCTGGCGCGCCGGGCTCGATCGTCTCCTCCTCGGCTACGCCGCTCCCGCGGGAGGAGAGAGGCTCTTTGAAGGCATTCTTGCTTTCGACGAGGTGGAAGGAACCTTGGCCGAAACCCTCGGTCACTTCGTCGATTTCGCGGAGGCGCTTTTTACGACCGCGCGCGCCCTGGAGACGCCCCGTTCGCTGAGCGAGTGGGAAAAGACTTTGCGCGAGATTAGCCAACGCTTTTTTCCCACCGATGACGAGCGCGAACCGGAGCTGCGCCAGCTTCGTCACGCCATCGAGTCGTTAGGCGAGACCGCCCAGCTTTCCGGTTTCGACGAGCCGGTCCCGCTCGACGTGCTCCTCGCTCATCTGGAGAAGGCGCTCGCGGGCCTGGAAAGCGGTTCCGGTTTTCTCGTCGGACGCGTCACCTTTTGCGCGCTCCGGCCGATGCGCACCGTGCCTTTCCGGGTCGTTTGTCTGGTCGGGATGAACGACACCGATTATCCGCGGCACGATCGCCCGCCCGCCTTCGATCTGGTGGCGCAATCCCCGCGTTCCGGCGATCGCAACACCCGCGACGACGATCGTTATCTCTTTCTCGAAGCCATCCTCTCGGCGCGCGACGTTCTTTATCTCAGCTACGTGGGCCGCTCCATCCGCGACAACAAGTCTCTCCCGCCAAGCGTCCTGGTGAGCGAGCTACTCGATTACACCGGGGCGCAGCCGGTCGAGCATCCGTTGCAGCCTTTCAGTCCAAAGTATTTCAACGGCAGCGACGGACTCTTCAGCTATTCGGAGGAGAACTGTCGCGCGAGCGCGACCGCCATCGACGAGCGGAGCACCCCGGCACCTTTCATTGCCACAAAGATCGGCGGGCTGGAAGCCGAATGGCAACGCCTGGATAACGCGAAGCTGCTCTCCTTTTTCGGCAACCCGTCAAAATTCCTGATCCGCGAGCGACTCGGCCTGCGCCGCCCGCGCCTCGATGAGCTGCTCGAAGAGACGGAGCCGTTGGATCCGGGCGGACTGGCCAAATACGCCCTGGAGCAGGCCTTCCTCGAGCAAGCCCTGAGTGGCGAGGAATTGAAGCTCTTATTTCCGGTGGCGCGCGCGGGCGGGGAGCTCCCGCCAGGCCCGGCGGGTGAAGCGCACCTGCGCGAACTGTCAGCCAACGTGCACCTTTTTGCGGATATCGTTAGGCAAAATGCCCAGAACCGCGCCGAACCGGAGCATCTGCAGCTCACCATCGGCCGGTTCGAATTTGGCGCCCGGCTTGGCAACGTCTTCGACGGTCGCCTCGTGCGCCAGCGCCTAACGACTCGGAAACCGAAGGACCTGCTGGCGGCGTGGATCGATCATCTCCTGCGCAATTGCGTTCGCCCGACCGAGTCGATTCTCATCACCGCGACGAAGGAAAAGCAGCCCGTGATCGAACGGCTTGCGCCGCCGGAGGCGGACCCGCGAACGCTCCTGGCCGAGTTGCTCGATTTCTACTGGAAGGGTCTGCATGAGCCGCTGCCTTTTTTCCCCCGCAGCTCCTTCGCGTTCGCGGAACGGAAGTTTCACCCGACCAGAGGATCGTCTCCGCTGGAGAAGGCCAGTAAAGAATGGGGCGACTCTGCCCAGCCCCACGACCCCGAACGTGGGCTTGGGCCAGAACGCGACGACGAATACTTCGATCTCGCTTTTCGCAATGTGCCTGACCCGCTCGGGCCAGCATTTCAAGAGATCGCCACGGCGATTTTCCAGCCCGCGCTCAAGGCCATGACGAAGGAGGAATCGTGACGCGGAAAGCTTTTTTCCTCCTCGAAACCGAGATCGGCACCGGTCCGCTCTTGATCGAAGCGAGCGCCGGCACGGGCAAGACCTACACCATCGCCGGGCTCGTCCTCCGGCTGCTCCTGGAGCGGGCTGGCCTAACGATCGATAAAATCCTCGTGACCACTTTCACGGAGCTGGCGACCGCGGAATTACGCGGACGCATCCGCGACCTGCTGCGCGATGCCTTTATCGCCTTCCAAAGTGGCAAATCGGACGACGCGCTGATTAATGCAGTGCTGAAGAAATATCCTGACCACCACGCCGCTACCGAACGGTTGAAAGATGCGCTGGCCAACTTCGATGAGGCGCCGATCTACACCATCCATGGGTTCTGTCAGCGCGTGCTCGCGGAACAGGCTTTCGAGACCGCCACGCTCTTCGATGCCGAATTGGTCACGGACGAGCGCGACCTGCTCCGCGAGGTGACCTGGGATTTCTGGCGACGGAATTTCTACGTCAACGAGTCGTTAGGCGGATTGCTCGGCGTCCAGGGCAAGATCACGCCGAAAAAGCTGCTCAAAGATCTCGACGAGCTGGTGAAAAATCCGACGCTCACGATTTTGCCAAAAAATTTGCGCAGTTCCGTGGAAGCAGCAGAGACGATGGCGCAGGCGCTGAGCGAAGTGCGCACCGTCTGGCCGCAGTGTGCTGGCGGCATCCGCGCCTTTTTTGCCAATCCAGGATGGGCGAAAGGCGAGCACAAGGACGCCGCCCGCCTCGCGGTTGTCCTGGAAGATTTGGAGCAGATCGCGGCCAACGAAAGCACCACCGCACGTCAATTCGACAGCATCGAGTTGCTCGCCGCCGAGGTCATCGCAAGCAAAGGATTGAGAAAGGGATTTTCGCTTCCGGAAAATCCGATCTTCGAAATCTGCCAAAGATTCGTCGATCGCTCGGCCGATTTTTGCACAGCGCTGCGCGCCGAATTTTACGCCTGGGCACCGGAAGAACTGCGGCAGCGCAAACAATCCAAGAACGTTCTCGCTTTTCAGGATCTGCTCACCCGGCTCGACGACGCGCTCCGCAGCCCGGGCGGTTCGGTTTTAGCCGAATCGATTTGCCAAAAGTATCACGTTGCGCTGGTCGATGAATTCCAAGATACGGATCCGGTTCAGTATTCCATCTTCGAACGGATCTACCACGGAAGCGAAGCGACGGTTGCATTCATCGGCGATCCCAAACAAGCCATCTACTCTTTTCGCGGGGCGGACGTTTTCACCTACCTGACCGCGGCCCGCACGACGGAACGGCAATTCACCCTGGGCACCAACTGGCGCTCGGAAAGCGCACTCGTTAGGGCGGTCAACGCGGTCTTCGATCGGCCCGATTCGTTTCATCTTGACGAGATTGAATTCCAGCCCGCGGAACCGAGCCCGCGCGCGGATCAGACGCCGCTTCTCTTCCAGGGAAAAACGGAAACGCCCTTTCAGATCTGGACGTCGTCCGGCAAAGAAAACCTCGCCGAGTGCGCCGCCTCCGAGATCGTGCGCCTGCTCGGCCGCAACGGCACGATCGACGGCCAAAAACTCGAACCGGGTCACGTCGCCGTTCTCACCAGCACGAACGCGCAGGCGATGGAGATGCAAAAGGCCTTGCGCGATCGGCGCGTGCCGAGCGTGCTCTACAGCAGCGCGAATGTTTTCACCTCGGACGAAGCGCATGAAATGCGGGATCTGCTCGCGGCCGTGGCCCAGGCTGGCAACGAGAAACTGGTGCGCGCCGCCCTCTGCACCGACGCGCTCGGCTACACCGGCGACAAGATCGATGCCCTCTCACGCGACGACGACGCCTGGGAAAAAGAGCTGCTCCGTTTCCAGGAACATCACGCGCGCTGGCGCGACCGCGGCTTCATCCAGATGCTGCGCCATCTCGCGGTCGAGCACGGCCTGCGCGGGCGCCTGCTTGGTTATCCCGACGGGGAACGGCGCCTAACGAATTTTCTTCATCTCTCCGAATTGCTCCACGCCGCCTGCGTCGAGCACCGGCTCGGCATGACCGGCATCTTGAAATGGCTCGCGCAGCAGATGCAAACCGGGAACACCGCGCCGCGCGAAGAATGCGAGCTGCGCCTGGAGAGTGACGAGAAGGCCGTCCGCATCATCACGGTGCACAAGAGCAAGGGCCTCGAGTTCGATGTGGCCTTTTGCCCGTATGTCGGGACGAACGCAATCGCTCGGCAGACCTTTCACGATCCGGAGGAAAATGACCGGCTCACCCTCGATCTCTCGGGTGATAAAAAGCACAAGCCTCTCCAGGAAAAAGAAGCGCTCGCTGAATCGCTCCGCCTCTTCTACGTGGCCGTGACCCGCGCCCGGCATCGGTGCACAATGGTCTGGCCCGCCAAAGCGAAGCGAGGAAAATGCGCGACGGCTTTTCTCCTCGGCGAGGGCCAGCAACCAGCGATCGCATCTGACGACATCGCGATCAAGGAAACCCCTGCGCCTAACGACGACAGCTTCCAGCCTGCCGGCGAGACCTCGCCGCGCCTCGCCGCGCGTCAGTTCTCCGCCACGATCGACCGCAGCTGGGGGATCGCCAGTTTCACACGGCTGGCCAGCGGACGCGAAGCGGAGGAACTCGACGAAGGCCCGCTCATCGAGCGACCCGCGGAAGAAGAGACACCGACCGCTCATGGAATCCACGCTTTCCCGCGCGGGACACACGCCGGCACCTGTCTCCACAACATTCTGGAGAAGGTCGACTTCGCGAATCTCGAAACGATGCCCGCGCTCGTGCAACGCCGCTTGCGCGACTTCAGCATCGAAGACTTCGACGAGACGATCGCCGGCAATGTGCGCCAGTTGGCTCACCTCCAGCTACAGGGTGAGCACGAGTCCTTCGCCCTGGCCGACGTGCCTAACGACTCCTGCAAGGCGGAGCTGGAGTTTTCTTTTCCAATCACTTCCCTAACGACGACGAAACTGGCGAAGACGTTCGCGGTCGCAAAGATGCCGCTGCAGATCGAGCGGCTGCAGTTCCAACCGGTGAATGGTTTTATGAACGGCTTCATCGACCTCACCTTCGAGCATGGCGGGCGCTTTTATTTCGCCGACTGGAAATCGAACTGGCTCGGACCGACGACGAGCGCGTATCGCCCGGCGACGATCGCCGCGGAGATGCAGCGGAATTTCTACACGCTTCAGCTTTGCCTCTACAGCGTGGCCCTGCATCGCTACCTGCGGGTGCGCAAACCGGGCTACGATTTCGACCAGCATTTCGGCGGCGCGTTCTACATTTTCCTGCGCGGGCTCGATCCCGCGGAGCCGGCCAACGGCGTGCACTTCGAGCGCTTGAGCCGCGGGTTTGTGGAAAAACTGAGCGGCCTTTTCGAATCATGAGCGACGAACTGATTTTTAGCGCGCTCGATCGGCACTTCGGAAACTTTCTGGAGCGGCTCGCGGGAGGCGATTCCTCGGAAGTGCGTCTCGCCGCGATGGCCGCGAGCCGGGCCCGCGCGGAGGGCCACATCTGCGCGACGTTAGGCGAGATCGCCGAGCACGACGGTGCGCCGGGGGCGGCCGCGCTGCGCAAAAAATTGCGCGCCAGCAACGTGGTCGGCGCGCCCGGGGCATTCACGCCACTCATCCTCGACCCGCACGATCGGCTTTATCTGCGCCGCTATTGGGAATATGAGGAGCAGCTCGCGCGGGCCATCCTCGAGCGCGCCGCCGCGGCGGAATCGCCGCAAGTAAAGAAAGATTCCGACCTGCAAAAAGTAGCCGTGGAACGGGCGGTCGCGAATCACTTCACCGTGATCACCGGCGGACCCGGCACCGGGAAAACGCGCACCGTGATGGCGATCCTCCAGCGTCTTCTCGCGCAACCGGGCGGCGACCAACTGCGGATCGCGCTCGCCGCGCCGACCGGCAAAGCGGCCGCGCGCCTAACGGAATCGGTGCGCGCGATGAAGCCCGGCCTGGAAGCGACGACGATTCACCGGCTCCTCGGTTACCTGCCTGGTTCCCCTTATTTCTGGCACAACGCGGAGCACCCGCTCAGCGCCGACGTCGTGATCGTGGATGAAGCCTCGATGGTCGATCTCGCGTTGATGGCGAAGCTAGTCGCGGCGGTGCAATCCGACGCGCGACTCATTCTGCTCGGCGACCGCGACCAGCTCGCTTCGGTCGAAGCTGGCAGCGTGCTCGCCGACATTTGCGCGGCGGCGGAAAAGGCGGTTCGCGGGCAGCCCCTTCACGGAGCTGTCGTGGAATTGAAACGAAATTATCGCTTCGCGGAAACGGGCGGAATCTTTCGGGTCAGCAGCGCCGTGAACGCCGGTGATGCGGACGCCGCCATCAATGCCCTGCAGAAAGGTGGCGAAGCAAAATGGCAGCCGCTGCCCGACGCAGCCAAACTCCCCGGCGCGCTGCGGGAACGCGTGATCGCCGCCTTCAGTCCCTGCCTGGAAACCACCGATCCGCTTGAAGCGCTCGCGCGTCTGCAGCAGTTCCGAATCCTCTGCGCACTCCGGCACGGCCCGTTCGGCGTGGAAAATCTGAACGCGATCGCGGAAGAAGTCTTGGCGGGCGCCGGGCTGATTCTCCCACGGCAAGGTTGGTACGCCGGCCAGCCGGTCACCGTCACCCGGAACGAGTATAACCTCGGCCTCTACAATGGCGACACCGGCATCATCCTGCACGACCCCGACGGGGACAATGAGCTGCGCGCCTTTTTCGTTTCCGCCGAAGGCCAGCTGCGCCGCTTCCTCCCCTCGCGGCTGCCCCAGCACGAGACTGCGTATGCCATGACGGTGCACAAAAGCCAGGGCTCGGAGTTCAGCGAAATCCTTCTTCTTCTCCCAGAATCCGATAGCCCGCTTCTGACCCGTGAGCTTCTCTACACCGCGCTCACTCGTGCCCGGGAGCAAGTCGAAGTCTGGGCGACCGAGCGAGTTCTCAGAGCGGCCATCGCCCGGCCCGTGACCCGTGTCTCCGGTTTGCAAGACGCGCTTCGAACCAAAGCTTTTGGGAGCCGGCAATCGGGCTCGAACCGATGACCTGCTGATTACAAATCAGCTGCTCTACCAACTGAGCTATACCGGCATTTACGAGGGGAAACTCATCTCTTTCGCAGCGCTTTCAAGCGTCATTGTACACGCCTTTTGTACACACTGTTCTAAATGGAGCGCGCTCAATCTGGCGGGGGCGGTGAGTCCGCACTCTTCTAGTTCTCATCATCGGTCAAGCTAATCGCTG
>JBBPZS010000054.1:0-21333 GCA_038198605.1 Chthoniobacterales bacterium | reverse complement strand
GGAGGATGTCGAGGCCGTAGAATTGGTGGAGGGAGATGGCGCTTTCGAGCGCCTCTTTGCGGCTCACTTCGCGCAGGCGCAGGAGGAGGTCGCGCTCCAGGCGTTTCATTTCGCGGTAGGCGATGAAGAGGAAATTGCCCGAGCCGCAGGCGGGATCGAGGACGCGGAATTTGCGCAGGTCGGCGAGGGCGCGGCGGAGCTGGCCGACGTTCTTGCCCGCGGCGTCGATCCGCTCGCGCCACGGCCTCACGATGGTCGGGCCGACGACTTTGCGGATGTCAAACTCGCTCGTGAAATGCGCGCCGAAAGCGTGCCGCTCTTTCTTGTCCATGCTGTCCTGAAAGAGCGCGCCGAAGATTTCGGGACGGACGAACGCCCAGTTCTCCGCCGCCGCTTCGCAGAGACGGTAGGCCTCTGCTCGCTTTAGCTCTACCGCCTCAACCACTGCGAAGAGACCGCCATTAAAGTATTGGACCTCGGTGAAACGGCCACCGCCGGCCTTGTGCGGCGATGCCATTTGCCGAAAGAGCCCCCCGATGAGATCAAACGAACTTGCGCCCTGCTCCGCGCATTCGTGCAGGATCTCGCTTAAGATTTGGTCTGGAAGCAGGCCAATGTCTTCGGCTACCATCGCGACCAGCAGCTGAAGGATAAAACGCTGTGCTTTCTCCCGGTTCTCCCCGCGATCGACCAGTTCACGAAAGACGGTTGCCATCTGATCGGCCGCGCGCCGCGTGACGTCGACCCAGTTGTTGCCAAAGATCGGCTTCTTCCAAACCGGCAGAAGGAAATTGAAGGTGCTGAGGTTATCGGGTAATTCGCGCAACGAGATGCGATCGACGGGATCAAAGAGCTGGGTGTTGAAGTCATAAATCCAGAACTCGTCGAAGTTGCAGAGGATGACATAGGGCGGGCGCTTCGGGACGATGTGGTTCCAGTAGTCAAAGGCCTGGTCGTAATGCCTTTCGAGGTTTGCGGCGCGCGATTTCATCTCGATCAGGACGCGATCGGGCCAGAGGAGGTCGGCGAATTTCTTGCCGCCTTTCGGCTTGGGAGCACCGTTCCCGCCTACGATCAATTCCAGCTGTGCGGAGCCGGGCTTTTTCGCGACGCGGAACTCGAAGGTGGCGCCGGCTTCGATCGCGCCCGCATGCCCCAGGGCGCGGAAGAAATGGTCGAGGAAGGTTTGCGCTTCGCTCTTCTCGTCGCCACGAAGAGTGCGGGCGAAGGCGACGAATTCTGAGAGGTTCGCTTTCAAGCTATCAAGGGGCACGGCGGGTGTAGTACAGAAACTTATCGCGCGAGGCAAGCCTCGCGATCCGCCTCTCCCGACGCGGTGAGGTGGCTTTCATGCGGTGCGCTACATGCCGCTCTCGGCTTTGGCACGCGCAACGCGCTCTTTTGAGGGCGCGGAGCGGATTTTTGCCTCCGCGGCGCGGAGTTGAGCCGGCGCGGCGCGCTCTTACAACGACCGAACACTCTTGCAAGGACCGTTGACGACTTTTGGCGACGCGGCGCGCTTTTTGCCGGCGCGGAGGCGAATGTGTAGCGTGCACTGTCTCAGCGCATCAGAATTCCGCCGCGCGGGGACGGCGCGCGCGTTCGGAGGCGGGGACTGGATGGATGGTTAGGGGAACCGGGGTCACCGACCCCGGCTACAACATTTGCGTGAGGATCGCGCGCACCCGCTAGATGAGGAACTTGCCCTTCGCCATGATCTGCTCGTCGTCGAACCAGATGTCGAAGTCGCGGCCGACGCAGTCGATGTGGGTCTTGGAGAGCCAGGTCTGGCCGGTGTGCTCAGCGTAGGGATGGCCAAAGGCAATGTGGATGCCGGGGATTTTTTCGTCTTGCAGGATGTTGCCGATGATGTCCTTGCAGGCGGTGTTGGTGCCGACGGCGAATTCACCGACGCGATTGCTGTTTTCGTCGATGCTGGTGTAGGCGCGGAATTCTTCGAGCAGCTCCTGGTTCTCGCAGGCGAGGGAGTGGATGCGGTTTTCTTTGATCTCGATCGTGAGGGGCGTGGCCTGGATGTCGCCGTATTTCTGGCAAAGGTAATCGCCGATCACGCCGTCGACAACGAAGACGCCGTTGCTGTCGAAGGGCGAGGTGAAAATTTCGCCGCCCGGGAGGTTGCCCCATTTCTCGGGGGTGATGATGCCGCTGGTTTTGAGCCAGTTGAGATTGGCGGAGAACTCTGCGGTGTAATCGGTACCGGCCGCTGTCCGGCAGATGATGCGCCGGGCGCGCCGCGCCTTCTCCACCAGCACCTGGCTGTGGGCATCGATCGCTTTGAAATCAGCCCGCATCCCTTCGCGCATGATCTGCCGGCTGATATTGACCATGTGCCCGTGGCGGATGTGGTTCTTGTTCACGATATCGCTCATCTGCATACGCGAGCCGAGCTCGCCCCGCTGGGTCTGGGCGCAGAAGATCGAGACCTGTGAGGTCCCCAAATCCTCGAGGACTTCTTTGGGCATCCCGGCCAGCGGCCGCTCGGCGTATTCCTCGAGGATGAAAACGGCGTGCTCCGCCCCGACCTCCTCGACCTGCTGCTGGAGCGCGGCAGCGATATCGCGGGTCGCCTCGTCGGTGATAATGGTGATGCGCTCGTCGGGCTGGAGGCGCAAGCAATCGCGAATGGCATTGCGCGCCCCCGGGACGAGCTCCGGATCGACCGAACTTTGGTAGACGAGATGGGACATGAAAGGTGTCAGGATTACCGCGAAATCGGACGTGCAGCAACCGGCAGACGTGTCGCGGACGAACCGCCGGGAAGTGTTCGACCCGGCCTGGGGGTAATGGAGGCTCAGGCCTGGACTTCGCGCTCTTCTCCCGGCTGCGTCACAGTCAGCAGCTCGTAGGTTTCGTCGACGATCAGGTCGACCACGTCATGCATGTTGTGCTGGCGCCCCCAGGCGCTCAGCTGCCGGTCGGCGCCGGTTCCTTCGCGCAGGATTTTCTCGACGTGCGCGATCTCTTGGGCGCTGCCAAGTTCATCCACTTCGGTGGAGATGAACTCGAGCAGCTCGTTCAGCAGACTGCGAGTATCGACCTCGATTTCGCGGCCGAAATCAATCAGCTTGCCATCGAGACCGTAGCGCGAGGCGCGCCAGCGATTTTCCTCGATCAGGCGCCGCCGATAAATGCGGAAACTGAGATTGTCGCGCTGCAATTTGTGCAGCTTGACCACGATCGCCTGGATGACCGCGGCCAGCGCCATGGTGTCGTCGACCCGCGATTGCGCATCGCAAATCCGGATCTCGAGCGTATCGAAAAATGGGTGGAGACGGACGTCCCACCAGATCTTTTTCGCGTTATCGACACAGCCGGTCTTGATCAGCAACTTGAGGAAATCTTCGTACTCGGAAAGGCTCTCGAAGGCATCGGGAGTACCGGTGCGGGGGAAACGCTCAAAGACCTTCAGGCGATAGCCTTTGAGACCGGTATTGCGGCCGACCCAGAAAGGCGAGTTGGTCGAGAGCGCGTAAAGATGCGGCAGAAAATACCGGATCTGGTTCATGACATGGATGGCGGTGGCGCGATCCGGAATGCCGACATGGACGTGCAGCCCGAAGATGAGGTTGGCCCGCGCGACCTGCTGCAAATCGCGCACGATCGTCGCATAGCGCTCGCCCTCGGTGATGTGCTGATCGAACCAATGCGAAAAGGGATGTGTCCCGGCGGATGCGATCTTCAATCCGCCCCGGCCGGCCATGGTGGCGAGCTCGCTCCGCAACCGGATGACCTGGGCGCGCGCTTCGTGAATGTTCCCGCAGACATCGGTTCCGAGTTCGACGACGGACTGGTGCATCTCGGGCTTGATCTGTTCGTTCAGCGTCACTTTTCCTTCTCCGAGGATCTGCTGAATGTGGGAACGCAACTCGCGCGTTTCCGGATCGATGATCTGGAACTCTTCCTCGATCCCGAGGGTAAAGGTGTGATCGGCCGCGCTCATCCCCTAACAACAACCGCCAAATCGGCGCCCGACGCAAGCTGGAGAACGCGTCCGGTCGTCGTATAAATCGGCATGCAACCACGACCGCTGCGGATGTTAGTGCGCTCGATCTTCTGTGCCCTCGCGCTCGCGACCGGAACGGGCTGCGCCACGGAGCGTGACGGACGGGAGCGCGCTTTCACCGTCCGGCAGGAGCATTTCGAAAGCAGCGGGGTAAAAATTCTGGCGGATGTCTACACGCCGTCGTCGCCTGGCCGGCATCCGCCGATTCTCGTCCTGCACGGCGCGGGTGGGATGCTTTTCGACGGACCCGCGATGACGCGCGTGGCGGCCGATCTCGCCCGGGCTGGCTATGAAGTTTACCAGGTGCACTATTTCGATCGGACCCAGACCTGGTTTGCCCGGCAGGCGGTGCTTTTGAAATTGTTCCCGACCTGGCTCGGGACGGTGCACGACGCGGTCGCATGGGTGCGCCGCCTCCGGCCCGAGTCGGAGAGAGTCGGAATTTTCGGTTACTCGTTAGGCGCGTTTGCCGCGATCGAGGAAGCACGGCGCAACCCGGCGGTGGGCGCGGTGGTGGAACAGGCCGGCGGTTTCTGGAACGCCCAACCGCAGGGCCCGACCCGGCAACCGCTGCCGCCGATGTTGCTCGTGCATGGGCTGGCGGATGAGCGCGTGCCTTTCGCCAAATACACCGAGCCTCTGCTGGCCTTCCTGCGCGCCCATGACGACCGGTTCGAGACGCGGTTTTTCCCGGGCGAAGGCCATGTCTTCTCCGCCCCGGCGCAGGTGCAGGTCCGGGCCAGCGCGGTGGATTTTTTCCGCCGCCACCTGCCACCTTCGCCGAAGTGAGGTCGGCGCACCGAGGCGGTTTGGCCGGGAAACTGCTTTACCGGTAGAGCTCGTGGCGCAATGAGATTCCCAGCCTTCCATCAGCATCCGTCGAAATACGTCCTCCTCGAGGGCTCCCTCATCGTCTTCGTGACCGGCATCGTCGATTGGCTCTCCGGCTTCGAGGTCAGCGTCTCGCTTTTCTACGGCATCCCGATCATGTTCGTGATCTGGTTTGGCGATCGCAAGAGCGGATTCTTGGTCGCGATTCTCTGTGGCATCACCTGGTGGTGGGCCGACATCCTGGCCGGTCACATTTATTCCCATTATTGGGTGGCGGTCTGGGAACCTGCTTCGCGCTTTGGTTATTTTGCATTCGTCGCGATGGGCGGAGCGGCCCTGAAGGAAAAGCACGACGCGACCCGCACCCGCATCGCTCTGCTCGAGCACACCCAGCGCCTGGAGCGGGAGATCATCGAAATCAGCGAACGCGAACAGCGCCGGATCGGGCGCGATCTGCACGATGGTCTTTGCCAGTACCTGGCCGCGATCGGCTGCCTGGCGGCGGCCCTGCGCACGGATCTGCTCCGGCAGGATTTGGAAAAAGAAGCCGCCGTCGCGGAAGAGCTGGCCGAATTGCTCGAGAAAGGCGTCGTGCAAACGCGCGACCTCGCCCACGGCCTCGTCCCGGTGCCGATGGATGAAGCGGGTCTGCCCTTTGCCCTCGAAGGCCTGGCCGCGTCGGTCGCTCATCTGCGCCAGATTGACTGCAGTTTCCAAGTCGAGGGCGAGGTGAAAATCGGCGACACTTCGGCCGCCACGCATCTTTACCGGATCGCGCAGGAAGCGATCAACAACGCCACGCGCCATGGTCGTGCCAATAAAATCCGGATCGCCCTCCAGGCCGAGGGCTCGCTCGCGACCCTGAGCGTGGCAGACAACGGACTGGGCCTCTCCAAGGGAATGACCGCCTCGCCCGGGCTTGGGTTGAGCATCATGCGCTATCGCGCCCGGCTCGTCGGCGGCCACCTCGCGCTGACCCAGCCTAACGACGGCGGGACCGTCATCGCCTGCACTTTCCCGCAACGCGAGTGGTCGGTGGAGGAAGAAGATGCTGCCGCCTGAGACGAAGAAAAAGGCGGTCGTGATCGTGGAAGATCACCCCATGTTCCGCGAACGCCTGGCCGAGTTGATCAATCGCGAACCAGACCTGGAGGTGCGCGGCGAAGCGGACAACATTCGCGACGGTTTCGAGCTCATCATGCAGGGCGGTGCGCAGGTCGCGATCGTCGATATCACCCTGCAAGGTTCGAGCGGGCTGGAGTTGCTCAAGAATCTAAAGGCGGCCGGGGCGGAATTGCCGGTGCTGGTGCTCTCGATGCACGACGAGACGCTCTACGCGGAGCGCGTCCTGCGCGCCGGGGCCAAGGGCTACATCACCAAGAGCGAAGCTTCCGCCAAAATCATGACCGCGCTCCGGCAGGTGCTAGCCGGCGAAATTTATCTCAGCTCGAAAATGGCGACCAAGCTCCTCGGTCAGATCGCCGGAGGCACCGACGCCGCCATCGGCCTCGATCGCCTGACCGATCGTGAACTGGAAGTTTTTAACCTGATCGGGCGCGGTCAGACGACCCGCGAGATCAGCGAGGCCCTCAGCCTGGGAGGCGCGACCGTCGAGACCTACCGGGCCCGGATCAAGGAGAAATTGCAACTGGAGAATGGAGCGCGCCTGCAACAGGAAGCGCTGCGTTGGGTCCAGTCTGCCGAGCGCCGGGCGGCCTAACGGAGTGCGCCCGCGTGCGGCGGGCGATTTCCCGCGGTCTGTAGTGACTTTCACTACAGGAAAAGAAAGAACCCCGCACGGCCCGTTGGCCTCATGACTGCTTCTGTTAGGGGCCAGAAATAAATCCTAAGCTATGAAATTAAGTTCACTTCACATTCGTCGGCGCGGCGGTTTTACCCTCGTCGAAATCATGATCGTGGTTGCGATCATTGCCCTCCTGGCTTCGATCGCCGTGCCCGGCTTCCTGCGGGCGCGCAAACGTTCCCAGGCCAGTCGCGTCATCAATGATCTGCGCCTGATCGACAGCTCAATCGATCAATACGCCATCGAGACCAACAAGACGACCGGTTCTACCGCGACCTTCACCGACCTAAAAGTCTATCTGAAAAAGGGTGGCGTTTTGTATAACACTGGCAAGGACGTCCTCGGAAACGTCTACGGCCCGGCCTTCACGGTGGATTCTCTGCCCAAGGTGCCAACCAACACGCGTAACGCGCTTTCTGATGTGGCTAACACGGCCTTCTGGTCGCCCTATTTCTAACCAATAATCTTCCATTTCAGGCCGGCGCTGGAACTGCCGGCTCTTCAATCAACCGCGCGCCTTTAGCGCGGTTGATTGCGTTTAGACCGTGAAAGCCTCCGCGATCACGCAAGCCTGTTCGCGCTTGTGGACAGCGAGCGCTCCCACCGCCGGGCTCGCGCTGGCGTTCCGTCCGGCGTAGCCGATCTCCCGGCCTAACAATGCCCGCAGCCGCGGCTCGATGTAGGTCCACGCCCCCATGTTCTGCGATTCTTCCTGGCACCAGACAATCGTCTTCGCTTTCGCGAAAGGCTTCATCAGGCCCAGCAGCTTTTCTTCCGCCAGCGGGTAAAGCTGTTCCACCCGCACCAGTGCCGCACTTTTGATCTTCTCTGTCTCGCGGTGTTTGAGCAGATCGTAATAGACCTTGCCCGAGCAGAGGATGACGCGCTCCATTTTTTCCGGCGGTCCCACTTCGGGCGATCCGAGAATTTCCGCGAAGCTGCCTTCAGTGAAATCTTCCGTGCGCGAGGAAGCCGCCTCGGAACGAAGCAGGCTTTTCGGAGTCATGATGATGAGCGGCTTGATGAAATCGCGTTTCATCTGCCGGCGCAGGGCGTGGAAATATTGCGCGGCGGTCGTGAGGTTGCAGACCTGGATGTTGTCCTCCGCACAGGCCTGGAGGAAACGCTCGAGCCGCGCGCTGGAATGTTCCGGCCCCTGGCCTTCGTAACCGTGCGGGAGGAGCAGGACGATGCCGCTCGGCCGCTGCCATTTTGATTCCGCCGAGACGATGAACTGGTCGATGATCGTCTGCGCGCCGTTCGCGAAATCGCCAAATTGCGCTTCCCAAAGGCAGAGCATGTTGGGGTAATCGAGCGAGTAGCCGTAATCGAAACCGAGCACGGCCGCTTCCGAGAGCAGGCTGTTGTAAATGCAAATCCGCGCCTGGCCAGGCGCGAGATGGAGCAGCGGCAAATACGGCTTGCCGGTTTTGGCATCGTAAAGAAACGCGTGCCGATGACTGAAAGTGCCGCGCCGGCTGTCCTGCCCGGATAAGCGCACCGGCACGCCCTCGAGGAGAAGCGAGCCGAAGGCGAGCGCCTCGGCAAATCCCCAATCGAACGGCCCGCCAGCGGTGAAAGCCTCGCGCAGACGATCGATCGTGATCCGCTTCACTTTCGGCAGGATGTTGAAGTCTTCCGGCACTGTCGTTAGGCCGGCGACAATCTGCTCCAACATCTCAGGCGTGATCGCGGTCGGGCCGGATTTGCCGGAATATTTCGGCTGGAAAACCGCGGTCGATTCGTGAAAGGGGTTGCGCTCTGCGGCGGGCGCTTTTTCGAGCCCCTTCACTTCTTCGAGCGTCATCTCCAGGCGCAGATCGAGCTCGGCTTCGAGCGAGGCCGCGTCATCCTCACTCAAAACGCCGCCCTCCAGGAGCTCGCGTTTGTAGAGCTGCGCGACCGACGGGCGTTTCGCGATCTTGGCGTAAAGATCGGGCTGCGTGAAGAGCGGCTCGTCGCCCTCGTTATGCCCGTAGCGGCGATAGCAATACATGTCGATGACCACGTCGCGCCCAAATTCCTGGCGGAAATCGAGCGCCGTCTCGGTCACGAACCGGACCGCGATCGGGTCGTCGCCGTTCACGTGGAAGATCGGCACTTCGATCATCTTCGCGATATCGGTCGCATACATCGAGGAGCGGGCGTCTTCCGGCAGAGTGGTGAACCCGATCTGGTTGTTCACCACCACGTGGATCGTCCCGCCCGTGCTGTAACCATGCAGTTGCGACATATTGAGCGTTTCGGCGACGATCCCCTGGCCGGCGAAAGCCGCATCGCCATGCACGAGCAAGGGCAGAACTTTTCGCCGATGGATGGTATCGCGGCGGATGCGTTGCCGGGCCCGCGCGATGCCTTCGACCACCGGATCGACCGCCTCGAGGTGGCTCGGATTGGCCGCGAGCCGAATCTCGATTGCGGCGCCGGAAGCGAGCTTCCGAATGGTGCGATAGCCAAGGTGATATTTGACGTCCCCGTCGCCCGCGACCAGCTCCGGAATGTAGTTCGTGTTGAACTCGGTGAAGACCACACCGAGCGATTTTTGGAGAAAATTCGCGAGCACATTGAGGCGGCCGCGATGCGCCATCCCCATGCAGATTTCCTCGATCCCGGCGCCTGGACAACGATGCAAAATCGTATCGAGAATGACCATGAGCGATTCCGCGCCCTGGAGCGAAAAACGCTTCTGCCCGACGTAGCGGGTGTGCAGGAAAACTTCGAACGTTTCCGATTCGAGGAGCAGCCGCAGGAGCGCGATCTCCACCTGCGTCGAGGCCTGGTGTTTCGCGGGCCGCGACTCGATCCGGTCGCGCACCCAATTCCGAATGCGCGGATTCTGGATGTGTTGAAACTCGGTTCCGATGGCGTCGGCATAGATTTCCTCGAGCGTCGCGATCATCGCGCGCAGCGGCATCTTTTTGCCCGCGAGGAAAAATTTTGACGAGACCTGGAGATCGAGATCCTTCTCGCTGAAACCGAGCTCACGCAGGGTGAGCATCGGGTTGTCCGGACGCGCGTCGGCGAGCGGATTCACGCGCGCGATGGTGTGCCCGAGAGTGCGATAAGCGTAGACCAGGCCATCGATGCGGGTCTGGAGCGGACTCTCGGGCGCGGCGGCGCGCGGCGCGGCGGCCACGGTGGCGGCGCCATTTCGGTGCGGGGTGTTGCCAAGCTCGAAGCCTTCGAAAAAAGCGCGCCAGGTGGCGTCGACCGAATCGGGATCGTTTTCCCAACGGCGGTACTGTTCGTCGATCAGGTCGAGATTGCCGCGGGTCGCAAAAGAGGGTCGCATGGTCGTAGTACTCTGGCGGCGTTTACGCGGGGGGCAAGTTGACACTATCGGGCGCGCCCGGATGTTCGGTTTCTTGCGCCATGACGGCACCAAAAGTTCACGAACCCACCTGTAGACGTTTCGCTCTGCGAAACGCGGGTCTGCGTGTGGCCGCCACTCTGCGTTCCCTGTTTTCCCTCGCGTCGCCCAGAGGGCGACGTCTACAACTGCTTCTCTTCCTCGCCTTCACCTCCGCCGCCTTCGGCCAGGTGACCCCGCCTCCCGCCTCGGACCCCGCGGCCGAGCCGGCCGTGCTGGCGGTGGCGAAAGTCTTGCCCGCGGTCGTGAACATCAACACTGAGCGCATCGTTAGGCGCCAAGTCCGCGATCCGTTCGACGATTTCGCGGCGCAGTTCTTCGGCGTCTATCGCAACCGTCCGCGCGAGATTCGCCAGACGCAGCAAAGTCTCGGCTCCGGTTTCCTGATCGAACCGGGCGGCTACATCGTGACCAACGAGCACGTGGTCGAGCGCGCGGCCGATCTAAAGATCGAGGTCGTGACCAACGACAACAAAAGTTACAAAGGCCGCTACATCACGGGCGACCCGAAGAAGGACCTCGCCTTGATCAAAATCGACAGCGACAAGCCGCTGCCCTTCGTCAACCTGCACGACATTTCGCCCAATCTCCTGGGCCAGACCGTCATCGTGGTCGGGAACGCGCTCGGTTACGGCAGCTCGATCAGCCGCGGGGTCCTGAGCGGGGTGAAACGCGAAATTACGATCAACAACATCGATTATCACGACCTTCTCCAGACCGATGCCGCGATCAATCCTGGCAACAGCGGCGGGCCCTTGATCGATCTCTCCGGCCGCCTCGTCGGGATTAGTTCGGCGAAGATGGCTTTCACTCCCCAAGGCGTCCCGACCCAGGGGCTGGGCTTCGCCATTCCCGCCGATGTCGTTAGGCAAAGCGTCGAGGCGTTCAAGAAAATCGCCGACAAACAACCGCCGCCCAGACCGGGCGCAAGCGAGCAACAGACCGGCTCAACCAACGCGGAACGGATGTTCGGTCTGCAGTTGCAGGATCTGACCGACGACCTCGCCAACGCGCTTGGCTTGAAGCAAGGCCGGGGCGTCCTCGTCAGCGCGGTCGCGCCCGATAGCCCGGCCGATCGGGCGGGCTTCGAGCGCGGGCTGGTCATCTACCGGCTCGGGAAATTCGATGTGAATTCGGTCAAGGACGTCGAGAAACTGCTCGCGCAAGCCGATACCGGGTCGAGTGTGGACTTCGCCGTCGGGCTCGTTGGACGCAATGGGCGGGGACGGCGGATCGAGACGGTCAATCTCGAAGCGCGTTGAAAATTTTCCGGGAAAAATTGCCAACGCTTCGGGTCCGCCGTTGTCAGTAAAAACTCACCGCAGCATGATCAAAGTCGAAAATCTCACCAAGCGTTACGCCGGGCAGACCGCGATCGAGAACCTCAATTTCGAGGTTGGAAAAGGGGAGATCATGGGCTTCCTGGGGCCGAACGGCGCCGGCAAAAGTACGACCATGCGCATCCTTTCGAGCTTCATGCCGCCGACTTCCGGCCGTGCTTCCATCGCCGGCTTCGACATTTTCGAAAAGTCGCTCCAGGCGCGCTCTCATCTTGGCTATATGCCAGAAAACGTGCCGCTCTATAACGACATGCGGGTGACGGAATACCTCGATTACCGCGCCGCGCTCAAGGGCGTGCCGCATCGCCGGGTCAATGAACGGGTCGGCGACGTGAAGGAGCTCTGCGGATTAAAAGACGTCGAAAAGAAATTGATCGGCGCGCTTTCCAAGGGCTACCGGCAGCGCGTCGGACTGGCCGATGCATTAGTGCACGAGCCCGACCTCCTCATTCTCGACGAGCCGACGAGCGGTCTCGATCCCAACCAGATTCGACAAGTGCGCGAGCTGATCAGAAATCTCGGACGCCAACACACCATCCTGCTCTCGACTCACATCCTGCCCGAGGTGGAGATGACCTGTAGCCGCATCATCATCATCAACAAGGGCCGGATCGAGGCTTGCGACACCCCGGAAAATTTATTGAATCAAATGCGGACCGCGACGGGCGTCGTGCTCGAGGCCAAGACCGGGAATGACAACGGGCTCGAGGAACTGAAGAAAATCGCCGGAGTGAAGGATGTCAGCCTAACGATGGACGAGGACTGGCAGATTTTTTCGCTCCGGGCCGAAGCGGACGCGGATGTGCGCACGGAAGTTTTCCGGCTCGCCAGCGAGCGCCATTGGGCGGTGCGCGAGCTGACTCAGCGCCGTGCCACTCTCGAAGATGTCTTCGTCGAAATCACCCACGCGGATGAGGTGTAATCGAATGAGCGAGTGCAGGACGGAGCACAGCCGTCTCGGCTGTGGGGAGGCCGGGCGTCTCGCCTGGCGTTACTTCCCGGAAGGCAATCTCGAGCTCCGCACCATCAGGCAGGCGAGACGCCTGCTTTCCCCACAGCCGAGACGGCTGTGCTCCGTCCCACGGCCAGACCTCGACCTTAAAACTAGATTCTCGAGCGTTCCTCATGCGTAAATTTTACACCCTGCTCACGCGCGAAATTCGCAGCTATTTCTACTCCCCGATCGCTTACATCGTTCTCGTCTTTTTTCTCCTCGTCAGCGGGGTCGATTTTTATTTCCAGGTCTCCTTCATGAACGGACGGGCGGTGCCTTACTCGGTTCAGGAAGCTTTCTTCAACTCGGTCTTTTTCTGGTTCGCCTTCGTTCTGATTTTTCCCCTCATCACGATGCGGTTGTTTGCGGAGGAATTTAAACTCGGCACGATCGAGCCGCTCATGACTGCGCCGGTGCGGGACTGGCAGGTCGTGCTCGCGAAATATTTCGGCGCCCTCTTTTTCTACGTCGTCCTCTGGCTCCCGACCCTACTCTACTTTTTCATCTTTCAAACCCTCACTCACCAGCCCGCCGCCGGCTCGACCGGCGCCTATCTTGGCGGTTACCTCATGCTCCTGCTTCTCGGCATGTTTTATCTGTCCATCGGTTGTTTCGCTTCCGTTCTGACCCGCAACCAGATCGTGGCGGCGATTATTTCCTTTGCCACCATCACCCTCCTTTTCTTCCTTGGGCTCGTCTCTTTCATCCTGCTCGACATCAGCTCGGAGACGCGCCAGTTGCTCGGCTATTTTTCCGCGATTGAGCAAATGGGGACGCTCTCCCGCGGCGAGATCGATACCCGACCAATGGTCCTTTATCTCAGCATGACGATCGTGATGCTGGTCTTCACCTATCAGGCATTCCAATCCCGGAAGTGGAGGCTCTAGGCGATGGCGGACGAGGATACTCCAGTCGAAAAACCGCAAAAGATCCACCGCTTCCAGATCGGTCTGAACGTGATCATCCAGGTTGTGATCATCATCGTCCTGGCCGCGATGGTGAATTATCTCGGCTTCGAGCATTACCGGCGCTGGGACCTTTCGCGGGACAAGAAATATCAGCTCTCGGACAAGACGAAGCACTTTCTCCAAAGCATCAAGGGCAAGGTGCGGATGACCGTTTTCTTCGGCTCGCAAAATCCGATCACGGGCGACGTGCAGAATCTGTTGACCGAATACCAGTACTCCTCGCGCGGGAAGGTCGATGTCGAATATGTCGACCCAGAACGCAGCCTAACGAGAGCGAAAGAACTCTTCGATAAATACAAAGTGGTGACGGACGAGAGCGTCCTCATCGTCGACTACCAGGGCCGGAGCAAAACGGTCAAGGCCTCGGAGATGGCGGAGATGGACCAGGGCAATCCAATCCTGGGCGAGCCGCCCAAGGTGACGGCCTTCAAGGGCGAGCAGGCGATCACGAGCGCGCTCATCGACGTGGTGGAAGGGAAGAAAAATCTCGTCGGCTACATCGTCGGGCACAAGGAGCCGACGCTCGAGGGCACGAGCCCGGTCTCGGTTCTGAAGACGTTCATCGAGAATGAAAACATCCAGTTCAAGGAGCTGAACCTTTTCGAGCTGCCGACCATCCCGGCGGAGGTGAAGGTGGTCATGATCGCGGGCCCGCAATACGATTTCTCCGAGCGCGAAATGAAAATGCTGCGCGATTTTTGGAACAAGGACGGGCGCATTTTGCTCCTCGCCGACCCGGCCGCCAAGACGCCGAGGCTCCTCGGTTTCCTGAACGAACTCGGGGTCAAGGTGGATGACGATCGCCTGATGGCGATGGTCAAGACCGGGATCGAAGAAGTGGCGCGGGTGCGCGATGTGGTGGCGCACTTTTTGCCCGACAACGCGGTGACGAAGCGGCTGGCCGATGTCCGCGCGCCGTTCTTCGGATCGACCAGCACCCTCACGCTCAACTCGCAGGAGGTCGCGCCGGCCAATATCCATCTCGCGCCGCTCGCCCAGGCGGAGAAAGGTTATTGGGGCGAAACCGATTACTTCTCCGACGACGAAGCGCTCCTGCAATTCGATCCGACCAAGGACAAGGGTGATCCCCTAACGATCGCAGCTTCGGTCGAAAAGGGTGGAAGCGCCGATGAGCGGGTCGAGCTCAACTCCGCGCGGCTCGTGATCGTGGCCAATTCCACCTTCATCCAGGATAACGCCCTCACCCAGGACCAGCAGGGGCTGGATTTTATTTCCGCCAGCCTGAACTGGCTTCTCAGTCGCGAACAAATGATCGGCATCGCGCCCAAAATCCCGCAAACCCTCACCTTCACTCTGGACGAGCAGGCCTTGCGCAAGATGCGCTGGCTCGTGCTTGTGTTGATGCCGCTCGTTCCCGCCATCCTCGGGCTCTTCGTCTGGTGGCGGCGGCGCGCCTAACGAATTTCCGCCGGCATGAAAACCAGGACCACGCTGTTCCTTCTCATCCTCGTCGTCGCCCTCGGCGTCTGGATCAAGTTTTTCGAAAGCAAGAAACCGAACACCGCCGCAGCGCGGCGCGCGGCCGGCAACGTGGTTAATTTCGATCGCGAAAAACTCGAGGGGATTACCATTCAAAATGGCGATGACCGGATCGAGCTCCGTCGGCAGAAAGGAAAATGGCGCCTGACCGCGCCGGTCAAGGACCAGGCCGACGGCGCCGTGGTCGACAACCTGATCAGCGACATCGAGAGCTGGCCGAAAGAAGGGGCGATCCCGGCGCGAGAGGTGACCGCGGAGAAGGCGCGCATGGCCGAGTTCGGGCTCGTCCAGCCCAAGCTGCGCTTGCGCCTGACCGGCTCCGGGATGCCGCCGCAGATTTTTTTTGGCAAGGATACCGCCTTTGAAGGGCAGATGTATGTCCGCTTCGCCGAGGCGAAGGAAGTGTATATCGCGAGCCAGACGGTCCGGACCGATATCGCGAAAAAACCGGATGATTTCCGCGATCGCAAGTTGACCGATCTCACGACCGCGCAGGTCACGCGCGCCGTCCTGAAAAGCCCGGCGGGGGAAATCGAGCTCGCGAAAAAGAACGAGCATTGGGAAATCATGAAGCCGCTCCAGGCCCGTGGCGACGACCAGAAAATCGGCGACCTCCTCGCCCAGGTGACGAACGCGCGCGTCCAGGAATTCGTGGCCGACGACACCGGCGACCTCCAGGCCTACGGACTCTCCGAGCCGCGCGGCTCGATCACAGTCTACGGGGCGGACGACAGCAAAGGCCTGACGCTCCAGCTCGGGGCCGTCGCCGAGAAAATCAAAGACGCGATCTACGTTCGTTATCTGCCGCGCAGCGCCGTCTATGCGCTGCCGAAAAAAACCGATGAAATCCTGACCGTCCGACCGAACGATTTGCGCGACCGTCATCTCGTTAGGCTGGATACGAACAATCTGGACCGGCTTCATATTGAAGCAGCCGGCCAACCGCAGATCGTCCTCGCCCGCAAGGAACAGAACTGGACGATCTCGAGCCGGAACGATCAGCCGGCCAACGGCGACGAAGTGCGCCGTTTGCTCGACACCCTGAACACCCAGGAGGTGACTAAATTCGTCTCCGATACCGCTTCCGAACTCTCAAAATACGGGCTCGACCAGCCCCAGCTAAAATTGATCTTCAGCTCTTTTGCCTCGGAGAACACGGCCGAAACCAAAGCCGGGGAACAACCTTATCTCACCCTCTCGTTAGGCAAAATCGAGGGCGAAGAAGTCTACGCCCGGGTCGGGGAAGAACCGTTCATCGTCGCGGTTAATCGCGCGCTTCTCGAGCAGATCTGGACCGACCCCTTGCGCTGGCAGGCTCTGCCCGTCTTCAGTTTTAAACCCGAGCAAATTCACCGTCTTTCGCGCGTGACCGACGTCGAAGAATCGCTCGTCCGCAGCGGAGCGAAGGATTGGAATTGGATCAAGGGAAGCGGCGAAATCGACAACAACGACCTGCAATCGCTCCTCAACAGCCTCGCCACCCTGCGCGCGGTGCGCTGGATGGGCGCGACCGCGCCGGCGCATGGTTTCGAAAAGCCATTACTGGTTTTAACTTTCACCACCTCGCCGGACGACAAGGCGCTGCACAAACTGACCATCGGCGCTCCGACCGATGACAAGATGTGGTTTGCCAAAATCGATGAGCGCGACGGCACATTCGTCGTCAATCAGCCCGACTTAAATGCGTTCAGACTACCGCTGACGAAAGCTGTGCCCTCCCCAATTGCGTCGCCTTCATCCGTCGCGTCGCCTTCACCCTCATTGTAGCCGGGGTCGTTGACCCCGGTGGCCTTGTGCGTTGCCAACAGGGGACGGCAAGTTCGTTGAGGCGACGCGCGCACCGGGGTCACCGATCCCGGCTACAATCCGCCTTCAGCGCATTGCGCAGTAGATTGTGACGATCCCGCCCGAAAGCGGTTCGGCGGTGGCGTCGTGAAATCCACTTTGTCTGAGCAGCTCGCACATCGCCGGACCGTTCGGAAATTTTTCGATTGAGGCGCCGAGGTATTGGTAGGCTTCGCGTTCCTTCGTGATGAACCCGGCGATCCACGGAAGGCAACGATGCAGGTAGGCGCGATAGATCGTCCGCAGGAATCCATCCGGCAGAGAAAAATCGAGCACGAGCAGATGCCCGCCGGGCCGGAGAACGCGTTGCATCTCGCGCAGGGCGGCTGACCAGTCCGCCATGTTGCGCAAACCAAAGGCCACCGTCACGACATCGAAACTCTCGTTTGCAAAAGGCAGGTCGAGGGCATCGGCCACAACGGTGTGAGCCAGGCCCTTGCGCTGCGCCGCCGCCAGCATCTCAGGGGAGAAATCGGTCCCGATGATTTCGCACTCCGGCAGTTTGCGCTGGATCGTTAGGGCAAGATCGCCGCTGCCGGTGGCAAGGTCGAGCAGTTGGCGCGGCTGCCATTGCCTAACGATCTCGGCCGCACGCGCCCGCCACCAGAAATCGAGCCCGCCGCTGAGGAGATGATTGGCCAGATCATAGCGCCGTGCGACGCGTTCAAACATCGCGCGGACCCTGGCTGGATCGCGATCGACGCGATCCGAGCTCGAGGAAGAATTCACCCTTTTCTCTAACGGCAGTCCGCGGCTGTCGCCAATCATGATTCCCCCGCGCGCTGGGGGCGGTGCTCATTGGTAGGGCGAGACTCCGTCGAGCCAGGCTCCCGGGGTCGGTGCCCATTGCCAGGGCGAGACTGTCGCGGAGATGCATTCGCGTGCTCCAACCCAGGCTCGACGGAGTCTCGCCCTACCGAATCGCCTTTGGCGCGATGATCCTCCCTCGAGGCGCGATGATCTTCGCTCAAGCGAGCGAGTCTTTTTCGAGCAGGCGCTTATTCCAAGACCGGCTCGGTTCGATCCTCTTCGCGCGCGACCAATTTGTTCTTTGCGATCATGCGCGCGCAGGTATTCCAGCGCAGGAGCGCGTCGTCATTGCCGGCCGGGCGGATTTTCTCCGCCTCTTCAAACTTCCGCATCGCTTCGCACAATTCATCGTAGGCGTAATGCCCGGCCCCCGGGCTGCCCTGCGCCAGCTTCGCTTTCGCCCGTCGTTCCGCCAGGATGCCGCCGTAGTAGGCGCGCTCGTATTCGCCTTTGATCCGGGCGAGCAACTGGTTCGCCGGCGTGTCGCTTACCCCATAGCCTTTGCTGAAACGATCCGTCAGTGCGAGGAGCAGGGTGATGAGTGCGGGCTGGTTTTCCGGATCGGTCGCGAGGATATCGAGGCAGATGCTTTCCGCTTCGCCCGGTTCGTTGAGCAGGCGGTAACGTTCCGCTTTTTCGAGGGCAGCCGGGATGGCGGCGCGGGAGAGTGATTTCAGCTCATGCATAGTCGTTAGGCGTGAGGCGGCTCCGGCGCGCGCTCGTTCCGGCGCCGGATTTTTTTCCAGAGCCAGCCGAGTGGATCATAGTAATCGTCCACCACCCGTTCCTTCAACGGGATGATGGCGTTGTCGGTGATGTGAATGTCCTCCGGGCAGACTTTCGTGCAGCACTTGGTGATGTTGCAATAGCCGATCCCCTGCGCCTCGCGCAATTCCTCGACCCGGTCTTCGGTGTCGAGCGGGTGCATCTCGAGCGCGGCGGTGTAAACGAGATAACGCGGACCGATGAACTGCTCGTGCTTGTGGTGGTCGCGCAGGACGTGACAGACGTCCTGGCAAAGGAAGCACTCGATGCACTTTCGGAATTCCTGCACCCGGTCGATGTCTTGTTGCTGCATCCGCCAGGTGCCGTCGGCGGCATCGGGCGGGCGTGGCTTGAATTGTTTGATCCGCTTCTTGACCGCGAAATTCCAGGAGACGTCGGTAATCAGATCTTTCAGGCGCGGGAAGGCCTTCATCGGCTCGATCGTGACCGGGCGATCAAGCGGCAGATCGTTCAGACGCGTCATGCACATCAGCTTCGGCATCCCGTTCACTTCGGCCGAGCAGGAGCCGCATTTGCCTGCTTTGCAATTCCAGCGGCAGGCGAGGTCGTTCGCCTGCGTCGCCTGGATGTCGTGGACCGCATCGAGCACGACCATGCCTTCCGAAACTTCCGTGCTGTAATCGCGGAACTCACCGCCGCTCGCATCGCCCCGCCAGATCCGGAAGGTCGCGTTCATGCCATCGCGCGAATGTGGCCGAGCGCCTGCTCGACTTCTTTTTCGTTGTTCAAAAGACTCGGCGAAAGCCGCGCATGCGAAGCGGCGTAAGGGGATTCGGAAGCGATCACACGTTTTGCGAGGAGCTTCTCGACCACCTCGGCCGGCTTCATGCCGTTGACGTCGAAACAAATCAGGCCGGCGGAAAGTCCGGGGTCGCGCGGGGTGTGCACCTGGACATGCGACATTTTCGCGAGCTCTTCCTTGGCCATGCTGTTCAAGTCTTGAATGCGCTTCGCCACCCGGGCACGACCGATCTGACGATGAAACGCAAACGCCGCCGGCAAGGCCCAGCGATGCTCGAAGGAATGAAACCCCCCGGGTGAAACCCACTGCGCCTCGGTTGCGCCGGGCGCCCGCTCTTGCATCCACGCGCCGTAGGGCCCTTCGGCGAAAGAGGGAATGACCGGCTGCAACAGTTTCCAGTTCTCGGCTTTCGCCCAGATGAGCCCGGTGCCGCGCGGGCCAAAGATCCACTTGTGCGTCCCAGCGGAGAAAAAATCGGCGCCCAGTTGCGCGACGGTTTCGTCGACTGCGCCGATGCCGTGCACGCCGTCGACGACCAGTAAAACGCGGTCGGATTCGCCCCGTTTCCGATTCACCTCGGCGATCGCGTCGACGATGCGGCGGATCGGCAAACGCAGCCCGCTGCTGGAATGAACCCAGGTCACACCAACGACCCGCGTGGCCGGGCTAATCCCTTTGCGAATTCGATCCACGATCTCGTCGCGCGAGATCGATGGATAATCGTCGAACAGCTTAATCTTGCGCACCACCGCGCCGGAGCGCGCGGCGGCGAGCCGAATCGATTCGTGTTGCGCGTAATGATCGTGCGCGGTGGTGAGAATTTCGTCGCCCTTCTTGAAGGTCAGCCCGTGATAAATGAGCGCGAGGCCCATCGTCGTGCTGTCGGTCAGCGCGACCTCTTCCGGTTTCGCACCCAGGTATTCGGCGACGAGCGTTTCGACCCGGAGGCGGCTGCCAAATTCCTCCTTCTCCACGGTGGCGAAGGGATCGTCATCGAGCGCGCGCCGGTAGTTTTCGATCGCATCGCGCACGGGACGAGGATGGGATGCGAGGAAGAACCCGCTCAGGTTGATGTAGTCAGGAGAGATCGCGAATTGCGCGCGCACGTTTTCCCAAGTGCTGAGATCGTTAGGCGCAACGACCGGACTCTGCGCCTCGGCCAAAGAGCGGCGGGTCAACGCCATGCCGGCGACGGTCAGGCCGGTCCCGAAGAGAAAGCGCCGCCGATCCATTCCACCTGTCATTGCCGAGATTTCATTTTTCATTTCATCTCCTCGATCACTTTTTGCAGATCTTCTCGCATCGCGGGGATGGAGTCCCGCCGAATCTGCATTCGGCCCTCCTCGTCTTTCCAAACGATCGTATTCACCTTGGCGAACTCCGCGCTCTTCTCCGGGTAATCCTCGCGGAATTGCGCGCCGCGGCTTTCCTTGCGCTCGAGCGCGGCGCGGGTCACGGCTTCGGAGACGGTAAGCAGGTTGCTCAAGTCGAGCGCGGTATGCCAGCCGGGATTGAACTCGCGGTTGCCATCGACGCCGACTTTGGCGGCCCGTTCCCAAAGCGCTTTGAGCCCCTCAAGCGCCTCTTGCATCTCGTCTTCGCGCCTAACGATGCCGACCTTGTCCTGCATCATTTCCTGCAAGTCCTTTTGCACCTGGTAAGCGCCGTCGGCCTGGGTGAAGCCGCGCTCGAATGGCTCGAGCGCGCGGCGCGCGGTTGCGTCCACGTCGCCCGGGTCGATCTCGCCTAACGAGTTTTCCTGCGCGAATTTCGCCGCGTGTTCCCCGGCGCGCTTGCCGAAAACGAGCAGGTCGGAGAGCGAGTTGCCGCCGAGGCGATTCGCGCCGTTGATCCCGGCCGCACATTCCCCCGCCGCGAACAATCCCGGCACGCCCGACATCTGAGTGTCGGAATCGACCCGGATCCCCCCCATCACGTAATGCGTCGTCGGGCCGACCTCCATCGGTTCCTTCGTGATATCGATATCGGCCAGTTGTTTAAATTGGTGATACATGCTCGGGAGTTTCTTTTTGATGTATTCCTCGCCGTTCGAAAGCTTGCTCTTGATCCACGCGATATCGAGAAAGACGCCGCCATGCGGGCTGCCGCGCCCGGCCTTGATTTCCCTGACGATGCAGCGCGCGACGTGATCGCGGGTCAGCAGCTCCGGCGGGCGGCGCGCGTTTTTGTCGCCCTGGCAATAGCGCCAGCCTTCCTCTTCGCTGTCGGCGGTCTGCGCTTTGTAGTTCTCCGGGATATCGTCAAACATGAAGCGGCGCCCTTCCTTGTTCGTCAGGATGCCACCTTCGCCGCGCACGC
>JBBPZS010000053.1:0-22399 GCA_038198605.1 Chthoniobacterales bacterium | reverse complement strand
TTATCCCATTCGGAAATCCCCGGGTCAAAGCGTGTTTACCGCTCTCCGAGGCTTATCGCAGTTAGCCACGTCCTTCATCGCCTATTGGCACCAAGGCATCCATTATGTGCTCTTTGTAGCTTGATCAATCTGTTCCGGCCCCTCGCGGGACCAGAGATCTTTGATAACTGAAACTCTCCGCTCCGATCCGAAGACCGGAGCTGATTTTCAGACTCAGCTCTAAAAAGTTGTATTTACTACCCTGTATGTAGATTTCAAAGAACCAGCGATTCTGCGCAACTTCCGGGCGACAAAAAACTCAATTTCGGCGCCGACGATAATTTTCGTTTCCGATCATCATGCCGGGACAAAATTGAGTTCAATTTGCAGTCCCAAAATTTGCGAGAACCGAGCTTCGTCGGTCTCACGACTGGTGAAGCCCCGCTTCCGGCGGGATGGCGAAAATATACGACTCCCGCCCGTCGTCAACCCGCAGGCGCAACTTTTTTTTGAAAAATCTACGATTTTGCGCGTCGCCCTCGGAACTGGAGGGAGGTCCGGAGACATCTTGCCCCTTGTTCGGCGCCAGGAAGAACCACGCACCAGGCGTTTATGCCTGCCGGCGATTTAGACATAGCGCGGAGAGCGACTTCATTTAGCTTGGCCGGAATGAATCGCCTGAATGGTCGGGGCGCGGATCAATTGCGCGCTCTGAATTTCGAACTTGGGATCGCCCCGCACGCCAGCGGCTCCGTCTTGGTGTCGTTTGGAAACACCCGCGTGCTTTGCGGAGTGATGATCGAAGAATCCGTCCCCCGCTGGATGAAGGAGCAACGCGTCAGCGGCGGCTGGCTGACGGCGGAGTATTCCATGCTGCCATATTCCACTCTGACCCGGAAACCGCGCGACATCGCGAAGGGGCGGCTTGACGGTCGCAGCAGCGAAATCCAGCGCTTGATTGGTCGGTCGATGCGCGCGGTCGTGGACTTGGAGAAATTAGGGCCGCGCACAATCTGGGTCGACTGCGACGTGCTGCAGGCCGATGGCGGGACGCGTACGGCCGCGATTACGGGAGCGAGCCTGGCAGTTTCGGTCGCCTGTCGCCGGTTGGTCGAGGAAAAGAAGATCGCTGAGTTGCCGATCAAAAAGCTGGTCGCGGCCGTCAGCGTGGGGGTGATCGAGGGATTGGCCCTGCTCGACCTGAATTACGAAGAAGACAAGTCGGTCGCGGTGGATCTGAACCTTGTCGCGACGGAAGACGGTGCCCTCGTCGAGGTCCAGGGAGCAGGCGAAGAGGCGACCTTCTCGCATGAGGAACTGCTCGAAATGTTGTCGTTAGGCAGAAAAGGGATCGCCGATTTGATCGCAGCGCAGCGGGCGGTGCTCTCGAACCCGAGCGCCCCGCCGGTCTAAAATGGTTGCCGGAGCACGGCGTTTGCTCTAGAGCGAGGCGCTCATGAAGAAAGCACTGATCACTGGCATTACCGGACAGGACGGCAGCTACCTCGCGGACCTGCTCCTCGAGAAAGGCTACGAAGTGCATGGCATTATCCGGCGCGCCAGCACCTTCAACACCGCGCGCATCGATCATCTTTATGCCGACCCGCACATCAACGGCGTGCGCCTCTTTCTGCATTATGGCGACCTGAGCGATTCGGTGAGCCTCGTGAAATTAATCTACGAGCTGAAACCGGACGAGATCTACCACCTCGGAGCGCAGAGCCACGTTCGCGTCAGCTTCGACATCCCGGAATACACCGCCGACGTTACCGGAGTCGGAACGATTCGTATTCTCGAGGCGGTCCGCGAAGCCGGAGTGCGCTCGCGTTTTTACCAGGCCTCCAGCAGCGAGATGTTCGGCAAAGTTCAGGAGGTGCCGCAGATCGAGACCACGCCCTTCTGGCCGCGCAGCCCCTATGGCGTGGCGAAGGTTTTCGCCTACTGGGCGACGGTCAACTATCGCGAGAGTTACGGCCTCTGCGCGAGCAACGGCATTCTCTTTAACCACGAAAGCCCGCGTCGCGGCGAAACTTTCGTCACGCGCAAAATCACCCGCGCGGTGGCGGCGATTAAGCACGGGCTGCAAAACGAGCTTTTCCTCGGCAATCTCGATGCGAAACGCGACTGGGGTTACGCGCCGGAGTACGTCGAGGGGATGTGGCGCATCCTGCAACACGACGAAGGAGACGATTTCGTCCTGGCCACCAATGAAACCCACACCATCCGCGAGTTTCTCGATATTGCTTTTGGCCGGGTCGACCTGGATTGGACGGAATACGTGAAGCACGATGAGCGCTATGAGCGCCCAGCGGAGGTCGATCTCCTCATTGGCGATCCGGCCAAGGCGAAAAAGCTTCTGGATTGGGAACCGAAAGTCCGCTTCCGGGAACTGGTCGAGATCATGGTCGACGCCGACATGGAACTGCTGGCCAAGCCGACCGTGCAGAAGCACCTCGGGCAGCTGCCCTGAGGGCGCGTTTCGCCCTAACGAATCTGCGTGGGCGCAAAATTGTGGGTGGAGACGAACCGGTCAGGCACCGGTTTCAACCCCGGGACGAGAGATTCCAGCGGCTGGTTCTCGATCTTCACCACTGCCCCGTTGCCCACGATGTTGAAAAGTTCGATCACATCCTGCGAACGCATCCGGATGCAGCCGTAGCTCACGGGCAACCCGATGTTCCGCTCCTCCGGGGTGCCGTGAATGTAAATGAAACGGGCAAAGGCGCGCTGATTCTGCGCTTCGGCTCCGCGCAGCCAAAGAATGCGCGAGACAATGACATCGCGGCCGGGGGCATCGGGCGGAACGATTTCCCCGGTTGGCCGCCGATTCTTGAAGGCGGCCCCGCTGGGCGCACCGGCGCCGATCTTCTTCGCGATTTCGAGTTTGCCCAGCGGCGTCGAGCTCGTGCCGGGCAAATCGCCGAGGCCGAATTTTGAAGTTGAAACCGGATAGGTCGCGAGCGGCGCGCCATCCTTGAGCAAGGCCATGCGCTGCTCAGGAATGCTGACTATAACCTGATGGCGGCGATCGACCGTGGCGCAGGAGCTGACGAGAAAAAGAAGCAGCATGGCAAGGAGCGGCGTCGCGACGACTCTGGGGAGCACAGGCCGCTGGCCTGTTGGTTTTGGCGGCTCGCCAAAACAATCTTTCATTGCGGGTGGGTCCTCCGCATGCCGTTCCAAGTTCATCGCCCCCCTTGACTCCACGCGGATGCCGGCGAGCCGCCTGTGCTCCCCGGATTCATCATACAGCGAGACGGAAAAATTCTTCTGCCGTGGCGGTGGTGGCGCGGGACAAGTCTTCGAGAGGAATGCCGCGGGCGGCGGCGATACTTTCTGCCACCAGACGCGTGTAGGCCGGCTCGCAGCGTTTTCCGCGGTGCGGCTCGGGCGCGAGATACGGGCAGTCGGTCTCGACCATGAATTCGCCTAACGACAGCCCGGCCGCGACCTCGCGCACGCTCGCGCCATTTTTGAAGGTGACGATGCCGGTAAACGAAACCAAATGCCCGAGTGCGATGACCTCGTCCGCCTGTTCTTTCGAGCCGCCAAAGCAGTGAAACACCCCGCTCACTTGACGGCCATACTCGCGCATCACGGCGAGTGTATCTTCCCACGCATCGCGCTGGTGAATGACCACGTTCAGGCCCAGTTCCACGGCCAGATCGAGCTGCTGTTGAAAAAGGCTCGCCTGTTTACTCTTGAGCGCGCCGTCGTGCAGATTGCCTTCGATCTGGTCGTCGGTCTCGGCTTGCAACGCTTGCGAGATCACCTGCGTCTTGCGCTCGCGTGCGAGTGTCGCGCTCGGCAGATGATGATAATCGAGTCCGGTCTCGCCAATCGCTGCGACTCGCGGACTTTTCGCCAGTTCGCGCAATGGCGTAATAACGTCGTCGCCCGCCTCCTCGGCCGAGGAGGGATGAACGCCGATCACGGCAAAGACATTCGGATATTTCTCCGCGAGCTCGACCGCGCGCCGACTGCTCGCGACCGAAGTTCCGATCGTTAGGATACGCGTCACGCCGGCGGCGGTCGCACGCGCGAGCACGTCATCAAAATCAGCTTCGAAATCCGGATAATCAAGATGAGCGTGAGTGTCGATGAGCATGGTAGAACGTAGCGCAAGCTGAGGGGTTGCGCGGCAAAATCTTCCCCCAATAGCATCGGCGCGCAGAGGCCACGTCCGTTTGCTGCTTACACAATCGCTCCAGATCTTCGGGTTCGGTCGTGCGTTGTGGGCTAGTGGTTTTAGACGCGATTGAGCATTGACTACTGGTATGGCGACCGGCAGGATTGACTTCTATCGGGCCCCAGGCCCAGAAACGCTTACTAAATCAACTATGAAAACTGACATTGTCTCATTATTCGGTGGCACAAGTCGTATTCGCTCCCTCTCATTCGCTGTTTCGCTTTGGTTAGGGTTGGGCGGAGTCTTCCTGGTAGGGGCGTCCATCGAGAAGGCGGACGGCGCTACCGAGCCATTCCGAGAATTCTTCGTCGGTGGTATCCCCGACGGGGTGCTCTCTGATGGAACTTACGTCTGGGTGGCAGACTTTTACACCAACACAGTAATCAAACTGCAGCCGGATGATGGGACAATCCTGGACACTTTCCCGACAATGGGACTATATCCACAATATCTTGCCTTCGACGGAGAGAACATTTGGGTGACACATGCATTCAGCTATTATGTGACGAAACTGCGAGCAAGCGACGGCGCTTTCTTGGGTTCATTTTACGTCGGCGGATCTTCCCCCACAAGTATCCTCTATGCTGCCGGCAAGATTTGGGTAGCAACCTATACCGGAGGATCTATTCTGCGACCAAGCGACGGCAAGGTTTTTGGTTATTTTGGGGGGTATGGATCGGAAGGCGTTACTTTTGACGGGGAAAACGTCTGGGTCGCGAATGCTGAATCAGATACTGTGACAAAGATACGTGCTAGCGACAACACTGTCTTGGGTACGTTCGATGTAGGCGCGAGTCCAATTGGGGTAGCGTTTGGCCGCGGGAACATCTGGGTGGCAAACTTTGATGACGATACCGTGACCAAGCTGCGTGCCAGTGACGGCGCCGTCCTCGGCACGTTTGGGGCTGGTGCTGTAGATCCGTTTTGGATTGCTGTCGATCGTACAGGAGACGCCTGGGTGGCACACCTTAATGGTTCAGTCTCGGTGTTGCGTGCCAGCGATGGTTTGTTGGAAAAGAGGTACCCTCAGTTCTATGCGACAAATATAACTTCCGACCGTTCTAACATATGGATCAGCCGTGATGGAAGCAGTAGTAGTGTGGCCAGGTTCAGCCCAGGCGCCACCACTTCTTACCGCGAGGAGAAATTCCAGGTAGATGCAGCAAACGGGATCACGTTCGATGGCACAAATATTTGGGTAACACAAGACGGTCCGAGTACCGTAACCGAACTCCGGGCCAGTGATGGCGCGGTCGTGGGAGCTTTCCCGGCGGGCGGTAATTTAAGCTCGGGCATCACCTTTGATGGAACCTATATCTGGATCGTTAACACGGATAAGGACACGGTCACTCGATTACTCCAGAGCGATGGCTCGATGCAGGGCAGCTTTTCGGTGGGCGCCTTCCCAGAAAATGTCCTGTTTGATGGCGCAAACATCTGGGTCACCAACCGTGACGACGACACGGTGACGAAGCTGCGGGCGAGCGATGGTGTTCTATTAGGCACCTTCCCCGTCGGAGGGTCTCCGCAAGGTATCGCTTTTGACGGGGAGAACATTTGGGTCGCGAACTTCGACGATGATACAGTGACAAAGCGGCAGGCGAGTGATGGCAGGCCGTTGGGTACTTTTCCGGTGGGAGATGCGCCCTGGGGCATTGTCTTTGACGGAACTTACATCTGGGTTTCGAATAGCGGGGACGCCACGGTGGTGAAGCTCCAGCCGAGCGACGGCAGCATTCTTGATGCTGGCGTGGTCTCGTACGCGCCTCGAGACCTCGCGGTCGATGCAACTCATCTTTTGGTCGCATGTGCTGGCGGTGACACCGTGGACCAACTAGGACTGGACACTGCAGACTATGAACATAACTACGGGTACATTCGCTCTTCCGAAGCAGTGCTTTTTGACGGCACCAGTATTTGGGTGACGCGCTGGGGTGGCGTGTCGAAGCTCACTCCCGAGGCGCCGTAATGAATTCTCGACCGGGAGCATTGGGCCTGCAGACAAGTTGCCTCGGAGATCGGCCGCGTTGACGTTCGTTCGCGCACTGACGGTGCGGACGCGATCGTAACGGCCACGAAGCGCAAAATGGTCAGCTTGCGAGCCAGATCGCGCAAGCTGGCCACGTGACGCGTCGGGCCGCTTGGCGAACTGCAAGCTCGCGCTACCACTCGATGACCGAGCCGGCCCAGGTCAGCCCGCCACCAAAGACGACCATCAACACATAGTCACCCGCTTTGATCCGGCCGCTGCGGTTGGCTTCATCGAGCGCGATCGCGACTGCGGCGGCGGAGGTGTTGCCGAAGCGATCGAGATTCACGAAAACCTTATCGACCGGAATCTTCAGGCGCTCGGCGATCGCTTCGATGATCCGGACGTTGGCCTGGTGGGGAATGACGCAGGCGATGTCGTCGATCGTTAGGCCAGCCTTGTCGAGCGCCTTTTTCGCCGCATCGACCATCGCGGTGACGGCCTGCTTGTAAACTTCCTTGCCCGACATTTTGATCGTCTGCAGGTGATCATCGGCGTTCTCGCGCGTAATCGGATGACGACAACCACCGCCCGGCATCCAAAGAATGTCGGCATAATTTCCGTCGCTCGCGATGTGCGTGCTGATGAGTCCGTGGCCGCCGCCATCGCGGTGGCGCAGGATGGCTGCGCCGGCGCCATCGCCGAAGAGGACGCAGGTGTTGCGTTCGGTCCAGTCGGTGATGGTGCTCAACTTTTCCGCGCCAATCACCAGCACGGTGTCGTAGGTGTGGCAGGTGATGAACTGCTGCGCGATCTCGACCGCGAAAAGAAATCCGGCGCAGGCAGCGGAGATGTCGAGGCAGGCCGCGCGATTGGCCCCGATCTTGGTTTGAATGAAACAGGCGGTGGCCGGGAAGACCATGTCGGGCGTGGCGGTCGCGACCAGGATGAGATCGATCTCGTCGCCGGTGATGCCGGCCTGCTCCATCGCGTTCAGGGCCGCCTTTGCCCCCATGTCGCTGGTGTATTCATCGTCAGCCGCAATCCGCCGTTCCTTGATCCCGGTGCGGGTGGTGATCCACTCGTCGTCGGTCTCGACGATCCGGGAAAGATCCGCGTTCGTTAGGCGCCGCTCCGGCACGTAGCTGCCGGTGCCAATGATCGAAACGGTACGTTGCGGCTTAGCGGACCGCGGGCTCGAGCGGGGCGTGCGTTTCATTATAGCGAGTGACTTCCTCGATGATATGTGGATTGACCTCGTGTTCAATCGACTCGCCCGCGACGCGCAGGGCGTTCTTGATCGCGAGCGGGGTGCTCGACCCGTGCGCGATGATGCAAATCCCGTTTACACCCAGCAGCGGTGAGCCGCCGTATTCCTCGTAGTTCACCTTTTTCTTAATCGCCTTGAAGGCCTTTTGCGCGAGGAAAGCGCCAGCCATGCGCACCTTGCTTTTCAGCAGCTCGTGCTTGAGCCATTTGAAAATCGCATCGCCGACCGATTCGCAAGTCTTGAGAATGACGTTGCCGACAAAGCCGTCGCAGACCACCACTTCGACCGGGTGCGCGAAGAGGTCGTGCCCCTCGACGTTGCCGCGGAAATTGAGCTGGCTGCGCTTCAACATCTTGAAGACCTCTTTGGTCAGGTCGGTGCCTTTGACGTCTTCGCCGCCGATCGACATCAGGCCGATCGAGGGATTTTTGTAGCCGAGCACATGGCGGGAATAGACCGAGCCCATGATGCCGTACTGCAGCAGGTGTTCGGGCCGGGCGTCGCTGTTCGCGCCGGCGTCGATCAGGACAAAGATGTTTGTCTCGGAAGGAATAATGGCGGCAATCCCTGGGCGGTCGATTCCCGGCAAAGTGCGCAGCTTGATTGTGGTCGCAGCCACGGCCGCTCCGGTGTGACCCGCGCTGACGATCGCGTCGGCGTCGACTTTTTTCACCAGATCGACTGCGCGGCTGACCGACGAATCTTTTTTCCGCCGCACGGACTGGACGGCGCCGTCGGACATCTCCACGACCTGGGTGGAATGGACGATCTCGATCCGCCGATCGTTACAGTCGTGTTTTTTCAGCTCGGCCTCGATCTGCGGCGTGTCGCCGACGAGGAAGAGTTTATCGATCTGGGCGTATTCGCGCAGGGCCAGAACCGCGCCGCCCACGAGATTTGGTGGCCCGAAATCGCCGCCCATCGCGTCCAGAGCGATTTTCATTGAGCGGTCAATCTGCGGTTTTCAGGGCGCGAATGCAAAATCAAAAATCTGAATGTGGGAGCGGCCTTTGCGCCGCGAAGGGCCGAGAAAGATTAAGACCGAAGATCGGGGCGCAAAGGCCCTCCCACATTAACCAGCGTCAACCGTCAACACCTGGCGACCCCTGTAGTAGCCGCAGGAAGTGCAGGCGGTATGCGAGGCGACGGTGCTGCCGCATTGCGTGCACTTATTGAGCTGGGGCGGCTGCCAGCGATGCGAGGCCTTGCGCGTGCGCAGGCGCATCTTTGAAGTTTTGCGTTTTGGGACTCCCATACGAGCGGCATAGGAAAGCAGGAATTTAGTAAAAGGCAACTGTAGACGCTTCGCTCTGCGAAGCGCGGGGGCCGACGAGAATGGCAGTTCCGACGCGAGCTTTCTCGCGCGCCTCGCAGAGCGAGGCGTCTACAGTTTCAGATCGTCCAGCGCGCTCCAGTCGGGCGGCCGCGCTTCCAGCGAACCCTGATCTTCCGCGGTCACTTCCGTTTCGGGCACCGGGCAGATCCGGCCGCCCTCGCGATCGCAGTGCGGATAAGCGGGCAGATTGAGCAGGATGTCCTCGCGCATGAAGGGCGTGAGATCGATTGCTTCCGGGCCGGTCAGCTCGGTGTGGATGGTGAATTCCGGGACGTTAATTTCAAATGGAAACGCCCCCAGGCAGCGCACGCAGTGCAGCTCCACCGGCTGCGTGAGGTTCCCATTCACCCAAAGCGATCCCTCGGAAATTCCGACTTCAAGATCGTAACGCAGCGGCCCCGCACAACGCGCTTCCGGCGGATCGAGCTGCGGGAGCGGACACTCTTCTTCGCCCTGCAGGTGCGATCCTTCGGCCGGGATTTGGCGGAGATGGATTTTCACTGCCCTGACCTTTCGCTCACCTTTTTCAATTTCTTCGCGAAACCTTGCACCACGCAAGCCGGAACAAAACTCCCCACGTCGCCCCCGAGCCGCGCGATCTCCTTCACGATTCGCGAGCTGAGGTAGGTGTATTCTTCTTTCGGCATCAGGAAGATCGTTTCGACGGTGGCTTCCAGTTTGCGATTCATCAGCGCCATCTGGAATTCAAACTCGAAATCCGAGACGGCGCGCAGCCCGCGAATGACCGCGTGCGCCTTCTGTTCGACGGCAAATTCCACCAGTAATCCATCGAGCGGCAGGACGCTCACCCCAGGAAGCGATCGGGTCATTTCGCGCAGAAAACCGAGCCGTTCCTCGAGCGTGAAAAGCGGCTGCTTTTGGTCGTTGTGCGCGATCGCGACTACGACTTCGTCGAAGAGTTTGCGCGCCCGCTCGATGACATCGAGGTGCCCGTTGGTCACGGGATCGAAGCTGCCGGGATAAATCGCGCGTCGCATGGGTCGGAAATTCGCAGAGGAACAGCGAAATTCAACGCGACATCCCAGCGCTGCGGTTGCCTCCGGCGTTTGACGTTCGACAGTAGCGGGAAACGAATGAACGAAACCCCCTACCAATCGATCGCAGTGGCGGCCGGCTTTTCGCCGCGCTTCCACCAGGTGCTGGCGGAGGCAAACCGCGTCCGCGAACGCTTCGCTGCGCGCTTGTGCATGATTTACGTCGGGACCCATGACGCCGCGACCGAGAGCAAATTTGCCGAGGCGATCACGCAGCTGAAACTGCCGCCGGATTCGGTCGTGCATTACGAAGAGGGCGATCCCGCCGGCAGCATCCTGGCCGCGGCGCGGAAATTGTCGGTCGACCTTTTGGTCGCAGGCGCCTTGGAAAAAAAGCCGATTCATCGCCAGTTCCTAGGCGACGTGGCCCGCCGCCTGGTGCGCGAGGCGCCTTGTTCAGTCATGCTTTTCACCCAGCCGGAGGTGGAGCCGAAACCGCTCCGGCACATTGTTTTCATGGCGGAATATTCCGAGCACGCGCAAGGCGCGCTCCGCCGCACCCTGCGCTTGGCCGAGAAAGAGCAATGCGAGCGGCTCTACGTCATTCGTAATTACACCAGCTTCGACAAGGCGCGCGCGGCGCGCCGGGGCAAGGGCGGCAAAGTGGCGGCGCGCACCCTCGAGGAAGAGGAGATCGCGCTCCAGGATTTCATCCTCGCCGCCGGCAACACCGCCGTCCCAATCGAGGCGCGCTGCATCCGTGGCAACACCGGCTTCGCCGCCTCGAATTTCGTCCAGGCGGTGGAGGCCGATCTTCTGGTCGTCCCGATCGAATCGAAGCCCGAGGCGAAGCCGAAGCTTTCCAGCCGCATCGCCTGGGTCACGGACGTGATCCCGTGCAACCTCTGGATTATTCGCTGATCTGGCGAGTTTGCCTAACGAAAGAAATTTCGCTGCTTTTCGCTGATCGGCCGCTCCAAGCGCTCGAGGACGAGGAGCATGTCTTCCCAGACCTTGCGCTTCTCCGTGTTGCTCTGGTTTCGGAGCAGATAGGAGGGGTGAAACGTGATCATCAACGGCGTCTCGCCGTAGGCGTGCCAGCGGCCTCGCATCCGGCCCATTGGTTCGCGCACTTTGAGGAGACCTTCCACCGCCGTCGCCCCGAGCGCGACGAGCACTTTCGGTCCGATGATTTCGATCTGCTCGCTCAGATAGGGGAGACAGGTCGCCATCTCCTCCGCGGTCGGCTTGCGATTCCCGGGCTCGCCGGCCGGCATGTTTGGGCGGCATTTCAGCACGTTGGCGATGTAAACATCGTCGCGGCTAAATCCCATCGCGGCGATGATCTTGGTCAGCAATTGGCCGGCCCGGCCGACAAACGGCTCGCCTTGCCGATCTTCATCCGCGCCCGGCGCTTCACCGATGAACATCAGTTCGGCATCCGGATTACCGACCCCGAAAACGGTCTGGCGCCGCGAGCTGGCGAGATGCGGACACTTCACGCAAATCGCTACCCGTTCTCGCAGGGGCGCAAGCCGGGTCGCTTTGTCCAAAGAAACAACCTTGCTCTCGGGCGCTGGCCTAACGACTCGGGGAAGATCGCGCAGACGGGCGAGCGCGGCGCGGCTGGCGCGCGGCGGCCGATCGCTTTCGCGCTGGAGGCGTTCCAGCGCGCCAAGCGCAGTCTCGAGGGCTTGAAAAAATTCTCCCATGTCGTGGCTCACTCTTGAAGGTTTTGCGCGCGGCGGCAATTCCTTTGATGCTGCGGCGATGAATGACCGGGTCCACGACTACGATTTCGCGCTGCCAGCCGAGCTGATCGCGCAGCGGCCGGCAGCGCGGCGGGAAGAAGCGCGCCTGCTGGTGCTCGATCGCGCGGAGCAAACCATTGTGCATCGCCGCTTCATCGACCTGCCCGAATTCGTTAGACCAGGCGATCTTCTGGTGCTGAACAATACCAGGGTGTTGGCGGCGCGGCGCTTTTCCGACGATGGCGCGATCGAGTTTCTTTTTCTCGAACAGGTCGAGGCTCAGGCTTGGAAATGTCTCGTCAAACCCGGGCGCAAGATGCGGCTGGGCGCGACCGTCTCGGTCGACGGCGCGAGCGGCCGGGTCGAAAAAATTCACGCAGAAGGGGAGCGGGTGATCCGCTTTGAGCGCGCGATTGATCCCTATCGCGCGGGCGAGATTCCGCTCCCGCCTTATCTCAACCGCGCGGCCGATGCCGATGATGTGACACGCTACCAGACGGTCTTTGCGCAGGAGCCGGGAGCGGTCGCGGCTCCCACGGCCGGGCTGCATTTTACCCCCGAGATCCTCGCGCAACTGCCGCACACCTTTGTCACCTTGCATGTCGGCACGGGCACTTTCCGCCCGATACAAAGCGAGACGATTACCGAGCATCGAATGCATGCGGAGCGCTTCACGATCACGCCGGAAGCGTCTGCGGCGATCAATGCCGCGGAACGCGTGCTCGCGGTCGGGACGACCTCGGTCCGGGTGCTGGAGGCAGCGGCGAGGCAGGATGGGCGGATCTTCGCTCAGAGCGGTGAGACCGATATTTTCATCTACCCGCCCTACCAGTTTCAGGCGGTCGATCGCCTGCTGACCAACTTTCATCTCCCGCGTTCCACGCTCCTCATGCTAGTGGCGGCTTTTGCAGGACGGGAATTCATCCTTCGCGCTTATGCCGAAGCGGTGCGCGAGCGTTATCGCTTCTACAGCTACGGCGATTGCATGCTCATCCTTTAGCCGCGCGGCCGATGTGGTAGCCTCGCGCCATGGACGAATCTGAAACTCCAGAACAACCGCGCGGCGAGCTGGTCACACGCACCGTCGCCATGCCGAAGGACACCAACCCGAACGGCGACATTTTCGGCGGCTGGCTCATGTCCCAAATGGACCTCGGGAGCGGTATTCTCGCCTCAAAAATGGCCAAGACCCGGGTCGTGACCGCCGCGCTCGACGGGATGTCATTCCTCCAGCCGGTCAGGGTGGGGGACACGGTCGCCTGTTATGCCCGGGTGGAATCCATCGGCCGCACCTCGATGAAGATTCCGGTCGAAGTATGGGTCCAGCGCTACATGCGAACGGAACAACTGCTCGTGACCCGGGCCGTTTTCACCTATGTCGCGATCGACCAGCAGGGCCGGCCGGTTGCCGTTGAACGCGACTAACGACCCAGGTGGCGGCTATTGCCCGCCGCTTTCACCGGCCGCGCTGTTGCCGTCGCCGACCGATTCCGGGCCGGAGCCTTCGCTCGAGACAGTCGGCTCGCTCATGGGCGTGATCGGCATGGTATTTCCCTTTGAGGCGAAACGCTTCTGCTGTTTGACCCGGCCGGCGCTCATTTTGTGCACGTAACGCGTGTAGGCCCGTTCCTGCCGGCCTTGCGCGGTGAGCATGGAGCAGCCGGAAAGGAACAATGCTCCGATCGTTAGGCAGGCCGCGGCCCGCGCGAGTTGCTTCATCATTTTCCCACCAGCTCCGGTTGGGACGCCTCCGCCTGGAGGGCAAAAAGTCCGGTTCGGATCATCTCATCGACCACGCGGTAAATCTTCAAGTCGCAAAACCCGATCCGGCCGTGCAGATCCGCGAGCGAAAGTTCGTCATTGTAGGCGAGTTGCCAGATTTCTTCAGCGGCCGGGCGGAGGTCCTGCAGTTCGGCGTTGTCCCATTCCAGGTTCAACTTCTGCCGTTTCAGGCGCTGCGAGCGGTGCTTGATCCGCTTCCGCAAATGATCAAAATGGTCCCGCATCCGGATGGCGTTGAGCAGGATTTCGTCGCCCTGTCCGCTCAAGGCGCTGCTCTCGCCCCAGCTGGCCCCGACCTGCGTTTCATTAGAGAACGAGAACGAGCCAGCCTTGTGCTCATGGAGGAAGAGCTGCCAGAAAGCTTCCTCGCCGCTGAGGTGCTGGAAACGGCCCCAGCGCGGTGAGCCTTTCTCAAAATAGAAGGTCGAAATGGTCTCGCGTGCTTCGTCCGCGATCGTGAGCAGGCCGGTTTGGCGCGACTGAATGATCGTCTGGTAGATCGTGACGATGTCGAAATTGGCCAGGCTGCCGGTGAGTTCGAACGAATTGTTGGGCGAATGGGTCAGCTCGCGGGCCTGGAAAAGCCGGCTGGCCATTTTCTCGGACAGGAAAAGAAAAAAGGAGGGCACCCGCTGGAGGAGTTCGGGGAAATCGCTGCGGTGAAAACATTGCACGCTCAGGGCGGCGCAGGCCCGGGCGGCGTGATCTCGCGGCTGCTCCATCAGGGGGCCGGTTTCTCCAAAAATATCGCCCCGGGAAAGGACCGTCGTCGGGGAGCCGGGCCGGCTATTTTTCGGGACGAGTTCGACCGCGCCCCGGGTGACGATGAAGAGTTCCTTGCCGTCGTCGTCCGGCGAGTAAACGACCTCGTTATCGCCGAAGTGTTTCACCGCCGAAAGGGTGCCAATCGCCTTCAGCTCAACAAGCCGGAGTGACTTGCAAAAGGCAAAGAAGTCGCGTTGGACCATTCTTGGAAGGTAGCAAGAGTCGTGCGGGAGACCCGGGCCGGTTGCAGTTTTTTACCCGGGCTCACCCTTTCCAATCCCCGGATCCGCCGCTAATCCTTTGCCATGGACGGGCTGGCCTATCTCTTTGAGCGCTTCCCCTCTTTTACCCAGACGTTCTGTTACCGTGAGATTCGGGAATTGCGACGGGAAGGGGTAAGGCCGCCGATCTTTTCCATCCGGCGCCCGGGAGATGAACCGGCGCAGGACTGGGAGAGCGCAATCGTCGAGCAGGTGGAATACCTGCCGGGCGACGAGGAACTCGTGCGGGAGGTGGATCGGGCGGCGCGCAAAGGCCTGCTGCCTGAGGCCGCGGTGCGCGAGATGGTGGAGTGGAAACGTAAAACCGATTTCCTCCGCCTCTACCAGGCGGCCTGGCTCGGGCCCCGCCTGCGCGCGCTTGGGGTGCGGCATGTCCACGCTCACTTTGCCGGACTGGCGGCGCGAACCGCCTACTGGATCGAGCGCTTTTTCGACATCGGGTTCAGTTTCACCGCGCACGCCAACGACATTTTCGCCCCCAAGCCTTTCGAGATTTCGTTAGGCAAACTGATCGACGGTGCGCGCGCCGTTGTGACCGTGAGCGATTTCGGGGTGCGATTTTTGGCTGAAAAATATCCCGACGCCGCGGCCAAGCTGCAGCGCATCTACAACGGGATCGACTTGAGTCGATTCCAGCGCGCGGATTTCTCCGCCGCGCCGCCGCTGATTATTTCCGTCGGCCGTTTGATCGAAAAAAAGGGCTTCTATAACTTGATCGAAGCCTGCCGCCTGCTGGACGAGCGCGGCCTCGCCTTCCGCGCCGAAATTATCGGCGAAGGTCCGCTCGAGCCCATTTTGCAGGAGCGGATCGTCTCCGCCGACCTCACGAAATCAGTCATGCTCACGGGCCCGCTGCCGCAGAGGGAGGTGAGCGCGCGCCTGGCCCGGAGCACGCTCTTTGCCTTGCCCTGTGTCGCGGAAACGGGCGGCGGGATGGATAATCTCCCGACCGTGGTGATGGAGGCGATGGCGGCCGGGCTCCCGGTGGTTTCCACGGCCGTCGCCGGTGTGCCGGAGATGGTGGAGGAGGGAGTGACTGGCTTGCTCGTGCCCGAGCATCAACCGCCCGCCCTGGCGGACGCGATGGCGCGCCTGCTGCACGATCGGCCTCTTGCGAGTTCGTTAGGCGAGGCGGGCTGGCGGCGCGCCTCCGACCTCTTCGCCATTGAGCCGAGCGCCGCGGCGCTGCGCTTTCTCTATCAGAAGCTTGGCGCGCTCTAGCCGGATATTCCGGTCTTGCTCCGGCGGGGACAGAGGTTCAAAATCCTGCCATGAAATCAACGATTCTTTGGCGTCGACTTGTTTTTTTCGCACTCCTGTTTGCATCCGTCTCCCTTGCGCGCGCGGAGCATTCACCGCAATGGGTCCAGCCGTACAACGGTCTCCTCGGCAAATACGTCACTAGCAGCGGAGTCAAATACGCCGCTTGGAAAAATAACCCCGCCGACATGCAAGCCCTCCAGCAAGTGGTCGACGGGATCGCTCAGGAAAAAATCTCCGGCTTGAGCAAAAAAGAGCAGCTCGCTTTTTACATCAACGCCTACAACGCATGGATTCTGCATGAGGCGCTTGGCAAGTATCCGACCAAGAGCGTGAAGGACCTCCTCTTCACCTTTTTCACCAAACCGCGTCTCAAGGTTGCGGGCGAAGAGATGAGCTTCAATCATCTCGAGAAAGACATCATCCGGCCGAAGTTCAACGAGCCGCGGGTCCATTTCGCGCTCAACTGCGCGAGCCGCAGCTGCCCGCCGTTGAACCCGGAGCCTTTCCGGGCCGACCAGCTCGATGCGCAACTCGAGAAGCTGGCGCTCGCCTTCGTCAATTCGCCCAAGGGCGTGGATTACAATCCGGGCAAAAAGACGGCCGCGCTTTCCGCCATTTTCAACTGGTACAAAGACGACTTCAACGCCGCCGGCGGCCCGGTTGACTTCATTAATAAGCGGCACAATCCGCCTTTGCCTAACGACACCAAAATTACCTATCAGGATTACGACTGGTCGCTGAACGACGCCAGGTAATCGCGCCATTCCCGAATGACCTCTGCCGAACAATGGCGGGCCCGCTGGGCAGCCTTCCGCCGCCCGATCGCGGAGGAAAAATCACGCGTCCTGCAGGAGCGCTGGGCCTCCCTCCCGCCGGAATTGCAGACCGACAACCAGATCGCCGTCGTGCGGGCCCGGCTCGACTCCTGTGTTTTCAAAGGCGCGGTTAAACGCAACGGCGCGTGGGAGGCGGTCCCGATGTGTTCGATGAACCAGCAAACCTGGTCGGAAGTTTACGACGAGCGGTTGCGCGATCCGGAGCTGATCGAGGCGACCAGCCTGGACATGCAGAAGCATGCCCTTCCGGAGGGAGGCGCTTCCGCGCGTCCAGTAACGTTCATTACGGCACCACCGTGAGGGTGAGATCATTCCCATCGCCACCCTGATAGCTGGCTTGGAGATTGTTGCCGTTTACATTTACGATTGCGCCATCGGGTAAGTTGGCGAAAGCCCCGGCGATCGGCGTCGCGGCGGTGTTTCTGATCACGCTGAGCACTGTGCCCTGGGTCAATGTTCCTTGAGTCGTTCCGCTCAAGTTAAAGCTCGCGCCGTTGCTGATTGTGACTCCGTTGGCCACTGCCTTATCGGTCTTCGATTTGTTGCGTTTGGCCTTAAAGGTATAGGTGTAGGTCGAGTCGGAGTTGAAGGTGAGCCCACTCTGAATTGTGAGAGTAAGTTGTCTGTTAGCGCCATGCGCCGGAGCGAGGAAAGCTCCCGACCCACCGCCGGTCCCAACGGTTACGGCACCGGAAATGATCCCACTTCCACCCAGAGTGCCGGCGCTCACCAGGAGAGAGCCGGTGCCGGTCGCCGAGCCGCTCGTATTAGTGACAACTAGCGTGCCCTGACTTACAGTCGTCCCTCCGGTATAGGGGCTCGCCCCGGATAAGGTGAGAGTGCCTATGCCAGTCTTAACCAGGGAACCGCCGCTCCCTGTGGCTTCTCTCATTACTCCTGAGAACTCCGTGCTTAATCCATTACTGCCAACCGTGAGCTTATTCGCGGCAAGGAGAATCAGCCCATCGCCTTCAATGGAACCGACGCCAATCGCAGCATGCGCGCTGACGTCGAGGAAACCGTTGCCGAAGACTTCGATCCGAGCGCTATCTCCAGCCGCGGAACCCAAGAACTTAATCTGCCCACCTTCGCCACCGTTGATGCCGCCGTTGGCGATCAGCGTCGCGCTATTGGCATGCGATTGGTTTTGGAGAAGGATCAAGCCCCCCGGTGCTCCGGTCGCTTGACCACCTTCACTGCTTAAGATAGCGTTGCCCGCGTTGGAACTACTGAAAAATATAGTTTGTCCTCCCAACAGGCCGCTAGAAGTCGCACCTTCGTTCATGACTTCGGCTTCACCCGCATTTGCGAAGTCCAGGAAAGCTATAAAACCGGTGTTTCCGTTTGGAAGTGTTCCCGGTCGAGTGGTAAACAGTGTTTGGCTACCCGCCACAGAATTACCTGCAAAGTTTATGAAGCCGGGGTTACCCTGGGCGTCGACGTCGGCAACAAATTCTTGAGTAAGCCCAGAGTTATTGACTATTCCAACAATGGTGAAGGTGAAGATGTTGAAATCGCTTATCGTGTAGGTGAAAGAGTCTGCCCCAGGATTGAAGAGGATCTCGTTAATGCCGCTGTCTTGACTAAACGTAATGTCGGTAATGTTCGCGACGTTAAAGGAGGCGATGTCTGATTCACCGGGCACGGTGTTCGGTGTCCAGTTAGTCGCTGTATTCCAGTCGCCGCTTTTTGGATTAAGGTTCCAGGTCGCATTCCCTGCATTAGCGAGTGTGCTGGAAAATAATAAGATCCCGCCCAAAAGCATCCAGATCAGAATCGGTCGCGATTGAGGACACGTCGAAGGAAGCGTGGTTAGTTCTTTCATTAGCTTTGTGAACATAAGTGAGCCGAGCCTTTCCTACTTGAGATGAGAATCCAAAAAATTTATAATGTCGCTTCCCCGTGTCTTGCAAGTCGGGATACACGGGCCCCCATTCCAATTTCTCCAATAAGCATACCCATGCTCACTGCTGCTCGGGATAGTTACGAATTGATAAAGAGATGAATTGACCCCCGCATTTTGGAAGGCGCACTGGAGCACTTCAATCTGATGGTAAGGCATTGTGTCCTGCTCCGAATTTATGAGGTATATGGGTGGAATGTCAGCTGTGCTGGAAGTCAGCAGAGAAACGGGAGACTTGCTTCGCTGGAAGTTCGGCACACAGCTATTGGTATAATTTTCAACGATCCCAATGAACGACGGCAGAGGGTCGGGCACGTATGATTCTGGAATCCGGCAGGCGAAATCATATGCCCCGGAGAGACATGCCGCCGCGTCGGGGCGGTCCGCTTTTGTCCAATTAGGCCAGCCAACAGACGATGTCTGATCAAATGCCAAAAAGGCGGCGTGACTCCCTCCCGACGAACCGCCGATCACGCCAACTTTTTTGGTGCAGTTCCCGTCCTGACGTGCTGCTCGAACGAAGGCTTTGCAGTCATCGGTCTGCTGCGGAGGCCGGCCAGATGCGTCATCATTATGACACGGTTGCCCCTTGATCAAACCACAAGGCGCCGCGCGAAAAGCGGCTACATACACACAGTAGCCGTTAGACTTCAAATCGGTTGCGACTTGCTCTACCGCCGGCGCAAAAATGTTACCTCCAGCAAAGTGACCTTCATGAAAAACTACCATTCCGGGCCAAGGGCCCGTCCCGGTTGGCTTGAATATCCTCCATTCCAAAACGACGCTTGTCCGGTTGCCATTCGCATCCCTTGGTTGAAATTCATCCGGAATGGCCGTTGGCGTGGGTGTAGTCGGAGGAGTTGCAGTTGGTGAGCACGGCGGCCCGGAGCACACGTTCACCGCCGGCATGCATCCCGGTACGGGCGTGATCGTGGGTGTTGGTGTGCAAGATGGGGTCTGGGCTTGCGAAGGAATTCTACTCGCGAATAGGGCGAAGAGAGAACAAGCGAAGACCGTCAGAAAACAGAGCAGAAAGCTCTTGGAATGGTTTCCGATCCCAGGCTCTGGCTGAGGTTTCTGGCTGAGGTATCTGGCTGAGGTATCTGTGGTCCATGATGAGATGATTTTTGATCAATCAAAAAAATGCAAGCTCTATTTCTCGGCTTAACATCTTTACGTGTTGACCGGGGGAAACAGCCTTGCGCGGTAAATTCCTAAAGAAGATCGCGCACCTTCTCGACCGCACGCAGGTAAACGCGATGCGGACCGCCCCTCATTAGCTCTTCCTGGACCAACTGGACGACGTCGTTTTTTCCCGCTGGCAGCCTTTGGCGCATTTTCCGGCCGTTCGTCCGGCCAAAGAGCACATCCAGCAAATCGGCTCCTTCCGGGTGCTCGATCCGGAACTCGGCTGAGTCGGTCGTGAGCTGGCAGGCACTGATCGGTACGCCTTTTTTCTCGTGCAGCCCGACGCTTATTTTGCATTTCCCGGCTTCCGTCTCTTTCTCGAAGCCTAACGACTGAGTCTTGCGGCGGTGCCGTTTCCATTCCAGTTGGCCGGCCAGCCAGCCGACGAGGAGGAGTGCCGTCGAGCGGAACTCCGGCGCGTGCTCGATTTCGAAACTTTTGATTTCAGCAAGATGATGATGCGTCACCGGATGATCGAAAAACTGCGCGAGGGCGAGGCGGAGGTGGAGCAGTCGCACCCAGTTGAGGTCGCAGAGAACGATGCGGTGGCGCGCTTCCTTTTGCGCCGCTTCCACGAGTTGCATCTGCTCGCCGAAATCGCGCCAGGTCTGGCTGTCGTAAATCACGCGGTCGACCCAGGCCCAGAGTTGCGGGTCGAGCGGGGCTCGAAATTCCTCCTGCCACCAGAGCAAGAGGGGCAGATCGGAATCGAGCTGGGCAAAAACGATGTTCGGCAGGAAGCCGCATTGCTGGCCCTGTAACAAAAACGAGAGCTGCTCGGAACAAATCTGTTTGCTCCCGGCGCGGCTCACGTGGCAATGCGCACTGATCCAGGCCTCGACCCGGTTCTGCTTTGCGCTCGGATCGGCGGCGATCACAATCGCGCGACAGGCGTGTTCCTCGGTCAGGCGGGCGATGATGGCGGTGTTTTTGCCTAACGAATCGGGCGCCTCGCTGTAGACCGCGAGATTAATGAGGGAGGCACGGGTCATGACGCCGTCGCCCGCGTCCCAAAGCTTTTTCAGCTCGCGCTGGATCTGGCCGACCTCGACCGGCAGCCCGGCGGCGAAAGTTTCAGGCGACGCGGGCATACCACTGAATTGTAGGGCGGGCGCTCCGCCTGCCCTCGATTCGCGGGGATCTGGGCAGGCGGGGCGCCCACCCTACAATGATGCAATCCGGCGCGTTACAGCCTCCTCCACGCGCGCCCGTCCCGCGCCAGCAGCTCATCGGCTTCCTCCGGCCCCCACGAGCCCGCCGGATACGTGCACAATTTCGGCGCGCCTTCCTTCGCGGCCCACGCCTCGTGGATCGTGTCGATAAACGCCCAGGCTTGTTCCACTTCGTCGCGCCGCGCGAAAAGCGTGGCGTCTCCCGCCATGGCGTCGAGCAGCAGCCGTTCATAGGCCTCGGGGCTCGCTTTGCCGAAGGAGGTTCCGTAATGAAAATCCATCGTCACCGATTCGATCCGGAAACTCGTCCCCGGCACCTTGGCCTGCATTCGGAGCGAGATGCCTTCATCAGGCTGGATCCGGATGACGAGCACGTTCTGGTCGATCGCCTGCGATTCGCGATTAAACAAAACCTGCGGCGCCTTTTTGAAATGGACGGAAATTTCCGTACCGGATTTGGGCAGCCGTTTTCCGACCCGGACATAGATCGGCACATCGGCCCAGCGCCAGTTATCCACCCGCAACCGGAGCGCGACAAAAGTCTCGGTGTGCGATTTCGGGTCGACCCCTTTTTCGTCGCGATAAGCTGCGACTGACTCGCCCGCGATCGCGCCCGCCCCGTATTGCCCGCGCACGACGTGCGTCCCGACTTCGTCCTCTTTGTAAGGCCGGAGCGAGCGCACCACTTTCACTTTTTCATCGCGAATGCTGTCCGCCCCGAGATCGGTCGGCGGCTCCATTCCGACGAGACAGAGGAGCTGGAGGAGATGGTTCTGCACCATGTCGCGCAAGGCGCCGGCGCCCTCGTAATACCCGGCGCGATTTTCCACGCCTAACGTCTCCGCGGCCGTGATCTGGACGTGGTCGATGTAGCGCGCGTTCCAGAGCGGCTCGAAAATCGCGTTTGCGAAACGCAGGACCAAAATATTTTGCGCCGTTTCTTTCCCGAGGAAATGATCGATCCGGTAAGTCTGATCTTCCGCGAAAGAACGCTGCACGACGCGGTTGAGATGACGCGCCGATTCCAAATCGGTTCCGAAAGGTTTCTCGAGAATCACCCGCGCCCAACCGCCCTTCGGCGGCTTGTTCAGGCCCGCCTTTTCGAGATTCTCGATAATGGTTTCGAATTGATCGGGCGAGGCTGCGAAATAGTAGAGACGATTGCCGCGCGTCCCGCTCTCTTCGTCGAGTTTATCGAGGCGTTCGGCCAATTTTTTGTAACCGGCTTCATCGGCAAACTCGCTCTGGTGATAAAAGAGCGACTTGGCAAATCCATCCCAGATCTCGTCGCGCACCGTCTGCCGGGAGTGCTTCCGGGTCGCCTCCTCCATTTCCTTGCGGAACTCGTCATCGGTCTTCGGGCGTCGCGCGAAACCGATCACCGCCACCGCCGGCGGCAGCTCGCCGTCGGCCGCGATGTTGTAAAGGGCGGGTACGAGTTTGCGATGCGTCAGGTCGCCGGTCGCGCCGAAAATCACCACCGCGCAAGGCTGCGGCACGGCCCGGTTCGAAAGCCCTTCGCGGAGGGGATTGGATGGTTGTTTTTCGCTCATGTCTTTGAAAAGCTCCGACAACTTAGGCAGATCGCCGCGCGAAAGATAAACGAAAAACGCGCGCCTGCGCGCGAATACCAAGCCCTGTAGCGGCGCTCGGGGAGCGCCGAAAGCGTGGCTTGCCAAAGGCGCGGGTCGGCGGTCATAGACCGCCGCTACCGGGGGGA
>JBBPZS010000052.1:0-26771 GCA_038198605.1 Chthoniobacterales bacterium | reverse complement strand
GTCGTCTTCGCCACCATAACCGGGCGTGAAGTAGCGTTTGTCCATGCCGATGCGCGCTCCGCGCAACGCGCCGCGCTGGAGAAACTGGGTGTAATCGCGTGGTACCTTGTGCCCGATGACTTCGCCAAAAGGCGATTGCATGACCCCGAGCATGATGGCCGCATCAGTCACCGTGCGGCACATGGGACCCGCCGTATCCTGGCTATGCGAGATCGGAATAATGCCCTCCTGCGAGACAAGGCCGACGGTGGGTTTGAGGCCGACGACCAGATTGTTTCCCGCCGGGCATACCACCGAACCATCCGTTTCCGTGCCGACAGCAGCGGCGCAAAGGTTGGCCGCCGCCGCGGCGCCCGAGCCGGAACTCGAACCGCAGGGATCGAAATCGAGGCGGTAAGGATCGCGTGTAAAACCGCCGCGCGCGCTCCAGCCGTTGAAAGGAGCGAAGCCGCGGAAGTTGGCCCACTCGGAGAGATTCGCCTTCCCGAGAATAACGGCGCCGGCGGCCCGCATGCGCGCGACGATGACTGAGTCCGACGGCACCTCGCTGCCGACGAGTGCGAGCGAGCCCGCAGTCGTTTCCATTTCATCGTCGGTGGCGATGTTATCCTTCACCAGCACGGGAATGCCATGCAGGGGACCGCGCAGTCGTCCGCTCTGCCGTTCGGCATCGAGACGGGCCGCGATCGCGAGCGCGTCGGGATTCGTCTCGATGACCGCGTGGAGCACAGGATTCAGTTTCGCGATCCGGCTGAGATAGGTTTGAGTCAGGCCCTGACTGGTCAGCGCACCCGAGGCCATCAAAGCCTGAAGTTCAGGGATGGTCGCCTCGATGATCGGCCCATCCTGGCCGAGGACAGCGGCGCCGGCGTTTTGGAAAAAGGCGGTGAATCCTCCAGTCAAGAGCGCCGCTCCACCGGCCAGCGTCGTCCCGACAAACGCCCTCCGGGTGACGCCATCATAACCGGAGCCTGGCTGATCCTGCGGCTCTGTCGACATAGGAAAAACGGTCCCACCGCGCCTCGGTCTGTCAATGCGAAGTTTCGCCTAACGAATGACGCAACAACCGTCGTCTAGCGGCGAAAGCCATATTCCAGGGCAAAGAATTCCGGCTTCAGATGCGCCAGCGGCCCGCGCAGTTTGGCCAGTTCTTCTTCCGGTCCATGGATTTCAAGGCGACTAAGCGAGGCGAGTTTGAAGGCCTGGTCGAGCAGGTCGCCGACATTCGTGAAATGCGCGAGGGCGCCTTCGGCATCGGTGTAGCCTTCCCGGCAATGCGCGGTCGAGCCAGCGAAAGAGAATCCGTAGTAGAGACACTTCTCTTCATCCTGGGCCCGCGCGACACATTGCTCGCAGATGGCGCGAAAGGCTTCGGCGTTGCGCGCCGGCACATCGAAATATGGAACAATCGAGCAGCACTTATCTTTGGTAGGCATAATGGTTTTTAGTTGGGCTGAAGTTGACCCGTCCTGAAATCACTTCCCTGGCGGGAACGCACCCACGAGCAGGTAAAGCCAATTGCCGGCGAGCAAGACAACGGCGAGCGCGCGCAGGAACAACTTCTCGCTCGACGAGAACCGAAAACGTAAGCGCGGCGCGCCCATCACGAGGATGGCGCTGGCATAAAGGTCAAACAGGAGGAGAGCGCAGAAAGCGAGGAAGACGAGGGGATTGAAAAAGAAAGAGGCGCCGAAATGACCGTGCAGAAATTGTTCGGCGGCCCGGGTCGCACCACAGGTGGGGCAGGGCAGACCGGTCAACCCGTGAAAGACGCACTGCGGCGTCGGCAGCCGGGCGGCAAACCAGAAGATGGCGGTGACAGAAACGCCTAACGAGACAAGGAGCCAGAGAAGCTCGTGATCGATCTCCCGCGGCACGAGAGATCGGCGGAAGGCCTGCATCAGAGGGATGTTTTATTGGTGGTGACCGAACAACGCGCCCATGGTCCCGAACAGGACGCCGAAGAGGAGGCTGAGGCCGCAGCAGGCGATGACCGGGAGGAAGACGGCGAGGGCGGATTTACCCATCGTGGTTTCGTGCGCGCGGCTCAAGCCGATGATTTCCAGGACCAGGGCCCAGACCCCCGCTATCGCGCCACCACAGATGGGCACGATCATAAGCGGGTAAGTCGAGCCCAACGCGAAGCAGAGAACGCGAAAGGTAGTCTCAAAACTGCGCTTGGCACCACCGACCAAAAGCAGACAAAGATGAATGATGCCCGCGCCAATGAAGAGCCCGAGCGCGAGAAGGACCGGGATGAAGATGAGGATAAAAATGCCCCCAATGCCGAGACCGAGCACCCCGGCGAAGGCATTGCGGTCGCTCATCAGGCCGAAGGAGCTCATGAAAATGCTAAAGAGAAAGTAGAAGATGAATCCGACGCTGCCGCCGAAGACCGCATAGATCAGCGGTTCCGTCATTCCGCCTTCCGGTCTCATGCTGATAAAAGCCGCCGTGGGATTGAGCAGGACGAGCTTCAGGGTCTCGAAAAAGGCGGGAAAAAATCCGAGCTCCTGGCGACGATCCCAAGGCAACCCGCCCGGTGTGACCACGACGGCCGCCGCCGCGCCCGCGCTCCCGGAAAATTGAGCGAGGGGCAGCCAGGTCGGCATACCTTCCTGCCAGTAGAGATCGGTCGGAAGAAAACGTCCGCTGTTCAGGCCTTCGCGGATTTCTTCTTCGGAGAAGAGACCGAGCTTTGTCTCACCGCGATTGACTTGGATGTTCGCCATAGCCGGGTTTTAGCGAACGGGCGGCGAGGCGTCAATCGCGATGCCGATTTCGGGTTGCAGGGGAGCGGCAACAGAATTCGGAACTTCGGCGGAGGAACCTACTGCTTGGCTCCAGTGAGGATGTGTGCCGGCGAGTCGATGGCGATCTCTCCTGCGGCGGTCACGTAATCGGCGAGGCCGCGCTCCGCCTCGGCCAGGATTTGTTGAATCTGCTCCTCCGGCAGGACAACTCGCATTACTGGAAAAGGTCAAAGCGTTCAATCACGCTCTCCACTTGTGCCGCATATCCTGGAACAGCCTGGAATCGCATGGCTCCGGGCTTCAAACAAAAACGAGTAGTTCGCTACCCGCGCGAGAGCCGTTCCCGACCGTGGGAACGGGTGAGATCGAGCACGGGTCCGATGGGGATCAGCGAGGTTGGGTTAATCGACTCGTGCGTCATGTAGTAGTGACGCTTGATGTGCTCGAAATTGACTGTCTCGGCGGCGCCCGCCTGTTGATAGAGGTCCATCAGATAACCTTGGAGGTTCGGATAATCGAGAATCCGGCGCAGGCTGCATTTGAAATGGATGTAGTAGACCACATCAAACCGGACCAGGGTGCAGAAGAGACGCCAGTCCGACTCCACGATCCGGTTGCCGAAGAGGTAGCGGCTTTTCGTTAGGCGCAATTTCAATTCATCGAGCGCATCAAAAAGCATACGGCAGGCGCGCTCATAAACGCGCTGGCGGGTGGCGAATCCGGCGCGATAAACGCCATTGTTGACCTTTTCGTAGATGAACTGCGAAAGCTTCTCCTGTTCCTCCGCGATGTCGTTAGGCAAAAGTCCGGCGTGACGCTTGGCCAGCCCGCGAAAGGCGCCGTCGAACATCCGGCAAATGTCATCCTCGGAGTTGTTCACGATCCGGCGCTGCTGCTTGTCCCAGAGCACCGGCACGGTGACGCGGCCGTCGAAATTCGGATCGGTCGCGCGATAGGCCTCGGCGAGGAACTCGAAGCCGTTCACCGGGTCCTTGCTGTAACCGGGCCCGTTGCGGAAGGCCCAGCCGCGCTCGTCGCGCACGGGATCGACCACCGTCATGCCGAGAACATTCTCCAAACCCTGCACCTGCCTAACGATGACAGTGCGACTGGCCCACCGACACGCGAGCGAGACATAAAGATGATAACGGTCCGCTTCCGCCGGGTAGGCGGTCGAGCCGTCGTCCGAAACCCAGTCGCGGAAGATGTCTTCCTGGCGCTGGAATTCTCCCGTCTCGGATTGTTCCCCGGCAAACTGTGCTTTTGTCGGCATCACTCGAGAAACGACGCGTTCTCGAACCGCTGCAAGGAAAGAAACGCGATCTCCTGGCGGGTGGTGCCTGCCAAAGCGAGGTCGGCAGCGATCTCGCCGATCACAGGCGCGAACTTGAAGCCGTGCCCCGAAAAGCCTCCGCAAAGCACCAGGCCGGGGTGCTGGGGGTGTCGATCGACCACGAAATGACTGTCAGGAGTCAGCGAGTAAGGGCAGACCTTGGCGGAGCGAAAGGTCGCGGTCGCTCCCGGCATCCATGCGTCCATTGTTTTCCTGACCGGTTCGACATCACGGCGCGGGTCGACTTCGCGCACTATCTCGTCCGCTTTGCTCAGGTCCCCATGCGCATGAAAAGCCGCTTTTACGCCGTCGCCGAAATCGGGAAAGCCATAAAGGGGAGCAGGGAGGCCGATGCGATCGAGGAGGAAGGCCGGGAAACGACCGGCGTAGTAAACATCTGTCGCTGGTTCAAACCAGGTCTGGACGTTGCGCTGCACCCGGATGGTCACCCCCAGTTTGCCCAGAGTTTCCTGAAACCATGGGCCTAACGACAGGACGAGAGCGCGGCTTTCGATGCGGTCACCGTCCGCCAGCCTAACGACGAAGCCATCGTCGGTCGCCTCCCAGTTTTGCATGGCGATTCCAAAACGCATTTGCGCTCCGGCCTTGCCCGCCTCGTCGAGGTGCGCCTGGACGCATCGCTCCGGATCGAGGACGCCGCCCTCAGGCTCGAAAGCGCCGATTTCATCATTCTGCACCCGCAGCATGGGATAACGCGCGCGAAGTTCCCGCGTGCTGAGCGACTCGAGTGGAAGATTGTGTTCGCGCGCGGCCCGCTGTGCGCCGGTGATAATCTCCGCCGCTTCGTGTCCTACCATGAGCAATCCGGTGATTTGAAGGAGTTCCTGGCCGGTGCGGTCTTCGAGCTCGCGCCAGAGGTCATAGGCACGGAGGAGCAAAGGGACGTAGGCGGGGTCTTCGAAGTAGGCTTTGCGAATCATCCGGCTTTTGCCATGCGAAGATCCGAGATCATGAGCGGGCGTGAATTGTTCCAGTCCCACGACGGACGCGCCGCGACGCGCGGAATGCGAGAGGATGGCACTTCCCATCCCACCGAGACCAACGATGGTCACGTCATAAGCCATCGAGGATTATGAAGCGAGCAACCAGCCGCCGCCAGCCGGTCCCGGTAAATAAAAGCACGGCAGCGCCCGGAGAAGGGAGCGAGGTCTCGCAAAACCGGGATGAGCGGCTGACGATCCGCCGGTCTTCGATCGATGGAATGGGCTGCTTTAGCCGCGTCCCGTTGCCGGCCAGGAAGAAATTCGGCGAGTTTGTCGGCGAACGAATCTGCGCGCGGGTGGCACGCGCGCGGGTGGCTCGGGGCGGCCGGATCAGCATCTGCGAGATCGACCAACGGTGGAGCATCGATGCGAGCAGGAGCGGCGGTCCGACTGCGTTTGTTAATCATTCCTGCACGCCAAATGCCTACGCCCGAATCGCGCGGGGCAGAATTTCCTTTTACGCGCTGCGCCGGATTGAGGCAGGGGAGGAGATCACGCTCGATTACCGGCCGTCGCAGCATCCGGGACGACGCTGCCGCTGCGGATCGATTCGTTGTCGCGGTTTGATGGGCTGACGCGCGCGGCGCTAGTCCCAATTCATGAAGTCAATCTCGCCGGTTTTTGCAGGCGGGCGTTTCTCACCGTGCCCTGGCTTGCTGGCGCCGCCTTTGACCTCTTTCGTGGGCTTGAGATCACGCAGCTCCCGGGGTTTTTTCGCTTCCCTGGGCTCCGGTTCTTTTTGAGGTTCGGTCATGGTTCTGCTGTGCTCGTGACCCGTCATCCGGCGACGGATTTGCCTAACGATGTTTTATGCCAAAGCAGCCTGGACAAATTGTAGATTGCGCCAGGCCGGCGAATGGCGTCGAGCACGATCATCGGCAAAAGGCCGACGGTGAAGAACGTTCCGGATCGGATGACCTCGGAGCGTGCGCCGTTTCCAGGCTGCGTCGCACAACCTCGTATCGGCCGATCAGGATTGAAAAGCTCGGGCCGTGTCGTTGGCTTGCGCCGCTGTCGGCTTCGGCGTGCTTTTCTTGCGCAGGAGTAGCGGATTATGGGCCCCGCTGTAGCGGAGGTCGGGCAAGCGGAACTGCTGAGTCCGGAACGAAGCGACTTTGTCGTAAAGCGCGACGGTCGCGCAAAAGAGCCCGGTAACGGGCAGGACGGCGAGCCAGAAGAGACAGGCGCCCACGACGAGAACGGGTTCAAGCAAGGACGAATGCCAGTTGGTCTCGTTGGCGGTGGGAAGTTCGCTGAAGGGCATTAACGGGTGCGGAAGATTGGTGGTCATATGGTGATGTGGTGTTGAGGTGCTGGTGGAATAGCTATAGCGACTATAATTTTGAGCAATTATCATGCCGTTCCCTCGAGCTCGACCACCGGACGTTCTTTTGGGGAAGCGTCGGCCCAGCTGGTCCGCAAACCCCTTTCGCGGCGCCAGCTTTGAGCCACCATCAGGAGCGCCGGCCCGTCTGAAAGGCCGCCCCGGACGAGGGACCTGGTTTATTCCTGCAGGTTCTCCCGATCCCCTTATTACAGGGTGACCGTTTCGGAAGCTGTGCCGGTGTTCCCGGTTGCGTCTTGTACCGTCGCCGAAAGGGTATGCAGACCCTTGGCGTAGCCGGTGGTGGTCCAGGTAAATGAGACCGTCGAGAGCGTTCCGGACTTAGTTCCAATCAGCGTGCCGTCCACCGAAAGAGTAAACGTATTCGGAGACGTTGTGCCATTGGCGCCCAAGGAGACCTTTACCGTTTTGCCTCTGACAGTGGTTCCAGGCGGAGGCGCGGTAAAGAAGAGCTGCAGCGTCGACAATTGCACGGTGACGGTGCGGGTGGGCGGGCTGGGATCATTCACGCCGAATTCATCGCGCGCGGTGAGTGAGCAGACGTATGTGCCAGGATCATTGAAGGTCACGAGCCCGGGTGAGGGCACCGAGCTGGAAGGCGGTGTGCCATCCGGGAAAATCCACGAATAAGACGTCACGGGACCATCTGGATCGGTCGCGCTCCCGGCGAAATTCACTGATTGCCCCGGAGAAATGGTCACGTCCGTGGCGGGGGCGCTGATGCTTCCTTTGGGAGGGAGATCGTTTGGGTAGGGGCTGAGGTGAAGAAACTTGGCGACCGATGGAACTCCAGCTTGGTTGATCAAAAAGACCATATACCAACCGGGAGGCGCGATGGCACCGCTCGGCGGCGCGGTCGCGGTGAGCGTAGTCGAATTGGTCACGGAAAAAGAGAGGCCAACCACTCTTTGGTCAAAATCGAAAGAGTGAGTGGGCGCACCCGGCTTCATCAACACGGCGGTGGCGATGTTGGCGGCATCGGGCGTAGAGATGGTAAACGAGTTGCCGTAGCCGAGCTCGGCCGGCACCGAAGTGATCGTCGGGCGGGTGGCCGGGATGACGTTGCCATTTTGATCGGCGGCGAAAAGATAAGCAGGCGAATAGATTTCGATATGATTGTCGAAGGTGCCCTTGGCCGGATTGCTCCCGACGACTGCTATGGTCGCGTCGGGCAGGAGGAGGCCGCAGGAATGATAAAGCCTCGGGTAAACCGCGACGCCGGCCGAAGCCCAGGTTTCTGTTACCGGATCAAAAAGGTCCGCGGCCAGACTGGCGGTGTTGGGGTCTTCGTCGATCACCGATCCGCCGAGTGCCAGCACTTTACCGGTGGGCAACAAGACGGCGTTCATACGGATTCTCGAAACTGACATGGGGGGCAGCATCCTCCAGGCGGGAGTAGCAGCCGAGAAGTCGATCACCTCCGTTGTGGCAGTCGACGGATGGTTGCCGCCTAAAATCATCACCCGTGCGGCGTAACTGGATTCCGGCCGGAGTGGCAACATGACCGAGGAACCGCCAGCCCGCTGGCCGGTGTAAGTCGTCTGCGCGATGTTCAAGGTCCACGTCTGAGTGAAAGGATTGAAGAGGTTGGAGCTGGTCGTTTCGCCGGAATAAAAGACATTCCCGCTCGGTAAAAGATGCATTCGGGGATAAAGCGGCGGCGTCCAGGGCGCTTCATATTCCGGGCTCCAACCCGTCCCGATGTGATAAATCTCGACGTCCTTGTTATGCGGACCCCGGCCGGTATCGTCGCCGGGTTGCGGGCCGGAATAATTTTCTTCTGTGATGCCGGAGAAGGTCATGAGGCTGCCATCGCTGAGTTCGAGCACGCTGGCATACCAGCGGCCATGGGCCATGCTCTCGACTTGCGTGAATTTTTCCGTTGCCGGATCGAAGACGGTCGCCCTCGCGTCACCGAAGGGCGGCGCGAGTTCACTGCTGCCACCGACGACCAGAAATCGCCCGTCGGGCAAACCGGCCATGCCATTGCAGAAAACATCCCATAGCAGGTTTTGCACAGCAAAAGTCCCCGCCTGGGTATCCCAAACCGCGGCGTAATATTGCCCCGCCTGATGTTGGGAAAGGGTGTTCTCGGACCCCGCAACCACCAGAACCTTACCATTGTGCAGCAGGGCACAGTGGATGGGGTTGATCGGCATCAAATACGGGAGGGTGACCCATTGGCCATCGGTCACCGGTGAGGCGACGCGATTGCTTTTGCACCTGCGCCTGCGGTGAAGCGTTGCCCGTCACCGGGTTCATGCGCCACCGCACTCGCGAGAGTGAAGGCGAACGCAATTAACGCGCTGCAAGACTTTAGCGAGGTAGAGAACGGGCGCACGGCGAAGGATTTTTGAGTCTTCATAAGGGAGCTCCGTGACTGGATGAAGCTGGACTAACGAAAAAGTCGAGTGCCGTCATTGAGAAAAAAAATGTGATTACTCAAAGTCTGGCGATGGCTCCGAGAGTGGTCGAGATCGACGGCTTTTGTCAATGAATTTCGCGCGCTTGGAATTGGGCGGCATCTTGCTTTCAAGGGCGGTCAAATGGCTTACGGAACGTGGCTCGAAACTGCACCAAATGGCTTAAAAATGATCCCGGCGTTTTTTGTACCACCTGATGAGGAAGCGGGCTTCCGTCGGGAGAGATACTGGCGCGCATCAGTCTGTCCGATAATATTTTACCATTAAGCCGGTTCGCCCGGGATAAAGCGTTTTTTTCGCTCCGAACACCTCTGGCTTGCTTGCTGCTTAAGGCGACTCATGGCTTCGAGCAAGACAAACGTGAGCGACCTGACCAAGTCCCAAACGCGCCAAGGTCCGCGAGCGCGAGAGGGAGTTGGACGGCACTCTAAAACAGGGCGCTCACGCATCCCCGCTGCGTGCGGCGGTGAGCAGAAACGACCGGGCACTGGCACCCTCGCACGGACGCGAAACCTCGTCCTCGCCGCGGTGCGGGTGTGGGAACTGAAGCGCGGAATTCATAGCTAAGCGACTGGGACGTCGATCTTACGCAACTGCTCCGTTTCCGTCACCTGCTTGTGACAACTCGCTGGCAGTCTCTGGCAAAACGGGGTCTGCATCCGGGCTTCGTAATATTTAATACGACCAGCCGTCAAAGGTCACCCCAGGCGACTTAAACATGAATCCGCCTCCATCCGATGAAAACGCCACGTTCAAGCCCTCCTCAGCGCGCCGCCGCTCTTCCAAACCAGTCTCCAAGCGGCGTCCTAGAGGGGCAAAGCCGCAGGAGGCGGTAGAACAACCGGATGAACCCCGGCTTCCGGCAGTAGGAACCATGGCTCGCACGCGAAGGTTGATCTTGGCCGCGCTGCGGGTTTGGGAGTTGAAGCGCGGTATCCGCGATTAGCCGGGAGCGGCGGGGAAAAGAGCCGGCGACCAACGCTGGCGCGGGCTCGAAGGTCATGCGAAATTGCGGTTGCCTCGAACACGGCCGCGAGGGCGCCTGCGCGGGGTGATGTTTATGAACAAAATCCTTTTCTTAATGCTGTTCTGTTTGTTGCCCAGCCTTGCGATTGCCCAGGCTCAATCACCTTCTTCCGAAGATGGAGCCGCCGGGATTGAGGGAACAATTTCAATCGGGCCGGTGCAGGGTGGGCCCACCAGGCAGGGCACGCCTGACTCCAAGCCCCTCCCCAAGATGGCCTTTGCGGTCAAGCAAGATGGTCGCGTGATTCACACCTTTGAAACCGACGAGCAGGGTCACTTCCGGGTAGAATTGAAACCCGGCCATTACACTATCCTTCGGAAAGATTGGAGCGGCGCGGTTGGCTCCTACGGTCCGTTCGAGGTGGACGTTGCCGCAGGCAAAATGAAATCTGTCGCGTGGAAATGCGACAGCGGCATCCGCTGAGCGCGAGCTATTCCACCTCCGGCGTCTGGTAGGATGCCAGAGCCACGCCGATTGCGGCTTCCGCCAGGTAAACTACCCGAGCAGTTTTCGGATGTTCGACCAGCTCCTCGGTCGCAGCGCGCGCCAGTTGCGGCCCGAAATGCCAGAGCAGTGAATGCCAGCGCGGCTTCAGCAGGCCCATCACGCCGTCACCGATCAGAACGAGCGCGCCGAGCTGAATCAAACGGCGGGTGATCAAATTGTTCGTCATTGAATTCTATCGAGTGTCCGGTCGGAACTTTCAAATTTATCGTCGTCGGCCTGCCGAGCGCCGTGCTGGTTATTGCTCCAGGCCGCGAGCGAAGGCATCGCTTTTTTTCACCGACTGCGCCGACTTCTGTTGCTCGAGCGTCTGCTGATCGATCGGCGGCCCGATTGCACAGCCGGGCTGGAACAAGAGCACAACGAGGCAAAAAAGAGTCAGGATCGGCTTCATAAAAATGTCGGGTAACTTGCGCGGTAACGAAGTCCAATCCACTGCGATTTTTCAAACTGGAGGCAACTCACGGCCGCGCGCGGCAAATGGGTCAACCCCTGGCCAGATCTTCCGCGCCGAGCACCAACCTTTCCACCCGTCCACCGCGCCGCAACGCCTCCACGATCTCGGGCACGTCAGCGACGGTGACTTTACCGTAAAAAAAGTGATCCGGTTCGACCAGAATGGTCACACCGCTCGAGCATTGGTCCAAACAGCCGCTGCTACAGGCGCGCGCCTTCAGACCGGCAAGCCCGGCGGCGGCGAGTTGTTCTTTCAAGGCCTGCCGGACTTCGACCGATCCGCGGGCGGCGCAGGATCCGCGCGGATCATCGTCCGCCCGGCGATTGGTGCAGACAAAAAGATAACGCTCGCGCTGTGGCATTTGGCGGCCTGCCTAACAAACTCTAAGCCTTCGCCGGCGGCGGCGTCTCTTTCTCCGGCTTTTCCTCAGCCCGGTTCGAAAGCGGTGATTGCCGCTGGGCGGCTTCCTGGAGCTTGCCGAGGTAAGTCGGCAGATCGAGCCCGGCATTCCGCGCTAGTTCGTGGAGCGGCGGCAAAGCGCCGACCAGGCCGGAGAGGAAATCCGCCGTGCCGGTTTTTCCATCCGCGTTTTTCCCGCTGTCCCAGACGGTGATCTTGTCGATCTTCAAATTGGAAATCGCATTGACCTGTTCGTGGACGAGGTTCGGCAGCTGCTCGGTGATCAACATGTTTTGCGCGCCATTGGAGCCGCCGCAGGTCTCGATCAGGTCGCGGAAACCCGCGGCCTTTTTCGTCAGAATCGCCTGCGCGCCGTCGGCCTCCGCCAATAAGCGCGCCTTTAATCCTTCGGCCTCGGCTTTCCTGACGAACAAGAGGCCGTCTGCTTCCGCTTGCAACCGCAAACCGACTTTTTTTCAGTTCGACTTCGACCGTTCGCAATGGGGGCGATGAGCTTGTCGCGATCGGAATTGATATCCTCGATATTCATCGTCGCAATGACGACGCGCATCTGGCCAAAGGTGATGTCCTTCCCCAGCTCTTTGATTTCCGTCAGCTGCAAACCGAGCAGGCGTTCGGCCGCGTTCTCCATTACTCCCGTTCCGTCGCCACGCCGAGCGTGAAAGTGGAGGGCGTGTTGACGTGAATGTTCTGTTTCGAGCGCGCGCCCTGGAGGTTGATCTCGATCCGAGCGGACGACGCCAATGGCGTTGCGGTAATCGAGATTCCCGCTGCTCTGCAGCCGGAGGAGGTTGTGAATCAAGAAGGCGGTAACGAGGAAGATGATTCCGGTCAGCATGCCGGCTGCGATCGCCGCCGGGACGGAATATCCATGATTGAGCATGACCACTCCGGCCCAACCGAACCCGACGAAGAAGGCCGTGATCGTGCGAACACTCAGAAAGCTGAGACCGGATTCATGTTCGCCGTGCGCCTAAGCTCCGCATCGTGGTGCGTATCGATCCCGATAAGGTGAGAACGATCTGGATCAGCAGAATACCGAACGCGTAGAAGATCTGCTTTTCCAGCAGGAGGGAACTCCACCAGTCAATCATGTGGCAGAAAACGCGAACTCATCTCCGCAGGAGCCTGAGAGCTTTTCGGCGCGACTGCAAGAATCTTCCTTGCCGCGGGTCTAGGCCGGCGCGGTCGCGGCCTGTCGGTGATAGTCGACGAGGCGAAAACCCCAGCCAATGAGAGTCGCGAGTGTCTTGTCGCGCGCTTTCTTTTCCTCGAGGAACTGCTGCACCTTTTTTTTCAGCAGCGGCTGTTCCTCGGTCTCATCGAGGAGTTCAAAAATTTCCATCGACAGAAGCCAGTCGTTAGGGTGCTCGGCCTGCTGCGTTTCCCAGATCTCGCCGAGGCGTTCGTAGCCGGTCTTGCGCGTGCGAATGTCGCGCACCTGCTGGTAGAGGTTCTCGAGCTTTTTCCGCTTCGCATCGGAAGGATTCTTGATCGTGCGCTCTTTCGGGACGAGCGCGACTTCGTTGTAGGCGTCCTTGTCTGCGGCCCCATTGAAAACCGAGACGATCTTCTCGCCCACCGCCATGTCGTAAGTTCCCCAGCTCGGGTCGAAGAGGATCTGATCGTCCAATTTCGCAGTGCAACCCGAGAACGAGACGAGCAGCAGCTTGCCATCACGACGGAGGATCTGCTCGACCTTGCCCTCGACTGTCACGCCGCTCTCAAATTCCAGACGCACGGTTTTTCCTTCGCTCAGCTCGGTCTCATTCCAGGCGCCGATCGGCGAACCGAATCCGTCCTTGTGATAATCGCTTCCGTGACCGGCGAGTTCCTTTTGTTGATACGCGAGCGCACTTGGTCCGGTGCTGCGCAAATAAATCGGCTGCTGGTTCGCATCGGTCAGCACTTCGGTGAACACACCCGCGACCTGCAGACCCGACGAGTATTCACAGGTCGTGATGTTTTTGCATTCGATCGCCTTCTGGATTCCTTTCACACCGCCGACTTGGAAGGCCATCTGGCTCGCGAATTTTTCCAACACGTCGCGCAGATGCTGGAAGTCGCGACAGACGAAGAGCTGCGGCTGCTTGGTCGTGATATCGAAGGCGGTGTCGACCGCTTCGGTCGAGTAGGGGAGCTTCTTTATCTGCGACTCGAGACAACTAACTGATTCGCCGATCGAAGAGAGCAGACCCGCCCCGTAGATCTTCGGCTGTTCCAAGGTGCCGATGAGGCCGTATTCCACCGTCCACCAATGCAAACGTGAGATCAGCGCCATCTCCGATGGTTCGCCGAGGTTCTGCTGGCGATCTTCCACCTTCTTTGTCGCCGCCTCCACTTCCTTCGGAGCGGAGTCGGGCAACTCCTTCAGGATAGAAAGATGCCGGATCGCTTGGTAAAGCTCGAAATCCTTCTTCGACGACATCGCTTTGGCGCCGATTTCGCCAAAGCGCTGCAAATAATCCGAGTATTCACGATCGACAATGATCGGCGCGTGACCGGCCGCTTCGTGCACGATATCGGGCGCGGGCGTGTATTCGATGTGATTGAGCTGCCGCATGTCGCAGGCGATCACGAGCACCTTGTAGGCTTGGAATTCCATGAACGCCGCCGGCGGGATGAAACCATCCACCGCTACCGCGCCCCAGCCGATTTTGCCGAGAATCTCGTTCATCTCGTCGATCCGCGGAATGCGCTCGAAGGAGATGCCGGTTTCGAGCAGGCCCTGGAAATACACTTTATGGGCATACTCCTTCAGGAAAAAAGTGTTCTGCCGCATGATGAAACGCCAGACCGCGTGATCGACCGGGGTGTAGTCGTCGTAGCGTTGGTCGACCGCGAATTGGAGGAGGTGTTTCGGCAGCGCCGCCACCGCCTTGTTCTGCATTGGAATTCCTGTTTTCATCGCGAGACCTCAGAGTAAAATGCGCGGCCTCCTAACGATACCAGCCGCACTTATGGATTTTATGGCCGAACCTCTCCAGGGGCAAGCGAGATTGAGCCGATGAAGAAGGACGAACCGCCGCTCCGCAGTCCCCCGCAGCGGGCGATTGCAGCCGCGGCCACGGGCGAAATCGCGCGGCAGGCGGCGAATTTATGGAGCGCTCAGAATGCTGACCCGCAACCGGTGCGCGCAGTGCAAAATTATGTCTTCGCCGTCGAGCACGAAGGCGCACCGGCCATTCTGCGCCTGACCCACGAGTCCCACCGCAGGCTGGAGGAAGTGGAGGCGGACCTGCGCTGGGTCCTCGATTTGAAAGAGCGGGGAATTCCAGTGGCGGTTCCATTTCGGTCGCGACGCGATCGCCTGACCGAAATTGTGGAGTCGGGCCACGGGCAGTTCGTCGTTTCCTGTTTTGAACACCTCACAGGGCTCGAACCGAATCCGCAAAATCCCGCGCTGTGGAGCGATCAGATGTTCGAACAACTCGGGGTGCTCACGGCGCGATTGCACCAGGCTTCCTACGAAGCGGCCTGGACGCAGGCGACGCTGCCCCGTCGCAGCTGGCGCGAGGAAAGTGTCGCGCAAAATTTCCACTTTTACGTGCCGGTCGGCGAGAAGGTCGTGCACCACGCCTTCGATCGCGTGCTCGGGCAACTCGATGCCCTGCCGCGTTCCCGCGATGCCTACGGCCTGATCCACGCTGATCTCAATCACGCCAATTTTTTCCTCACCCCGGCTGGTCTGGATCTTTTCGATTTCGACGACAGCTGCTACTGCTGGTTCGCCTACGACTTGATCGTGCCGATCTTCCATTTTCCCGCGGCCGAGCCGGAGGTGATGCAGGCGAAGGCACGGCATGCCTTTCGTCTTCTCCTTCGCGGTTACGAAAGCGTGCGGCGCTTCAATCCCGCCTGGCTGAAGTGGCTCTCGCTGCTCCTGCAATGGCGCGATCTCACGACCTACGGGTTCTTTTACGAGCAGCTCGAGATCGCGGCTTTGCCGGAAAAGTTACGCGGCACTTTTCTCGCGATGCGCAATCGAATCGAGTCCGGCCGCCCGATTGCAGAGCTGGAGGACGCCAGATAGGTTCGGCGATGTCCAATCCGCCCGAGCTGGTGGCAGCCGCACCTCCCCTCGCCGTGGAGCGCGCGGAATACTCACCCATCATCTGGCTGAACTTGCTCTGTCTCGACGCGCCGATCGTGGCCGTGAGCTGGCAATGGCTTTTTGCTCACTCTTTTGGGGCGCAGCTCAATCTTTCGCTCCGGGCCCTGCTTTTTCTCACCGCCTGGTTGATTTACCTGGCCGATCGCTTCGCCGACACGATCAAACTCCCGCCGGATAGCCCGATCTCGCTCCGGCACCGTTTCTGCCGCGAGCACATGGTCGGCTGGTGGATCGCAGTCGTGGTCATCTTCTGCCTCGACGTCGGGCTCGCCCTGCGCACCCTCGATCTCCAGATGCTTTTTCTCGGCGGCACCCTGGCCCTGCTTTGTTTCATTTACCTCCTCGTCAATCATTCGGTAGGCGGAAAGTGGCGTCCCTTTCCGATGAAGGAAAAAGCGATCGGCCTTCTCTTCGCCGCCGGCACCACCCTCGGCGTCATCGGGCAACTCCCCGGCCTGACCATTTCCTTCGGCGTCGCCGTCGTTCTCTTCGCCGTTCTCTGCACGTTTAATTGTCTCTCCATCGCCCACTGGGAACGCGACCTGGATGTCGCCCAGGGCAAGGCTTCCCTCCTCACCGGTTGGCCCGCGGTGGCGGGCGCGTTTCGGCCGATCGGTTACGGCATTGCGCTGGTCGCAATCGGCTGCGCTTTTTTTTGGCGCCTGGCCGCTTTCCCGCTCCTCTTTTGCCTGGCCGCGAGCGCGCTCCTGCTCGTTAGGCTAAATCTGGCGCACAGGCTTCCGCGCGATCACCGCACCGCCCTGGCCGACCTCGTCCTGCTCACGCCTTTGCTCGCGCTCCCCTTCTCGCTCCGGTGAGCTTCGACCGGGTCGCGCCCTTTTATCGTGCGCTCGAGCAACTCGTCTTTGGCGATCAACTGCAGCAGGCCCGGCTCGCCTTCCTGGAGGAAATCGACCGCCCGCGCCGGGTTCTGATCGTCGGCGAAGGGGACGGACGTTTCCTTACCGAGTTCGTTAGGCGACATCCGCGGGCGACGATCGATTGCGTGGAAGCGAGCGCGCGCATGATCGACTTCGCCCGTTCGCGCAGCGGCGGGTCTGAGATCAATTTCATTCACGCCGACTTCTCGACACTCTCGCTCGAACCGGATCACTACGATCTGATCGTGACCCACTTTTTTCTCGATTGCTTCGCGGGCGCGGCGCTGCGCGACATCGTGGAAAAGTTGGGCGGGGTCGCGACGCCCGACGCGTGTTGGCTGCTCTCTGATTTTCGCGTGCCGGAGTCCGGTTGGCGACGGCTCTGGGCGCGGTTTTGCATTTGCGCGATGTATTTTTTCTTTGGCCTGGTGAGCGGACTTGGAACGCAGCGATTGGAGGATCCGACACCCGGCCTGCTGGCGGCCGGATTCGAGCGCGTCTCGCAGCGCCTGACTCGTGGTGGCATGATCAAATCCGAACTTTGGCGCCGTCCGGCCTAACGACCAGTCCGGCGCCGGGCGAAACGAACAGTCAGCCAGCCGACCAACCCGAGGGCGAGGGCCCACGGTGCGAGGAAGGCGATGGCCACCCCGATCATGCGCGCGCTCCACATCAGCGCGGCGACACCCTGCCCGAGGGTGCGGCGAATGGTGGCGCCGAGGCCGGTTTCATCCGCCACGATCTTGCCCGGGCTGTAAATTTGCAGGCTGATCTCTGCCGGCGCGGTCGCAGGGTTGGCGGTCGTGCCGGGCTGGTCGTTGCGCTGCATGCTCAGGTCTTTGACCTCGCCCAGCTTCTCGAAGGTCGCGACCAGGGCCGCATAATTTTTCATCGGCACGCGCAGGGTGAGATTGGCCACTTCCTGTCCGTCGGGGTTGCGCGAGAAGGTCGAGCTGCGGAGCGCGCCGTCCGTCTGGGCGAGGGCGGTCTTTAATTGTTCGACCTTTCCCGGCACCGACGGGGTGATGATGCGCAGGCTGGTTTGCTGCACCGGTTGTTCTTCGCCGAGACGCGAGATGACGAGATTGAGTTGCACCTTGTCGCGCTCGACTTTCGCGGTGTTTGAGAGACCGGAACCGTTCTGCGCCACGCGCTCGGTCTGGACGTTGAAACTCTGGACCCGCCCCATGCTTTTGATTCGCGCAATGATCGCGTCGCTCTCTTCCGGAGCGAGAAGCAGCGTGAGGCGCGCGGTCGCCTGGCCGAAGTTGTCGCGATCGAGGGTGGATTGCACAACTTGCGCCTTGGCGTTCTGGAGCGCGCCCTTCACTTCGGCGAAGGTTTTCTCCACGTCGGCCGAGAAGAGAGCGAGGTTCGCCGTCTCCCGGAGGAGAAAGGCAGCCGGCTCATCGAGATCTTTTTCCGCGAGGGAAATCGTGACCGTGGCGTACTGCACGAGGGCGTCGTAATACTTCAGCTCGCCCTGCATTTGCTCGATCGATTCGCGCACCCGGGCCAGCTCCTTTTCTACTTCGAGCAGGTCGGAAACCTTGCCCGTTTTCTTTTCCAGCATCTCGAGCAGGCGTGTTTCCATTCGTTGCGCATTGCGCATACGCGAGTCGGTATCCAGATACGCCTTGGTCATATCCTGAGAGCCGAGGGTTTGATTCTTCAGTTCGCCGAGGCCGCGCGCTTTTTCGAGGAAACGATCGAGATTTGCCGGCAGGACTTTGATCACCACCGTGCCCTGCAGCTTTCCGTTAGGCAGTTTCGAGGAACTCTGGGTCGCGACAAAGCCGCCTTGCTCGCTGGCGATGGTGGTCAGGCGCTGGACCGCGGCTTCATAATTCAGGACCTGGAGTTCGAGCTGGGCGCTGCGGATGAGCTTGCGCGAATCGGCCGGGGTGACCGGGGCCGGAAGAGAAGAGCCTTCGACGCGGTTGGCGCCGGCGGCGCCCGGGTGATCCGCGCGATCGTCTTCCTTCGCCTGAGCCGTGGCCATTTCGGCGGGCGCCTTCGCTTTGTCGACCAGGCCCTTTTTCAATTCCTCCCGGTCACGCGAAGCGAGCGCGTCGATCGTGCTCGAGCTCCCGCCCTGTGGGCTGACTTCCGCGGCGGTGGGGATGTTGGAGCCGGTTACGATCGGTCGTTCGTCGCTGGTTTTTTTCTCATTGCGCATCGGCGGCGGCGCAAAAGCGACGCTCGTCTCGGCAGGAAAAGGTTCGCCGCGTTCGCCGGTCACCATTTTTCCTACCTGCACGAGCGTAAGGAGAAGCGCGGCGACGGCGGTGGCCTGGGCCGCGCGCATCCGCAGGAGGCCGCTAAAGAAGGCGAGCAGAGCGCCGCGCGCCTCCGGGACTTTGGCGCGGAAGCGGCCCAGCATACGTTGTTCGAAAGCCGGGTCAGCGGCTTCGGTGGAGAGTGTTTTTTCCAATAGTTGATGCATTTGTTTTTCCTCTTCCTGCAAAGCGCAGCAGGCGGCGCAGCCAGCCAGATGTTGCTGGAGGGCGGCGCGTTCTTCGGTGGCGAGCTGGTCGTGCACTTCCGCCGCCAGCCAGCTTTCGATCTCGTCGTGAATAGTGTCGTTAGGCATGTCGTTACTCCAGGGTGGCGAGGGCGGGACGGAGACGGTGGCGCAGAGTTTCCATCGAACGCCCGAGAATCCCGCGGAGCGCCCCGTTCGTTAGGCCAAGAGTGCGCTCGATCGCGGCGTAGTCCAGCGCTTCGAAATAGCGCAGGGTGAGCGCGGCGCGGTGCAGCTCGGGCAGGGTGGCGAGCGCGGCTCGCACCTGCTCGCTCATCGCTTGCTCCTTCGAGGACTGGGCCGCCTCTGCAAATGGATGGTCGGTCGGCTCCGCCGCTTCGGCCGGGAAAGGAACGCTCCGCCGGCGGCGCGCCACGTCGTGCGTCCGGTGCCGCGCGATCGTGCCGAGCCAGGCCGGGAATTTCTCCGGATCGCGCACCCGCCAGCGCGTTTTCCACGCTTTGACGAGCGCGTCCTGCAAAACGTCCTCGGCTTCCTCGCGATTTTGCAGAATGCCGTATGCGATGGCAAACAAGGCGCGGCTTTGCTGGCGGATGATCATTTCAAAAGCGTCGCGATCCCCGTGAATGGCCGCTCGATAAGTGTCGTGTTCGTTGGAATCCATCGGTCGATCTAAAACCTAGACGTGTGACCTTTCGATTCCGCGCGAAAATTCTCGCGGTCGATGATGGGAGGCAGGGGAGGGCGGGGAGTTATTTCTGGCGCGACTGGCTGCGGTGGCTGAGGCGGACACGGGTCATGCGCTCGCGGAGGCCGCCTTGCGTGACGAAATCTTTTTCCAACCAGCGGAGCTGCTGGTCGACGAGATAGTTTGCCTGGTGGATAAGGCAGATCGCGATATTGGCGATCACGGCCGGGGGCCGGGTTTCGACAAACTCGCGGAAGTCTTCGTAGCTGGACGGGGTTTTGCGACCGAGCCGGCGGATATATTGCGCCTCTTTCGAGTCTTTCTCCCACATCGGCAGGTCGCGGGCGCGAAGAAAGTCTTGGTAGTCGTCGAGCAGTTCCTCGAGGCTGGCGCGGGCCACGTTAGTCAGCTTGATCTCGGTTTCCTTGGAAGTGAGGGCGGCTTTGCTGCCTTCGAGGATGTTCTTTTTCCCGGAGCGCGCCGACTGGATCATTTGGTCGATCGTGCGGTCGCCGCGCGAGAGATATTTGTGGGCGAAACGGAAGGTGATGTCGTAGATGACTTCGGCTTTTTGAAACGAGAGGAGCGTGCGGTAATCGCCGCGCGGCGGCAGGACTCGCTCGCCTTCTTCAGAGGAATGGGAGGGATGAGAGGAGTGGGTCTCATTATTCCCATCCCTCCCATGATCTCTCATGACGCGCAGTATGAACTCCCGAGCGATTACTTTCCTAGAAAATTGTCACCACGCTCCCGGGGGAGATCATGTCTTTCAGCCGCGCCGCGTCCCAGTTCGCCGTCCGAATGCAGCCGTGACTCCCGGCGCGCCCGATCGTCTCCGGATTGTTCGTCCCGTGAATGCCGATCCCGGGCTTGTTCAATCCGCACCAGAGAATGCCGACCGGATTGTTTGGCCCGGGCGGGATGTTGTAGAAATCGCTCGTCCGCACGCCATGATTTAGGACGCCCTCGTCGTGCCGGAACCACGGCAGGGTGGCGATCCCGAGAATTTTCCAGATGCCCTTGGGCGCGGGCAGCGTTTTGGAGCCAGGTGTGATCGGAAATTCCGCCACCAGCTTGTCGCCCTCGCGCACCTCGAGAAAATTCTCGCGCGTGTCGATGTAGATCTGCCGGCCGGCGAAAAGCGGATTTTTCGGAATAAACTTCTCCGACAACTTTTCGATCTCGAACGGCTGAACGTTAGGCACTCTCACCACATCGCCTGGCTTTAGTTTCTCGAGGTCGAGGCCGGGATTGAGCCTGGCCAAAAAATCCTGCGAGGCGTGATAACGCTCCGCCACGAACTCGAGGAGCGAGCCGTATTTCATCGCCTTTAATTTCGCCTGCTCCGAGGGCTTCGAAGCGACTTCGCCGACGAAATTCTCGTCCTCCGGGCGGACGGTGTAGGTCGTGTAGGGCTCGGGCACCTGGGCAAGCAATTCCGCGTCGACCGCGCCGGTCGGCGGGAGACCGTTCGCCTTTTTATAAGCGACCAGAGCCTTGCCAAAAAACTCGCCCATTTGGCCGTCGATCTTCCCCGGGCCGAAGGCGTGATTATCGAGGAAAATTTGCAGGCGCACGCTCGTTACTTCGTCGTAGATCGGCAGTGCGACCAGCTCCCGCGGCGGAGGCGTGGGAGTCGGGACCGGCGTCGGCGTCGGAGGCGGCAGCGCCTTGCGTACCGGGATCGGAGTCGGAGTGCGCCGATCAAACCAGCCCGCGTCAGCCCACCCCGCAAAAGCGCAGAGCGTGAGGCAAATTAAAATGGCCGGTTTCATGAGCGCTAGCTATCTACCGGTCGCCGCCTGCATGCAAACGCCCTTCAGGCAATGTAGACGCTTCGCTCTGCGAAGCGCGGGAGACGGCCAGGCCGACACATTACCCTGCGCTCCGAGGCAACGCCCGCGCTTCGCAGAGCGAAGCGTCTACAACAACAGCGCTTTTACTCCACCTCGTAGGTTGTGATCTCGAGGTCGAAGCCGTCGGGGTCGCGGAAATAAATCGAGTGCGCGATCGTGTGATCTTCGAATTCGAAATCGATCCCGCGCTCTTTCAACTCGCGCTGGGCCTGGAGGAAATTTGCGCGATCGGCTCGGAGCGCGAAATGCCGCATCCGCACCGGCGGCGCTTTGGCCGCGCCATCGGACGATTCGCGCACCGGGAAAATCGCGATCCCGGTTGCACCTTTGCCGACAAATTGCGGGACTCCATCCCAAACATCCTCGTGCTGCCGTTCCAAGCCGAGCACGTCGAGATACCATTGCACCGAACGTTCCACATCACGGACCGAGATCGCGATGTGGTCCAAGCCTTCGAGGTTCATGGAATAAGATTGTGCCGGCGCGAGCGGGTCGTCAAAATCGCTGCCGGTTCGCTGTGAAGGTTAGTTCTCCCGACCGTCGTCAATTTCTCCGTCTGCTCGCCGGAGGCACTCTGGCCAGCACGCTGCCGCGGTGGCTCCGCGCCGCGGAAAAAGCCGGCGACGATTTCGTCACCATTTCCATCCTGCACACGACCGACCTGCACGGCCACATCCTGCCGACAACTGATTACGAAGGGCGCCGCGATCTCGGCGGATTGGCGCGCTGCGCGACCCAGATCCGGCGCTGGCGGCGCGAGAATCCGCACTCGCTCCTGCTCGATGTCGGCGACGTTTACCAGGGGACGCAGTTCGCGCTCAGCGACGAGGGTCGTTCCATGATCGATCTCTTTAATCTCCTGCGCTACGACGCCTGGATTGTAGGTAATCATGAGTTCGATTGGGGACTGGAGCCTTTCCTCCGGGCGGTCGGGCTCTCGCGCATGCCGGTGCTGGCGGCCAACACGCAGCTTGGCGGGAAACCGGCCGGCCAGTTCCACGAGGAGGACCATCCTTTTGCGAAAATCCGCCCCTTCCTCCTTAAAGAAATCGCCGGGATCAAAATCGCCATCGTCGGCCTAACGACACCCGGAATGCCGTTTTGGTTTCTGCCGCGCTTCCTTGATGGGATGGAGTTTCAACATCCGGTTGCGGCGACGCGGCGCGCCATGTGCGAAGCGCGGGCGGCGGGTGCCGATGCCATCGTTCTCGCCGGGCATATGGGCTTGAAAGAGCGGACCGGCGGCGATGATTTCGCCAACTTCCTGATGGCCCTGAGCGCGGAGTTTCCCGAAGTCCCCGTCCTCATCGCCGGCCACACGCACCAAAACATTCCGAGCCGCCTAACGAACGGCGCGCTCCTGACCCAGGCCGATCATTTCGGGATTCATCTCGGGCGAGTCGACCTGCTCTTTGATCGTACTTCGAGAAAACTACTCCGGCGGCAAGCGCGGACTGAGTTGATGGACGATCGCGTCCCGCTTGATCCCGTGATCCTGAGTCGAACCCAGCCGCGATTGGATCGGGCGGCCGAGGTCCTGGCCGAACCGGTGGGCGAACTGACCGAGACCCTGAGCGTGCGAGGCGGACCCGGCGAACCGAGTGAAGTGGAGCGACTGATTGCTGCCGCCGTGACCGAGTCGTTGGCTGGCAGAGGCCTCCAGCTTGCCGGAGTCTTCCACGGGCTTTTCGACGATCGCTACGCTCTTAAGAAAGGCCCGAAAACGATTGGTGATCTCTGGCAAATTCTTCCTTACGAAAACTATCTCGTGACGGCGGCGCTCACGCCGCTCGAGCTCAAAGTGATCATGGAAGAGGTTTTTCAAAGCGGCGACCGCCGCAGCCTGGCCGGTTTCGCGCTCACCGTGGCAGGCGAGGGGAGGCAACGCCGCCTAACGAGCCTGGCCATGGCCGATGGCCGGCCGCTCGATCCCGCCCGGCGTTATCGGATTGCCTTGAACACCTTCGATGCACGCAGCGCCGGCCATCGCTTTATGAAATTGCGCTCAATCCTCGAACGGCCGGAGGCAGGCTGCGCGTTCCATCCCGTGCAAACGCGCGAGGCACTGATCGAATATTTCCGGCGCCATCGCCTGGTTGGCGGCTTTGCGGCGCGGAATTTCGCTCTCGCCGGAAGCTGCTAATTTGGGCGCGTGTTGCCCGAAAGTTTTTTCCAAATCGATCCCCTGCAATGTGCCGAGAACCTGATCGGGACCGAGCTGGTCTGGGGGAAATGCGGCGGTCTCGTAGTCGAGACGGAAGCGTATCTGGTCGAGGGCGATGAAGCCTGCCACACCTTTATGCGACCGAGCACGCGCGCCTTCGTCGAAAGAAACAAAGCCGGTGCGGCCTACATCTACTTCAACTACGGCGTGCACTGGATGTTGAACGTCCTCATCAAAGGCGGCCCGCGCGACGGTCTCATTCTCATCCGCGCGATCGAGCCGCGGCGCGGGCTGGAGTTGATGCGAAAGCGGCGCGGCGTTGAAGGAGTAAAGCGGCTTTGTTCCGGCCCCGGCAAGCTGACCCAGGCGCTCGACATCAACAAACGCCATCACGAGATCGATCTTTGTGCCGATCCGGCGCACTGTTTTCGGCCCCGGCCTAACGAAGAGGTCGAAGTGGTAGCTGACCCGCGGATCGGGATCAGCCGGGCAAAGGAATTCCCGTGGCGTTTTACTCTCCGCGGCAGCCCGTTCGTGAGCCGGCCGGTGAAGATAAACGGTGCGGCGTAGTCGCTCCGGCGCGATTGACCATCCTCCCAATCGCGCCGACTTTACGCGCTCGATGAACGGAACCAAACAGCGCGTCCTCCTCGGCATGAGCGGCGGGGTCGATTCCAGCGTCGCCGGCTATTTGCTGCGCGAGCAGGGCTACGACGTCGTTGGCGTGACGATGAAGGTCTGGCCACAGGATTGCATCTCGCGGGCGGAGGACAAATGCTGCGGGCCGCAGGCCATCGCGGACGCGCGCAGCGTCGCCCATTCGTTAGGCATTCCGCATTACGTGGTCGACGAGGCCGATCAGTTTGAGCGGGTCGTGATCGATTATTTCTCGAGCGAATACCAGGCCGGGCGGACGCCGAACCCGTGCGTGATGTGCAACGAGAAACTCAAGTTTGGCAGCCTTTGGGAAAAGGCCCGCGCCTTGGACTGCGATTACATCGCGACCGGGCATTACGCGATCATCGAGCACCCCGCCGACCGCGACGCCACTGTAGCCGGGGTCGCTGACCCCGGCCGCCCTCGTGGCGACGCCCACCTCACCAGGGTCACCGACCCCGGCTACAGTGGAGGCCGCGCCATCCTGCGTAAGGGGCGCGACGCGCGCAAAGACCAGTCTTATTTCCTCTTTAGCCTGCGCCAAGCTCAGCTCCGGCACGCCCTCACGCCGCTCGGGGGAATGGAGAAATCGGAGATTCGCCAGATCGCGCGTTCGTTAGGTCTGAAGGTCGCCGACAAGGTCGACAGCCAGGAGATTTGTTTTGTCCCGGGCAACGATTACAAGGCCTTCCTCCGCGGCCATCTCGGCGAGACGGAATTCCATCGCGGCGGGATCTTTGATCTTTCGGGCAATTTCCTCGCCGAGCACGAGGGGATCGAGATGTTCACCATCGGTCAGCGCAAAGGGCTCCCCGGCGGTTCGCCGAAGCCGCGTTACGTGGTCGATATCGACCCGGCGTCCAATCGCGTTTTCGTCGGCGACGCCGAGGATTTGCTGGTCGAGAAATTTGAAATCGACCGGATCAACTGGAGCAGCCGGTCGCATTCGGAAGAGCCGCTCGCGGTGACGGTGAAGATCCGCTACAGCCATCCCGGCGCAGCGGCCACGCTCATCCCGTTGGAAAACGATCGCGCGTTGGTCCGGCTGGATGAGCCGCAAAAGGCGGTTACGCCCGGGCAGGCGGCGGTTTGTTACGACGGCGACGTCGTGATCGCGGGCGGCTGGATTTGTCGGCACGCTGCGGTTGCCGCGGCGTAACGAGTCATGGCGGACGAAGTTCTTCTCGTCCTCAGCACCTTCCCTGACGTCGCCACCGCGCGCCGCATCGGCCGCCAGCTGGTCGAAGATAAATGCGCGGCCTGCGCCAATCTTTTACCCGCGGCGGAGTCGATCTATTGGTGGGAGAACAAAATCGAAACGGCGAACGAGACGATCGTGCTCTTCAAGACGAGCGCGGATCGCTACGAAGCGCTGGAGACGACCTTGCGCCAACTGCATCCCTACGAAGTCCCGGAAATTATCGCCTTCCGGGTCGAGCAGGGGCTGCCGGAATATTTGCGCTGGGTTTCGGAGAACTGCGCAGGCTAGATTTGGTGCGAACATGATCATTCGCGAAAAAGAACCGGCCAATCTCGAAATGCCGTTTGGCACACTCGATGGTTTCATTACCCCTAACGATCGGTTTTACATCCGCTCGCACTTTCCCGTCCCGCAAATAGATCGCTCCACCTGGCGTTTGCGCATCGAAGGAGCGGTTGAGTCTCCCCTTGAGCTGAGCTACGACGACCTCTGCGGAATGCCCAGTACTACCATCCCGGCCACGCTTGAGTGTGCGGGTAACGGCCGCGTCTTCCTCGTCCCGAAAGTGAAAGGCACGCAATGGGAATTGGGCGCGATCGGAAATGCCCAATGGACTGGGGTGTCGTTAGGCGAAGTCCTGCGACGCGCGGGCGTCAAGGTCGGGGCGCTTGAAGTGATTCTCGAAGGAGCGGACTGCGGCACAATCAGCGAGGCGCCGAAACCGGCCGGCAAAATCCACTACGCCCGGAGCGTTCCACTGAGCAAGGCATTGGAGGGTGTTCTTCTCGCGCTTGAGATGAATGGGGAGCCGCTCGCGCCCTCTCATGGTTTTCCGTTGCGCGCGATTGTGCCGGGTTGGTTTGGAATGGCGGCCGTCAAATGGCTTCAGCGCATCGTCGTCACCGAGCAGTCGTATAACGGCTATTACCAGACGGTGGATTACGCGTTCTGGCAGCGCGACGACGCGGGCGTGCGGCTGGTCCCGATCACGCAGATGCAGGTCAAAGCCTCCATTGCGCGACCGGGAATCAACGAGGTCATCCCGGCCGGCACGGAATTTAAGGTCCGGGGCGCTGCGTGGACGGCCGACGCGAGAATCACCAAGGTCGAAATGAGTGCCGATGGCGGAGCGACCTGGGAGGAGGCGTCGTTAGGCGAGGAGACGGCGCCAAATTGCTGGCAACTCTGGGAGTGGAATTGGAAGACTCCTGCGACGCCCGGCCGCTGCATTTTGATGGCGCGGGCGACCGATGCGCGCGGGCGCACCCAGCCGATGGAGCGCGACCTCGATCGCGGCTCCTACGAGATCAATCACTGCCTCCCGATCGAGGTAGAAATTCGTTAGGCGGGCGGCCCTGTAGCGGCGGTCTGTGACCGCCGAGAGCGATTGTGCCGGCAAAAAAGATTCGGCGCTCACAGAGCGCCGCTACAGGTGCGCCCACTCGACCTCGACCCGCTG
>JBBPZS010000051.1:0-88133 GCA_038198605.1 Chthoniobacterales bacterium | reverse complement strand
GGACCGGGGGGACGGTCAGCCCGGGCCCCCCACCCTGGGGGGGATGCGGGGCGCACCGGCCCCTCCCACGTTATTTCAGCCGGTCCTCATCGAATTCGATGAGGTCGAAATAAGTGCGGATGTCTTTCCGTTCAGCACCGCCCGCTTCCTTCAGGAAAAGGACGAAGCGCGCCTTTTTTTCCGCCGTGTCGGGATGCCGTGAAATCATCGCCTCGTTCCATTGTTCGATCTCTTCCGGGGTATGCGCGATGCCGTTCGCGCGCACCCAGGCCAGGATGGCGGCGTCGTCCTCGAGTTCGTTAGCCATTTTTTCGAAGGCATCGGGATCGAGTTTCAGGAAAGCGAGGAGATGCTTGTCGAAGCCGACGGTTTTGTAGTTGTAACCGTCGAGCAAACCCTGGCGATGCAGCCGCGCCTTGTCGATCAAACGCGGCAGGTGGACGTATCCCCCGAGGCGCTCGTAAGGACTGCGCGGAAGCAGTTTTTGCATCGACCGCAATCTAGGAGGTGGCCGGCAAACCGAAAGGATGCGGCGGCGGCCGGCGCGATTTTGCGCCGAGGTGCGGCTTCGTCGTTTCCTCCACCCCCGGGATCAATTCCGCCTGTTCCCATTTCTTCTGGCCAATAATGAGCTCGCCGGTAAAGGTCCCGCCCTTTTCGACGTTAATCGAACGCGCAACCACATTGCCGTCGAGCGATCCGGTGCTGCGGATGGTCACAACGGTTTCGGCCACGATCTCGCCCGACATTTTGCCCCGGATCTCAATCGAACCGACTTGGAGCTGCCGGAAAAATTGCACGTCCGCTTTTCTGCCAATCAGCACCTCGGGCGCGCTCAATCGTCCCTGCAGCTTGGCCGGCGCGCGGAATTCCACTTTCTCAGTGCACTGTAAACTGCCGCGCAGTTTGCCGTCGATGATTGCCGAACGACAGACGACCGTGCTGCTGCTCAGGTCGCCCGCGGCGGTGACGTGGACCTGGCCGTGGGTGCGAATGGAGCGGCTGAAGGACGTGTTAATCTTGTAATCGCGCAGGTCCATGTGGACGCTGCACGACGGACAAATCGTGGAGGTCGCGACCGAATTCAGTTCCTGGACCGTCCCGCAATCGAAGCACGCCACCGAAGTAATGCGTTGCCGGTGCCAGAACCCCTCGACTCGCTGCAACAACGACTGCCCCGCCGCCACTCCGCCGATTTCCAGCGTCGCTTTGACGACCTCGACACGCTCCTTGTTGTCGACGACGAAATGTTTGCCGCACTGGCGGCAGAGCGTGCTCCTGGCCGCGACATACTCCATCTGTTTGAAGCCGCAGTGTGGACACTCCACACTAACCTTAGGAGGCGACTTGGACACAGAGGTGCCGGCGGAGCTATCGCTTAGGAACGACCGGCAAAGGCCGTCTTGACCGGCGCCGGAGACTCATCATTCCGCACGATCTCAGGACGGGTCGCCCCGGTGTTCGGGGTAGCCGGCGCCTTGCCGCTGGTCACCTCGGACTTGCCGATGAAGGTGGCGCCTTCCTCGATCACGAGACGAGCGGCCTTCAGATCGCCCTGCAACGTGCAGCGCGATTTGAGTTCGCAGCGTTCGCCGACGGTGATATTGCCGTGCACTTTGCCGTAAACGGTGATCGACTTGGTCTTGATCTCGCCGCGGATATCAGCGTTTTCACCGATCGTCAGCACGCCATCGGAGTTGATCTCACCCTCGACTTTGCCGTCGATCATCAGCTCTTTTTGAAATTTAATGCTTCCCTTAATCTCGACATCTTTCGAGAGGACATCTTTGCCAGTGTGTTCGGCCATATATTTTTGCTCGGTCATAATTGGTTGTTTAGGTGTTTCCTCCCGAAAAGAAGAGGCGGGGTTCTCCTCAGCAAAAGTCGAGCCGGGCGATGAATTTTCGCCCGAGGGCACGAGCCTTTGCGGGATGAATTTCTTTAACACGCAGCATTATTAGAAGGCGGCAGGTGACATGTCAACGCCCCGCTGCCGTAAAGTCCTCATTTTCCGGGCAGATCGACCACCCGGTAGAGTACGCAACTGCCGTGTTTGCCGATAAATCTTAGGAACGCGGGAACTTGGGGTCCTCCCCTCTGCAGGCGCAAAGAAAGCGGGTTCACGGGCACAGGCGTCCCGAGAATCGCGGCGGAATTCGGGGCCACCCGCTCGGCCTCCCCGCTCAGGACCCATTTGACCCGATGCTGCCGCAGGATTTCGGCTGTTTCCGCCGGCGAAGTGGAGAGAAAAAAGCGCGCGCTCGCGACGATCCCGGGCAGACTTTCATGCGAACTGCCTGCCACCACCGGCTGACCCGACCAATAGGCCGTCGCCGGCGCCAGCCACCACGGCGCCAGGACCGGACCCGGCTCCCGCTCGCCTAACGAACTTGCGACCGCGCGCCACTGCCCCAGCGCGCGCCGTTCCGCCGCCCGGCCCTGCGCCGTTTCGTCGTTAGGCCAAAAGACGCTGTCCCAATACAAAAGGAGCGGCAGGACCAAGCCGGCCAGGACGGCGGCGCCGAGCCATCTTTGCCTAACGAGCATGAGCTGCGCCGGAAGGGTAAAGAGAAAGAGGAGGGCAAAGAAATATCCCCAGCGCGCCTGCGCGAGAACGAGTAGAAAAGAGAGCGCCAGCAGAAGCGCGAAAGTCCAGGAAAGAAGGCGACGCCGCACCGCCAGGAACAGGAGAATCGGACTAACGAAAAGCAAACCGCCGCACCAGTGCAGCCAGGCCGGGTTCGTTAGGCCAACCGGCTGGAGTTCGCCAATCGTCCCCGACCAGTTGGCAAAAAGCGGCTCGGACCCCGGCCACTCCGGCCATCGCCTCTCCACCAGCGCCGCCAGGACGACGATGCCGAGCAAGATCCACCAACCCGGCCGGCGCGCCGGGGCCGTGAGCTGGGAACGCGCCGCGATTGCGAGCGAAAGCAGGAGCGCCCCGAAGAGGATGAGCGGTTCGTAAAGCGAGACCCATAAAGCCAGCCCCCAACTAACCCCGCTGACGACCCCCCACCCGCGCGACGGGTTTTCCTGAAGCCGATATTCCGCCGCCAGGGCCACGAGCAACGCCACCATGACAAGCGATTGCTGGTCCGGCCGGCCGAGCGCCGTTCCGTGCACGAGGATCGCACTCAGCGCATAAAGCAGGAGCATGGCGTAACGCCCGGGCCACGCCATCCGGCGCGACCACCACCAGAGAAACGAACCCCCGCCCAGCGCCAGCAGTGGGGAGACGATTGCCCCCGCCAAATCCAGCGGTTGCCCCGTGAACGGTCGCAAAGCGGCCGCGAGCAGCACGATCAAATAATCCAAAGGCGCCGTCGTATGCGGGCTGATCCCGGCCGGGAAATTCTCGAAGTCGTGCTGCCTAACGATCAGGCCCGGATGTTCCGCGACCAGCCGTGCTCGGGTCATTCGCGAATAACAGTCGGCATCGACAAAGTAGATTTTGCCGTCGACGAAGACGTCGCGGTAATTCGCGCAGCGGGTCGCGAGAAGGAGCGCACTAAAGAGCGCGATTTCGAGCGCGACCCAAATCCACCGCCCGCTCAGACGTAACAAATTGGCAATCGGCAATTGGAAATTGGCAATGATATGGGCCCACCAGGATTCGAACCTGGGACCAAGGGATTATGAGTCCCCTGCTCTAACCGCTGAGCTATAGGCCCGTTCACGAGGGAAAATTACACGGTCACTGTGCAAAAGGAGGCAAAACCATGAAAAACAGCGCGAACGAATCCCCTAGCAAGTCGTGGGAAAAAAAACAAAGGTTCAAAATCTGGTCCGTCACAAATCCGGTCGCTACTATGCTCGGACGTTCGGCAACAATAAAGAAATTTGGAAGAGTCTGCGCACTTCGCACTTCTCGGTAGCGAAAGCCCGACTCGCTGAATTTCTGCCTGAGCATCGAGAGAAGCAGGCGGCCGCGGCGAACAATTCGTCGGCCAAAATGACATTTGCCGACGCGCTCGCATTTCATCTGCAAAATCAAGAGGATGACGTGACGATCAAGCCGGGCACGCGCCATTACTGGAAACAGGTTTTCAAGGCGCTTCTGAAAAGCTGGCCCGGTCTCGCCGATCGGGAATTGCGCCGCCTAACGAAAGCCGATTGCATAGAATGGGCGCGGCGATTCCGCAAGTTGATGCCGACGACCCGCGTATCGAATCGACCGTTGAATTGATGGTCGCCGCCGCGCAGGCGCAATTTCCGCCAAAGAGGAAAGGCGAAGAGGATGATTCGCGGTGAACACCGACCGACGGCAAGTTGGTAACCGCATCGCATGGCTAGATCTCATCTAGTCGAACAAGCGATTTGCTGCTGCAACGCCTCTGCCACGCTCGGAGAGAGACCAGAAAGCGCCACCACTATCGGGCTCCGTCCGCTCCACAAGCTGCAACCGGTCAAAGTTCACTGCTTTGGCGGAACGTTTGGCTTTACTTTTCCCTCCGAACTTGAAATATTTTTGCCATGAAAAGCGCCATCCGTGGGCAAAAGATTCGTTCCATTTCAAATTCGCGCTGGGCCACCTATGCGGCGGCTGGCGCTGCTAGCGCGCTGACCTGCGCCAATTCCGCCGAGGCCGAGATCCATTACTCGGGCAATGTGTCTATCAAACTTTTCGGTGACGCTCATGCCAGTCTTCCACTAAGCAACGGCGCATCTCTTTTTTTTATAAACTTACGAGGTCAAAGTACCTTCCTACAGGACTTCGACTTCATAATTAAAGGGGTAATCTCTGGGTCCGCCCGCGGGGTCGATTACGGTTTCAGTCGCATCTTTCTATCCAATCTGCCTTCGCGAGAGAACGTCTCTGCCGGCAGGTTTCTGTCTGTCACTGGACACCCTGATCACGGCGTCTTATTTACCAATTGGTCGGATGGCCAATTTGCACCCAACGGTGGACCGATCCGAGGTTTTGTTGGTTTCCGATTCAATACCGGTAACGGCACGCAATACGGCTGGGCGAGAATACAGACGAAAAACATCAACAATCACGTTCGTGATGTTATTAAAGATTACGCTTGGGGCGATGTGGGCGACGCTATCTTGACGGGGCAAAAGCAATCTCTTCAACCGGCCAATGCAAACTCGGTTCCCGGTTCCCTCGGCCTACTGGCTTTTGGAGCACAAGGTTTGGACGCTTGGCGCGCGCAACGCACGCAGAAGTCCAACTGACTTCCCGACACGTCGTCATTGATGGGGTAACATGGCAGCGCCAAGAGCAGGCGTTCGGCTTGATGAAAAAGGTCTATGAAAGGCGCGCTCGTATAAGAGGGCTGCAAGTTCGCCCTTCGAGCGAATCGACGGTTGTAGATTAGAACCGGACGAATGGACAGACGGTGACAGCTTTCGCGTCCGGTTGCCCGACGGTCGATTGGAAACGTTCCGGCTCTATTTTGTGGACACGACTGAATCACGCTCTCGCGGGAAACGGTCTCACGAGCAAGCTGCATATCTCAGGCTAACGAAGGCCGAAGCTGTCACCCTCGGCGACGTGGCGAAAGCCTTCACTGCGGAGAAGCTTGCCCGCCCCTTTACGATTCAAACGCGCTGGCGGAAGCTTTTCGGCACGCCTGCTTGGGGGTGAACCCAATTTGCGGTTGGAAATCAGCAGCCTCCGGCCAACGATCGACATTTACGCGGATTTTCACGCGGCACAGGCCAAGATTGCGCAGCTTCTAAAGCAGTCGCTCACGACGCGCCAACTGACGCCGATTGAGGCTGAAATTGTTTTCCCGCAAGCGATGTCGGGTTGGCGCTTCATGATCGGTCTGTCGAGCCCCCCGCTTCCAACTAAAAGGCGAAAAGTTCTACGGTCGTTTTCTACGGTCGGACGCCTTTTCGATGCGAAACCTTGCAAAGCTGCGCATCACTTACGCGCCATTCTCTCCTCGTGAAATCTGATTTTGCAACGCTGTGCAAAACAGCGTAAAATCGTTAGGCTCAATCATGAGTCCCCTGCTCTAACCGCTGAGCTATAGGCCCGATTACGCTCAGGACGCGCCACCGCTGGAAAGCGGCGCCGCGCTCGCGGGAGCGACTCTCTCACTGCGCCACCAAACTTGGCGAACCTATTCGTGAACTTTTTCCACGCAAGAAATCGGACCCCGCTTCCGGATGGCCGGAGTTCCCGCGTTTATGTCGGGAACTTACAGACGATCGAAGCGAAGGCGAAAACAGCTAAGCGGGGCGCTTGGCGATTCGCCCCGTTCGCCGACGCCCGGATCGAATGAACGCCGCCGATTATGGGCCACCTGCCGGAAGAGGAGGAGAAGAGGCATTTTTATAAGTGTTCGAAGTGTGGCGACTACGTAGATAACCGGCAGCTCGACGAGGTGCTCTTTCACGAGGGATCATAAGCATCGGCCAGACATTCATACGGAGGATCTCAACGCATCTGTTGATTGGCGAGGTCCAGCAAGTTTGAGCTTCCCCCGTTCCCCGATTTCTAGCAATGTCCCGCAATGCTCAAGGCTTTCGGACAATATCTCCCAACCACGCTTGTTCTCCTGGGATCACTCGTCGCTGCCTTTGGGGCAGTCGTCGCTGCCGTTGGAATCTATCGGGGCGATTTGGAAAGGGCCAGATCGGCCGAGAATCTAGCAGGGAAGAGTGATGAGATCGCCCGGAAAAGTGATGAAATCACCAGTCTGAATCGCGAGATAATCAATCTAACCACTGGAGGATCTAGCTACGCCTATCTCACTCTTGGTTTCATACCCCCCGACACGAACTCTTGCCCTCTGACGGTAAAGCAGTCAGGACCGTACCCTGTCCACGACGTTTACATCCGCATTGTGGATATCTCAGTACGGAACTATTCGATGAGCCATTACCCGCGTTACCAAGTAACCAACGCCCCTGGTGACATAGCCGTCAGGGCAGAGGATGTCGGAACTATCGGTCTGGGCCAAGAACGAGTCCTACCAGGTCTGGACTTAAGTCTGTCGAAAATCTTCGATCCCGAAGACGCGGAAAAGTATCGAGACCGTCGCGACTTTAAGGTGGAAGTTACAGCCAAAAACGGCAAGGTGATCCAGCAGTTCCGCTTCCGAAAAAATGCGGGTGAGTGGAACGTCGCTACGAGGCGGGAATATGCTGGGGATATTGAGGAAAAAATACCTGATGATTGGCGCGACGCGAACGGCGCGTTCGAATGGTGAAACCCTAGCCGCGAGTTTTGCGCCTGGCGTCTGGTTCAGCGAAGGCAGGCTCGACCCCGGGCATTTCCAGCGCGGTCCACGCGCCTTTGAATTTTAGCGAGGGGCGGACTTCGATGATGTTCACGGCGGAATTCGTCGATGCTTAATGACTCAATGTGTGCCACCAACGGGCGACAAATTGCGAAACGTCAGAGATGTGCGGTCCGAGAAGGCCAACAATCCACCCCCAAAAAGCCCAGATGGCTTTTGTCATTCGCCCTCGCCAACTACGCTCGCGTTTTTCGCGTTTGAGTTTTTCCAAAAACTCGCGACCGGCAATCGTGATACCCGCTACAATGGCGCACGTTGCCCCGAGATTGGTGCGGTCGAGGATTTCACCGCGCAAATAGCCTGCGTCGATTAATTCGATTGCCAGGTTCATCCCAGCGGGGTCCCTATCTTTATGATACCCGCTCGGGGTTCCGAAAGTTGCGGACTCTAGGAGGAAAATCATCAATGTTGTGTCGGTCGCCTCGCGAACAAATGTTCCGCGGATTCGTTCGAAATATCTTCGCTCTTTTTTTTTCTCGAACACCTTACATCTCTTTATCATTGAAGTCGCCGGAATGGGAAGCACAGCTTCTTTCCGAAGAGAAGAATCGTTGCTCCCTGTGAGCGCGGGGGACGCAAGATCACCTTGTCTGACCGTTCACGGTCATTTTTCACGGTCTGTTGAATTTTTTCTGCAAAACAGAACATTGCCCGCGCAAACGAAATTGCGCTTTTACCTATGAAAAACGCGATTTTGAAAAGTCGCGCAAAACTGCGAAAACGCCCCTTTCCGATTATGAGTCCCCTGCTCTAACCGCTGAGCTATAGGCCCGGTTGCGCTCAGGACGCGCCACCGCTGGAAAGCAGCGCCGCGCTCGCGCGAGCGACTCTCTCACTGCGCCACCAATATTGGCGAACCTATTCGTGAACTTTTTCCGCGCAAGAAATCGATCGCTGCCGGGCGTTTCGGAGCTTGGCGGCGGCGAGTTTTCCACCTAAAGCGAACATCGTCCATGGCCTACCCCATCATCGTTCCGCTCCTCTTCGGAGTGCCGGTCGATTTCATCCTCTTCGCCCTCACCCTGCTCGGGATCGCTCTTTTTCATCATCACACACTGCGGGTTGCGCTCACCGGGGCGGTCACGATCACACTCTACAAGATCCTCTTCACCGGCTTCCGCACCGGGCCGGGCCTCGGCGGGCTCGTTAGGCATCTCGACCATGAATGGGTCATCCTCGCCAACCTCCTCTGTCTCCTGACCGGCTTCGCCCTTCTCGCCCGGCACTTCGAGAAAAGCCATCTCCCGGTTTTGCTCCCGCGCTTTTTGCCTAACGACTGGCGCGGCGCCTTCGTCATGCTCGTGGTCGTCTGGTTCATTTCCTCGTTTCTCGATAATATCGCGGCCGCCCTCATCGGCGGGGCCATGGCCCACCAGCTCTTTCGCGCCCGGGTGCATGTCGGTTACCTGGCCGCGATCGTCGCCGCCTCCAACGCCGGCGGCGCCTGGAGCGTGCTCGGCGATACCACCACCACCATGATGTGGATCGACGGGGTTTCCCCGACGACGGTTTTCGAAGCGATCATCGCCTCCGGGGTCGCGTTGTTCGTTTTCGGAATCCCGGCCGCGATCCTCCAGCAGAAGCACTCCCCGATTTTGCAGAACTCCCATACACATACCCGACTCGACTGGGCCCGGGTTGGGATCGTCGCTCTCATCCTGCTTCTCGCACTCGGGACGAACATCCTGGTCAATCTAAAATTCCCCGCGGTGGCGGCGCACTTCCCGTTTATCGGCGTCGCGGTCTGGGTCGCGATTGTTCTTTCGACCGTGGTGCGGCGGCCGGATTGGGAAGTGCTGCCGAAGACTCTGCGCGGTTCCGTTTTTCTCCTCTCGCTCGTTCTGTGCGCGTCGCTTATGCCGGTGGAGGAATTGCCTCGCGCTTCGTGGCCGACGGCACTCGGCCTCGGTTTTCTCTCCTCGGTCTTCGACAACATCCCGCTGACCGCCCTCGCCCTGCACCAGGGCGGTTACGACTGGGGATTTCTGGCCTACGCAGTTGGTTTCGGTGGTTCCATGATCTGGTTCGGCTCCTCCGCCGGGGTCGCGCTCTGTAACCAAAATCCTACCGCAAAATCCGTCGCCCTCTGGGTGCGCCACGGCTGGTTCATCATTCCGGCATATGTCATCGGTTTTTTCGTCATGCTCGCCCTTTGGCATTGGCACCCCGATCCTCCGCATCGGGTACGAGTTCCGGCTACGGCCACTTCACCCTGACGGATCGAGCGGCAGGGTTTCTGCTGGAAATCCGCGCCGTCTCGCCGCATAGAGGCCTCCGCACATGTCCAAGCCAAAGAAATCGCCGCGCAAGCATCGCCGCATCGTGCTCAAATTCGGCTCCGCCATTCTCACGACGAACTCGCGCAGACTCGATTTGAAACAGTTTGCCCGGATCAGCGCGGAAGTGGCCGCGCTCATTCGCAAAGGCTACCAATGCGTCGCCGTCACAAGCGGCGCGGTCGCGGCCGGGACGAGCGTGCTGGCGCTGCGCGAACGCCCGACCGATCTCGCCACCGCCCAGGCCAGCGCCGCGATTGGGCAATCGAAACTGATGCGCGCCTACGAAATGGCGTTCGGCCGCTACAAACTCAACGTCGCCCAGCTCCTTCTCACGCACAGCGATCTCGACAGCCGCCGCCGCCGGGCCAACGCCGGCAACACGCTTGAGCGGCTTCTCGCGGAAGAGAACGTCGTGCCCATCATCAACGAAAACGATTCCGTCGCGACGGAAGAACTAACCTTCGGCGACAACGACCGGCTCTCCGCCGAAGTCGCCACCCTCGCCGGCGCCGACCTCCTCATTATCCTCACTCAGGTCGACGGCCTGCTCGATGCCGACGGCAAAGTAATCCCGCTCGTGCGCGACATCGACCAGGTAAAAAAACTGGCTAACGGGGATCTTGGCCCCTTCTCGCGCGGCGGCATGATTTCCAAGCTCGACGCGGTCAAGATGGCGGTCGACGCCGGCATCACGACCGTCATCATCAACGGCCGCCGGCCCGAGCAAATCCCCGACGTCATCGCCGGGAAAAATGTCGGCACTCGTTTCTTGCCCAAGTCTCAGCGCGGTCGTTAGGCCATGACGTCGAGCGGAGACAACCCCGAGATTGACCTGAAAGAACAGGTCCGGGATTTCGGGCGCCGCGCGCGCGCCGCGTCCCGGAAACTCAGCCAGCTTTCCGCCGAGCAGAAAAACGCCGGGCTGCTCGCGATGGCGGATGAGATCGTGGCTCAGACCGCGACAATCCTGGCCGCGAACGAAAAAGATCTCGTCCACGCCCGCGAACAACATCTCGCCGCTGCGATGATCGATCGCCTCACCTTGAGCGCAGCGCGCGTCGAAGCCATGGCGCAAGGCATCCGCCAGGTCGCCGCGCTCCCCGATCCGGTGGGCGAAATTTTACGCGAGTGGACTCCGCCCAATGGGATCCGCATCTCCAAGGTCCGCGTTCCGATCGGCGTCGTCGGCATCATCTACGAATCGCGCCCAAACGTGACCAGTGACGCCGCCGTCCTTTGCACTAAGACCGGCAACGCCACCATTCTGCGCGGCGGTTCGGAGTCGATCCACTCCAACGTCGCGATCGCGGAGGCGCTCCAGGCCGGAGCCAGCCGGGCCGGCTTGCCTAACGACTGCATCCTCCTCATCCCGCGGACCGACCGCGCCGCTGTCCGGCACATGGCGGAGATGGATGAATTCATCGACCTGATCGTCCCGCGTGGCGGCAAGGCCCTGATCGAGGCCGTCGTCAGCGCCGCCCGCATGCCGGTGATCAAACATTCCGACGGCATCTGCATCGCCTACGTCGACCGCGAAGCCGACCTGGAGATGGCACTCGAGATCGTTTTCAACGGCAAGACGCAGCGACCAGGCGTCTGCAACGCGCTCGAGACCGTACTCGTCCATCGCGACATCGCGCCGGAATTCCTCCGCCTGCTCGCGCCGCGTTTTGCGCAGAAGAAGGTGGAGCTGCGCGCCGATGAAAGTGCTTTCGCCGAGCTTATCCAGCTCAATTACCAGCCGCTCCGGCGCGCGACGGAAGAAGATTGGCGGACGGAGTTTCTCGATTACATCCTCGCCCTGCGGGTGGTCGATTCGCCTAACGACGCAATCGCGCACGTCGGTGAGTTCGGCTCGCACCACAGCGATTGCATCGTCACGCGCAACGCCGAGACGGCCGAGCGCTTCCTGCGCGAAGTCGATTCCGCCACCGTTTACTGGAATGCCTCCACTCGTTTTACCGACGGCGGCGCCTTCGGTTTCGGCGCCGAGATCGGCATCAGCACCGACAAGCTGCATGCCCGCGGCCCGATGGGTCTGGAAGAACTAACGACCTACAAGTACCTCATCCGCGGCGAAGGCCAGGTGCGAACCTAAGACACGCGTCGCGGCAAACTCCGGGGAGCGCATGCGCCCTCGCGTGCCGGTTTCGGCGCCTCGCCGAAACCTTCCGGAAACATCTCACAGCTTTAACAACCCCTATTCCGCGCGCCTGTAGACGCTTCGCTCTGCGAAGCGCGAGACCGACTCGCGCCGCCAGATCAGTTCCCGCGCCTCCCAGAGGGAGGCGTCTACATGGCGCCCGCGCTATTCCGTGCGCAATGCTGTCATCGGCGTGACCCGCATCGCCCGCCGCGCGGGCAAAAAACAGGCCAGCAACGCGGCCGATCCCAGCAGCACGCTCGCCGCTAGCAAAGCCAGCGGATCGCTCGGGCTCACTTGGTAAAGCATCTTTGCCAAGACGCGTCCGAGACCGAGCGCGAGCAGCAATCCGATCCCGAGCGCAAACGCTGTCTGGAGCGCTCCCTGTTTCATGATCAACGAAAAGACGTCGCCCCGGTCCGCACCGAGCGCCATGCGAATGCCGATCTCACGCGTGCGCCGCGCCACCGCATACGCCTTCACCCCGTAAACGCCCACGACCGCGAGGAGCAAGGCCACTCCGCCAAAGATGCCGAAGAGCACCGCGCCGAAACGAATCGCCCAAAGGCCCGCGTTCTTGTCCACGATGTCTTCAAACGGACCGATGCTCAGGATCGGCATCGCCGGATCGACCGCGCGCAAGGTTTCGCGCAACGTCGGGATCATGGCGCTGACCGAGGCGCGATTGTCTCGCGCGAGGCGGACCTGCAGGATCACGCCGCCGTTGTAGGCCTGCGCCAGGGGCGCGAAAATCCGGCGCGGCATTTCGTCGCCGAGCACTTCGTGCCGATGCTGGCTCACGATCCCGACAATCGTGAAATCGTTAGGCGACCCGTCGCTCGGCGGCAGGGTGTAGCGCAGATGCTGCCCGAGGGCGTCGCCTTTCGGGAAAAGCTTCTTCGCCAACATCTCATCGATGATTAGAACCGGGGGCGAATCTTTCTGCTCCGTTTCCGTCTCGGTGAAATCGCGCCCGCGCAGGAGTCGCACTCCGATGGCATCGAACCATCCCGGGGTGACGGCGGTGAAAAGGCCACTCGCGCCCGGCTCCGGCGCGTTTGGGTCGGTCTTCGCCACCACCGATTCATCCAGCCGCATGACCCGCCGCGCGTTCGTTAGGTTGCCGTAGGGCAGCATGGTCGTAAGCGCGGCTGCTTTGACTCCCGGCAGCGTCCGCACCCGATGGACGGCGGCAAACATCGTCCGCTGCGCCGCTTCCTCATCTTCGTTGCCGAGAGTGAAATCCATCTCCGCCGAGAGCGCTCCTCTGCGATCAAAGCCCGGGTTCAACGCCCCGGCCTTGAGCGCGGCCCGAAAAAACAGGCCGGCGCTGAAAAGCAGAGTGAAGGAGAGCGCGATCTGCGTCATCACAAGGAGGTGCCGCGGCGCAAAGAAGCGATTCAGCCGCCCGACGTGGGCCGGTTCCCCGACCTGCTGCTTCAAATCATTCACCAGATCGGCGCGTGAAGCTTTCAGGGCCGGCCCGAGACTGAAGAGCAACGTGGCAAGGAGACAAATGAGGAAGGTGACCGCGAAGACCGTCGCATCCGGCCGGAGCGCGACCACGATAGAGAAATTGAGCGAGCCAAAGAGACTGCCTAACGACCCCAGGAGGAGATCGTTGCTCCAGTAGCTGATCAACAAACCGAGCGCGCCTCCAAGCAGAGCGAGAAAGAGGCCTTCGCAAAGCAACTGGCGCACGATCCGCCAGCGGCTCGCTCCCAGCGCGAGGCGCAACGCGATCTCCTTCGCCCGATTCGCTCCGCGGGCCAGGAGCATGTTGGCCAGGTTGAGGCAGGCGATAAAGAGGACCGCTGCCGCCATCGCGAGGAGCAGGACTCCGATCAGTCCCATCGGGCCATCATCCGACGGCGTCGTGCTGATGCTGAAGCGCGAAGGCGTCTGGATTTGCAATTCTCGCGCACCAGTCGCGTCCGAGGGCTGGATCGCGGTCAGCCGTTTCGCCAGCGCCGGCAGACGCGCCTTCGTCGCCCCGATCGTTAGGCCGGATTTCATCCGCGCGACGAGGTTGAGAGTGTAATTCTTGGGCGAAGTCAGCGGCAGCTTCCCGCTCGTGTCGCTAAAGGCCGAGCCGAGCTTCGTGTAAACGCCCAGCGGCAGCCAAAGATCCGGAGCGAGGAGCGCGCTCGCACCCGAGAAGTGCGCCGGCGCCACTCCGATTAAGGTGTAGGTCGCGCCGTTTATGGTCAGCGTTTTCCCGATCAGGTCAGCGCGGCCACCGAGTTTTCTCCAATAAGGATAGCTCGCCACCGCGACCGGGATGCTGGCCTCGGGCCGGCCTTCCGCCTCATCGTAAAAACGTCCGAACGCCGGCTTCACGCCCATAAGCGCGAAGTAGTTCGACGACGTCAGGAAAACGAAGCTCCGCCGCATCGCCCCATCGCGTCCGATCCCGGCCAGCGCAAATTGCATCGCTGCCACCTCCGCGAAGACGTCGTTGCCCTCGCGCAGGACCGTAAATTCGTTGTAGGTAAACGGCCGGTAGTCGTGCGCCGAGCTCTGGCGCGCGGTGAAGACATTCACCACTTCCGCCGGCCGCAACGGCACGACCGGGCGCAGGATGACACCGTTGACGAGGGCGAAGATGGCGGAGTTCACCCCGATGGCGATGGCGAGAGTGAGAACCGCGATGGCGGCAAAGCCCGGCGCCTTCATCAGCTGCCGGAACGCGAAGCGAAAGTCCTGCATCATCGCCAGTGAGATGCCGCCAGCGCGCCGATTGGATTCAGAAGATTTGCGGCCGCGCGCACGAATCGGTCTTATCGCGTCTGTCATCTCGATCCGGCGAAGCGCGGAGAGGACCTCACAGTGCAGTCCGCGTCTTCACCCGGGGGAGCACGCGCTCATGACATGGGAGAGATCCCTCTCCGTCCTACGGCGGTTCGGGATGACAACGCGGCGGAGCGGCTACGCCTCCAACTCCGCGAGCGTGCCTTCCAATTCCCGCAAACGCGGCTCTAAATCCTTGCGGACGGCGCGCTGATTGAGTCGCCAGACGCCGTAAAACACCGCCAACGTCACCGCGTTCATCAGAAAAAATCTCGCGTCAAAATGCAGCCGTCGAAATAGCCTGGCATCGAACGAAAACACCAACAGGCCCAGGGCCAGCGGCAGTAGATACCACCAGAGGACTGTGCGGAGCAGACGAATCTGAAGCTGCACGCTCGCGATCGAATCCCGGAGATGTTGTCCCAGGCTTTGCGACGGCTCCGGCGCGGGACGTTTCCGGCGAATCGCCGAAGCGTAGGTCATGGGCAGACAAACCAGAATGGCCGCGATGACCGGCAGCCAGTGGATCGTCGGCAGTCGAAAGGCAAAGAAGAGAAGGAATCCCGCGACCAAAATCGTCGCGCCCCATTCTCTCGCATCGCGCCAGGTAATCGTGCGTTCAAACCGCGCGCTCTCCTCCGCCAGTTGCCAGATCGACTCCGGCGCCAGGCGCATGGCGCGGTCACTTTCCGGTTGTTGCGCCCAAATCTCTTTCAGCTCTTCGTTAGTCATTTTCTGTTTTTTGGTTGAGGCGCTGCGCCAGCTCGCGTTTCACGCGTTGCAGGCGCACACCAGTGTTGCTGAGCGTGAGGCCGGTGATCTCCGCGATTTCCGCGTAGCTCCGCTCCTCGAGGTAGAGAAGAATCAGCGCCCGATCGGCCGGCCGCAGTTCCCGGATCGCAGCGTAGAGCAATTCCAGTCGCGGATCGGCCGACGCTGCCAGATCGTTAGGCAGGACCTCGGCCGGATCGACCGATGCAAAGAAAAGCCGGCGCCGCTTCTCCGAACGCTGCCAGGTCATCGCAGTATTCAGGCAGACGCGATAGATCCAGGTGGACGCCTTGGCGCGAGCCGAAAAGTTCTCGAGCGAGCGCCAGATCTGCAGGCACATCTGCTGGCGCAGATCGCGCTGGTCCTCAGCCTGGAAGGCAAACGAGCGCGCCACTTTCACCGGAATCCCCCCGAAATCCTGCAGCCATTCTTTGAAGAGCGCTTCCCTCTCGTGCCTCTTGAGATTGCCGGGCGTCAACCCCGAGTCTGACTGCAGATTCCCCGTTGGCGCTTCGCCCGGAGCGCAGGTCTGCACGTTTGATGATTCGTCTTCTCGCATCCGTTTCTACTCATATCAGTAGCCGGTGACATCGGTTTCTTACATCAAATGGCGCTCGGTCGTAGCGCCGCTTCGCGCTTTCACGGTTGCGCGCAGGGCGCGGCGCCGCAGCTTGCATGCATCATGGGTATCGCTGTTCAAAGTCTTCACATCGGAATGCAGGTGCGCCATCCGCGCTACGGCGTCGGGAAAATCAAGGCGCTGACCGAGCACACCGCCGATATCACCTTCGATGACGCACCGCGCACGGTGGATCCGGCGACGAGCGAACTAACGACGGCCGAGCCGAGCGCCAGCCTCACGGAAATGCAGATGCCGCTCAGCACCCTCATCCGCGAGACGGCGCAGGCGATGGTGGCCGCGCTCGGCCTCGAGAAAACCGATCAACTGGTCGAAGGCCTGGCCACCCGCTGGCAGCGCGGCACGGTTGTCTTGAAGTCAGCCGATGAATCGTTGCAACCAAAAGAGGTGCCGCTCGAAACGTTCTTTCACAAGATCGTGATGATCCGAAACAATCTGCGCGTCCTGGAACAGAAGGTGAACGCGAACGAAAAGCTGAGCGACGCCGACAAGTTCGACCTGCAGCAATACATCACCCGCTGCTACGGCTCGCTCACGACCTTCAACGTCCTGTTCAAAAACAAGGAAGATCAATTTGGAGGTTAGGCGTCTCGCCTGACTTGGCGGACAGGCGTCTCGCCTGTCGGTTCTTCCCTCAGAGTAATCCACCGCTTCGACAGGCGAGACGCCTGTCGGCCAAGTCAGGCGAGACGCCTAACCTCCGATGACCACCGTCTTGGCATTCATAAACTCGCGTATGCCTAACGAACTAAGCTCGCGTCCGTAGCCCGAGCGTTTCACCCCGCCGAAAGGCAGCCGCGGATCGGAGGCCACCATCGCGTTCACAAAAACCATTCCCGCCTCCAGCTCGTTCGTGAAACGCTCCTGCTCGCTGGGATCCTTCGTCCAGACGCTCGCCCCGAGGCCAAACTCGCTGTCGTTCGCCAGCGCGATTGCCTCCGCCGCATCTTTCACTCGAAAGAGGAGCGCGACCGGCCCGAAGACTTCTTCGCGAAAAGCGGGCGCTTTTTCCGGGATCTCCGCCAGCACAGTCGGCGGATAGAAATTCCCCTTCCCTTCCATCGCTTTCCCGCCCGCGAGCAACTTCGCCCCGGCCTTGATCGACTTCTGCACCTGCTCATCCACGCCCTCGCGGATCGACGGTGTCGCGAGCGGGCCGATCTCGGTCGCATCGTCCATCGGATCGCCCACCTTCAACATCTCCATTCGCTCGACAAATTCCCTAACGAACTCGTCGTAAATCGAATCCGCGATCAGGAAACGTTTGCCCGCGATGCACGATTGCCCGTTGTTCTGCGTCCGCGCTTTTACCGCGGTCGTGAGCGCCGCCTCCAGGTCGGCGCTCGGCATGACGATGAACGGATCGCTTCCGCCCAATTCCAGAACGCACTTCTTGATCTCCCGCCCGGCCGTTTCCGCGACTGCGCTCCCTGCCTTGTCGCTTCCGGTCAGGGTCACCGCCTTGATCCGCCTGTCCTTGATCAGCCCGGCGACCTTGTCCGACTCGATCAGGAGCGTCTGGAAAACTCCTTCCGTCGCACCCGCTCGCCGAAAGATGTCCTCAATCGCCAGCGCACATTGCGGGACGTTGGCGGCGTGCTTGAGGAGGCCCACATTGCCGGCCAGCAAAGCCGGGGCGGCAAAACGAAAGACCTGCCAGAACGGAAAATTCCACGGCATGATCGCGAGGACCGCGCCTAACGGTTGCCAGCGCACCGAACTGCGCGCCGCCGCGGTCTGGATCGTTTCCTCCTCGAGGAAACGCGCACCGTTTTCCGCATAATAGCGGCAGCCAGTAGCGCATTTGCGCACCTCATCGCGCGCCGCGCCGATCGGCTTGCCCATCTCCAGTGTGATCGTGCGGGCGAAGGAATCAACTTCCTCCTCCAGCAGCTCTGCCGCCGCGGAAAGGATCGCGCTCCGTTCCTGCAACGAAGTCGTGCGGTGAACCGCAAACGCCCGCTCGGACGCGGCCAGCTTTCTTTCCAGCTCGGCCGCGGTCAGTGCCTTGAATTCCTTTAGTGTTTCGCCCGTCGCGGGATTGATCGATGCAATTGCCATCACTCAATCAACATTGGCTCGCGCCGGAGACAAGGAGGCGCGGGCAAAAGGGCCGTTGCCACTCTCGCGCAAGCGCACGAATCTCATTCTCATGAGATTCATCTCCTTCGCCTGCGCGCTAATTTTCGTCTCCCCATTCTCTCCGCCACTCCGAGTCCTTCGCCCGCGCCGGCCAATCCCATCTCCGCCGCGCACATCAAAGCCGACGTCGAGAAGCTTTCCTCCGATGAATTTCTCGGGCGCGGCCCGGGCGAAGAAGGCGAGAAGAAAACCATCGCCTACCTCGCTCAAGCTTTCGAGAAAGCCGGGCTCGAGCCCGCGGGCGAAAACGGCGGCTGGTTCCAGGAAGTCCCGCTCGTCCGGCTCGATCGTCGACCCGGCGCCACTCTCTCGCTCAAGTTCGGCGACAAGGAAACGCCACTCGTGCTCGGGCGCGACGCCTTCTCTCTCGCTGCGCAATGCCGGCAGCACGTCGCTCAAGGACGCGCCGCTCGTTTTCGCCGGCTACGGCGTGGTCGATTCCGGCAAAGGCTGGAACGCTTACGAGGGCGTCGACATGAAAGGGAGGGTCGCCGTCATCCTCGCCAATGACCCCGATTTCGAAGGGGGACGCGATCTCGGATTCGAAGGGGGACGCGATCTCGGATTCGAAGGCAGTCGCATGGCTTATGCCGGCCGTTCCGGGGCTAAGTTTGAAGCTGCCGCCGAAGCCGGCGCCGCCGGTCTGTTCATCATCCACGAGGACGCGGCCGCCAGTTATCCCTTTTCCCAGCTGGGGAGCGGCGACGCACTGCCCGCCATGGTTTTTACCCCACTCACTCCATCTACCGTCCAGTTTGCCAGTTGGATCACGCTCGATGTCGCGCAGAAACTTCTCACTGAAACCGGTCTCAAGCTGGAAGATTTGAAAACCATGTCGCGCGATCCCGCCTTCCGCGCCTTTGCGATGAAGGACGCCACCCTTTCCGCCGCGGGTGAAATCAAAGCCACTCCCTTCAAGAGCCACAACGTCCTCGCCCAGCTCAAGGGCCAGACCCAGCCTAACGAGTATATCCTTTATGGCGCGCATTGGGACGCGAACGGCCAGAACGGACCGGACAAAACCGGTGACGGTATCCGCAACGGCGCGGTCGACAACGCCACCGGCACCGCCGAAGTCCTGGAGCTGGCCCGCGCCTTCAAGAACGGGTCGCCGCCCGCTCGCACCGTTCTTTTCGCCGCCTGGGCCGCGGAAGAAAAGGGACTGCTCGGGTCCGAGTATTACGCCAGCCATCCGCTCCATCCCCTGGCCCGCTTCGCCGCCGTCATAAACCTCGACCCACATGTCGTCCTTCCCGCCGCGCGCGACATCGAGCTTATCGGGGCTGATCGCACTACCCTCGAGGACGACTTTGCTCGCATCGCAGAAGCGCAAAACCTTCGTGTCACTCCCGAGCCCAACCCCGAAGCGGGCTGGTATTTCCGCTCCGATCATTACCCGTTTGCCAAGCGCGGAGTGCCTGTCCTCGCCTTCCGCGCCGGGCGCGACCTTGTCGATGGCGGCACCGCCGCCGGGCAGAAAACCGTCTCTGCCTACAACGCGAACTGCTACCACCAGCCCTGCGACCAGTTCGATTCGAAGTGGAACTTTGCCGGCACCGTCCAGGAAGCGAGCGTCGCCTTTTCGTTAGGCAAAGAACTGGCGAACTCCACCACTTGGCCCGATTGGAAAGAGGGCAACGAATACAAATCGCTCCGCGCCCAAAGCGCAGCCGAGCAGGCCCCGCGGTAGTCCGGCCGCCAGCACAAAAACCGGGGCGAAAGGCCCTCCTCACCGCTTGGGCCGAAAGCCGATCTCAGCGCTCTTAAGAGCACCATGATCGACCGCCGGAGCCGCGCCTCCGCCGCTCTGATTCGGAGCAGCGCCAAAGTAGCCAGCCGCGATCAGGATCGAGCCGTCGTTCAGCAAAGTCGCCGTGTGCTGAGCCCGGCCCCCGATCAGATTTGCCCCCGACGTCCAGGTACCGCTCAGCGGATCATAAAATTCAGTAGTCGGAGTCGGTCCCCCCTGCCCGCCGGTCACGAGCACCTTGCCGTTCGACATTAACGTCGCGGTGTGTTGAGCGCGCGCCGTGATGAGATTGCCGGTGACGGTGAAAATGCCGAGAGCCGGATCGTAGAGTTCCGAGCTCGTCAGGAGGTTCAGGTCAAAATCCAAACCGCCCGCGATCAGCACGCGCCCGTCGGGCAATAGAGTCGCGGTGTGCCGGAAACGCGCCGTCGCCATGCTTCCCGTCACCGTCCACGTGCCGGTCGCCGGATCGTAAATTTCGGCCGTGTTGCCGGAACCGCCCTCGACCAGCACCTTGCCATCCTGGAGCAACGTCGCGCTATGCCGATAGCGGGCATAGGTCAGGCCCCCAGTCGGTGTCCACACGCCGGTTGCCGGGTCGTAAATCTCCGCGCTCGTCAGGGACACACCGCCGGCGGAACCGGCGACGACGAGCACGCGGCCATCCTGAAGCAGAGTCGCGGTGTGTAGAAAGCGCGCCTCAGCGAGGCTGCCGGTCGCGGTAAAGGTGCCGAGCGCTGGATCGTAGAGTTCCGCCGATACGAGAAGGGTTCGGTTACCCGAGCCCGCCACGATCAGCACTCTCCCATCCGGGAGCAACGTCGCGGTGTGACGATAACGGGCGACCGTCATGTTCGCCCCCGCCGCCCAGGATGCGGTTGCGGGATCATAGATCTCCGTGCTCGCGAAAGCGCTGCTGCCATCCGCGCCGCCGGTCACCAGGACCCTGCCATCGGGCAGGAGCGTGGCGGTGTGGGTCGCGCGCGCCGTGCCGAGATAGCCGGTGTTGTTAAAGGCAAAGGGACCAGCCAGGCTGGGCCGCGCGATCAGAGCCAGGGCACCGAGAAAAAGCAACAGGGCGCTGCGCCGGACCAAAGGTGTGTCAGAGAGACGGAGATGAAACATAGAGAATGTATCCTTTATTTGTTAGGGTGAAGGAAGTGGGAGCAGGAGTGAATCCGGCCACTGCGAGCCGTAGTGAATCGTGCTTCTCTTGTAAAGAAAACAAATCCGCGCCCGCGCTTCGCTTGTCCATGTCGCATGGTTCCCACCGGCTCCATTCGCACACCGCAACCTCGCGGCTCCCCGTCCATGTCGCTCGCCCCAGTCGCTCCATTCTGCCTTCTTCCTTCCGTCTCCTCTGTCCGCTGTCCTCGCCCCCGTCCCCCTCTCGTCACATGTCACCCGCCACTCGTCACTTCTTCCTCAGCTTTCTCCTCTGCATTCTTCCCTCCGTCCCCCTCTCGTCACATGTCACCTGCCACTCGTCACTTCTTCCTCAGTTTTCAGTTGTCAGCTTTCTCCTCTGCCTTCCCGCTTCCGCCCCCAATTAACCAGGAACGCCAGCCGATAACCGAAAAGCGCTTTTCTGAGCGCTTTTCCATTGTCAGCTGTCCGGAGTCCCGCTAGAAAAGCGCGGAATGTCGACCCCGGAGGAACGCGCCAACCTGAAACACAAAGCCCGCGCCGAATGGAGCGAAGCGACATCGACTGCCGCAGGCCGCCCGCAGGGTGAGCGCAAATCGGCTCATCAATTCCATCAATTCGTCACCCCGGAAACCGGCCGCAAGTTCACCGAGCTCTACAACGTCCAGCACCTCACCTCGAACCATCTCGACCCGGTCGCGCGCGTCACCATCTGCACCATCCAGCGCCTTTACGCCATGCTCCGCTCTTTGTTCTTTTGGTTGAATAAACGGATGCCGCAGGGCCAAATCATGCGAGGAGACAGGTCGCGGTTGGCGTGCGTTCAACGAAGCGCGACATCGCGTTCAGAATGGAACCAGTGAGAGTACTTCTTGATACTAACATTGTCGTGCATCGCGAGGCGAGCACGGTGGTTTTGCCGCAAATCGGGGTTCTTTTTTATTGGCTGGACCGACTCCACTACAAGAAGTGCATCCACCCGTTGTCCATCGCGGAAATCCGCAAGCACAACGATCCAAAGGTCGTAAGCAGCTTCGGAATAAAACTAGCGAGCTACATCGAACTCAAGACGCAGGCTCCAGAAGCTCCGGAGATATCTGCCATTCGGCAACTAGATCGCGATGAGAATTCGAGCAACGATACTTCGCTGCTGAGGGAGGTTTTCGGAAACCGCGTAGACATTCTTATCACCGAGGATCGTGGGATTCACAGAAAGGCCAGCGTTCTGAGCATCTCAAGTCGAATATTCACGATCGACGACTTTCTAGAGAAGGTCACCGCCGAGCACCCTGAGTTAACGGACTATCGCGTTCTCGCCGTTCGGAAGGAGCTCTTCGGAAACGTCAACGTTGACGAGTCCTTCTTCGATACGTTCAAGCGGGACTACCCGGACTTCACAATTTGGTTCAACCAGAAATCGGACGAATCGGCTTATGTGTCTCGAGCAGAAAGCGGAGAGTTGGTCGCTTTCCTCTATCTTAAGCTCGAAGACGAATTCGAAGCATATTCGGATATAGAGCCTCGTTTCCAGGCATGCCGCCGATTGAAGATCGGGACGTTCAAGGTCGCAATGAACGGCTACAAGCTCGGAGAGCGCTTCCTCAAGATCATCTTCGACAACGCAATTCTTCAGAAGGTTGAGGAAATTTATGTGACGATCTTTGATAAAGATGCCGAACAAGAACGGCTCATTGCCTTGTTATCAGACTGGGGGTTCCGGCATTTTGGTACTAAGACCACCGCCGCAGGCGAGGAACTTGTGCTTGTAAGGGATTTTCGGCCACGCGCAAGTAATGAGAACCCAGCAACGACCTTCCCTTACATGTCGAGATCGCAGCGGAAATTCATTGTCGCGATCTATCCGAGCTATCACACCGAGTTGCTTCCCGATTCAATTCTCCGGACGGAGGCGCCAGAGAACTTCGAAGACAATAGATCTAACCGGAATGCGCTGCGAAAGGTGTACATCTCGCGATCTTTCCGGAGCGACATGGCTCCCGGCGACATAGTCGTCTTTTACCGAACCGCGTCTGGCGGGCCCGCACACTACACTTCCGTGGCAACGACGCTTGGAATTATTGAAAGCGTTCTGAAAACGATCCCTTCCGAAGACGAGTTCGTCGCGCTGTGTAGGAAACGGAGCGTGTTCTCGGACGCGAAGCTGAAGGAACACTGGAACTGGAAGCCCAACAACCGGCCGTTCGTTGTAAATTTTCTGTATTCCCATTCTCTTCCGAAACGACCTAATTTCGCTGCTCTAAAAGAACACCGCATCATCAGAGAGGCGCCTCGCGGGTTTGATGAACTATCGGACGATGCCTTCATTCGCCTCGTCGAAATATCCAATGCAAACAAAAATCTTATTATCGATTAAGCCGAGATTTGCCGACCAGATCTTTGCCGGAATAAAGCGTTACGAGTTCCGAAGAGTCCTCTTCCGCTCAAAGTCGGTAACAAGGGTCATCTTATATGCTTCCAGTCCCATTCAGCGCGTCGTGGGCGAGTTCCGAGTTGATTCGATCTTAGCACTCGATGTTGAACAGCTATGGCAGAAGACAAAAAGGCATTCCGGAATCGAGAAGAGCTACTTCGACGAGTATTTCCACGGGCGGTGTACCGCATACGCAATCAAGATTTCGCTTCCGCGGCGTTATCGGATTCCCAAACAGCTTCAGCACGTTTGTGGTGCTAAACGTCCCCCACAGTCCTTTCAATATATAGCGTAGTCTAATTCGAAATCTAAAATCCATGCCGAGACAAAGTGAAACAGATAGTGAGCGGCCAAAAGGGCCTTTGGTTGGTGAATTTGAACAGCCGCCACCCCTAGATCCCGATGCGGAAGAGCGGAGCGACGCGCTTCCAGAGCAGGAGGCGTTTTGGAGACCGCCTGTCCGGTTTGGTTCCGTTCCTGTCGAAAAAGAGCCGCTCGGTTGGGATGGACGCAGGGGATTCCGGAAACTCTTCCCGGCAGTTTATCTACCGTTTCAGGTTGTCGACCGCGTGAGCTTTGGCCATTCGGAGCTTGAGCCAAATCAGTTGTTCTGGGGCGACAATTTGCACGTGATGCGACAGCTACCGAGCGAGGGTATTGATCTCATTTACATTGATCCTCCTTTCTTCTCCGGCCGGAATTACAACGTAATCTTCGGTGACCAGAACGAACTGCGGTCGTTCTCAGACATTTGGGAAGGTGGGATGCCCGGATACCTGATCTGGCTTAACGCGCGCCTTTACGAGATGAAGCGGCTTCTAAAGAAGACCGGGAGCATCGTCGTCCACTGCGATTGGCACGCCAGCCATTACATAAAGGTGGAGATGGATAAAATCTTCGGGCATCAAAATTTTCAAAATGAAATTGTATGGTTCTACCCGTTTGCCGGGCGCAGCAAAGCTACCTTCCCCCGCAAGCATGATGTTCTGTTGTGGTACAGCAGAAGTCCTAATTATAAATTCAACACCTCGTCGCGATGGGTTCGAATGCCGATCACCGACGAATCCGTGACCCACAATTATCGATACGTTGACGAAAAGGGCCGGAGATACAGAGAGGACCCGCGAACGTCTGGCAAAGTGTATCGCTACTATTTGGATGAAGGCAAAATTCCGGAGGATGTTTGGACGGACATACCTTCGCTTCACTTCGAGCTTCCGGAACGCATTGGCTACCCGACGCAAAAACCAATACAGCTGATGCAACGTGTCCTCGAGGCATTTACTGACGTGGGAGACACTGTCGCAGATTTCTTTGTAGGCGGAGGCAGCATGCTCTTGGCAGCGCAAGGTGCCCGCGTCGAGCGGAAGAGCGTTCCAGTCAAGGCTCGGGATGGATCAGAGAAATTCAAAAACGAGATCGTGTATTCGTTTACGGACGAACATCGACACTGGATAGGCTGTGATCAGTCGCGCGTAGCAGTTGCGATCACCGCTGATCGGCTGACCCGGCAGGTCGAAGAACAAACAGGCAAGCTTTTCAGTGTCGCTGACTTTACCGTCGAGCATTGGGGCGTCTATGAGGTTCGCCGCCTGGCCGAGATGCCCCCGATGCAATTCCGTGCCTTTGTGCTTAAATGTTTCGGCGCAATCGCTGAGGAACAACAACCCGACATTCATGGGATGAAAGGTGCAGTGCCAGTATGGGTTGGTGAGGCGAATCCTAAGAAGGCTGTTACGGCAAAGGAGGTGCAGGATTACGCGAACGCGATCCGCAAAACGCTGCGCTACAAGCAAGATAACTTGCGAGACGGTATTATGCTGGCGTGGGCCTTTCGCCCAGACGCGCTTGAGGCCGCGGAGCGACTGCGTCGACTGGAACAGACCGATCTGAATTTCATCCGGCTGGAGGAAGTACGCATCGATTCACCGCGATTTCGCGAGCACGTGGCGGCGCTCTCAACTGATCATGCGGACTACGAAAACTTTCTTACCTTCGTGCAACCACCGCGGGTAGAAGTGGGCCACAAAAGAATTGGGACCCGAACGTATCTATTCGATGTGAGTGAATCGGTAGTTTTGAACTCCGGTGGGAAGATCATCAACGTGCAGTGGGATTTCAACTATGGGGAACGCTTCTCAAGTACTCCAGGATTTTCATTTGTACGCGGTGGCAAGTCAGAGCCTCAGCTGCAAGCGCAGTATGAGTTCCCTCGCAGCGACAAGGTGCGCGTAGCTTGCAAGGTTCAAGACGACATGGGCGGCGAGGGTATGTGGTCCGAAGAAATTGGCGTGAATTAAATGTTCAACCAATTTGCGCGTTACGAAGATGCTTTCCGCGATTGGCGGCGCGATGGATTGCCCGGTCTAAAGTCGGAATCCTACAGCTACGTCGAATTCCTCACCTCGAAGGATGATGATCAACTCGCCCGCGATGGAACGTTATGGCCGCATCAATGGGAGGGATTTCTCCGCGTGCTGTACGCTCATGAAATCCTCGGCAAGGCAGAAATAGGCGCAGACGGACTACTACTCAACATAGTAACGGGAGGTGGCAAGACCGCGTTGATTGCTGCGCTCGTTGCATGGCTGCGGATTGCGCACGGCGTGCAAAAGTTTGTGTTACTTTGCCCCAACCTCATTGTGCGTGACCGACTCGAAGATGACTTTGAAGGCGGAAAGGTTTTTCGAGACCGCGACCTACTTCCAGATACCGCTATGTCGTCCGGATTGGGAAATTTTGATCTTACGACATTGGGAAGTGGAAAAGATAGTGGCTGGTCGAGTCTCTTTAGCGCGAGCGTGGTCCTCGGCAACATCCATCAGTTCTATCGGAGCAATAAGAGCGGGCAGAGCAATCTCGCTGGCTTAATGAATGGCCCGGAGTTTGCGGTGTTCAATGACGAGGCTCACAACTCTCCGGCTCCAGAATACGAGGCGACCTTGCTTAAGATGCGGGAGAAAACAATCCTTCGCTTGGATACGACGGCCACCCCTGATCGAGCAGATGGAAGAACGCCGGACAGTGCGATGATTTACGAATACGGCGTCACGGACGCACTCGCCGACGCCATTATCAAAACGCCTGTCGTGTACCAGCCGGACATTAAGACAGTGCAGCTTACGTATACCGACGCCCAAACTGGGGAGAAGCGCAAGGTTGAGGAAATCGACTGGGAAGAAGTGGATCGACTGGGTCTCAACGCGACTCAATGGGTCACGGATGACGAGCCCATGCGGCAGCAGATGGCGATCGCGCTTAAGCGCCTTGAAGAACAAGAGCGGCGCGCGAAGGGGCGTTATCAACCGATCTTGTTCGTTGTGGCAGTATGCAAGGCCGACGCAGAAAAGGCCGCGCAAACGCTGAACAATTATTTCAAAATACAGACGCTGCTCGTTACTGAAGACAGTGACGAAGCAGATCGCAAGAAGGCGCAAGAACTGGGAAAACGCCAGAAATCCGGAAAGCCTTACAAAGCGGTCGTGAGTGTGCTCATGTTAAGGGAAGGGTGGGACGTTCCCGAGGTCGGAGTAATTCTACTTCTTCGCAAGTTTGGTTCGATCGTTTACGGCCAGCAGGTAATCGGGCGCGGATTGCGGAGGGTCCGTGTCAAAGGCGTTGATTCAACTGAGCCGCAGATTTGCGCGGTGGTGGATCACCCCAAACTCAATCATCAATGGCTTTGGGACATCTTCAACGCTCGCAAGCGAGAGAACGTCATGCTGGATTCGGAGTTTGACGAAACGGAGGACTTGCCACCCCCACCACCAAAGCAGGAACTAGCTAATCCAGATTTGGTCATCGATGTGCCACCTACTGATCCAAGCGTCGTCGACGATGGTCAGTTCGACGTTGGCGATGTTCCGCCGCCTCCCGAGCCTCTGAAAACTTGGCGAGAAGCGATGGATACCATCGTTTACGACCCCACGGTGTTAGAAATCACGAAGTTGGGCATCGCAGGAGTTACCGGTCAGGAACTGGGCGGTAAGGGCTGGAAAACGATCCACTCCGCTCCCGATCCTTCTGAGCCTGGCAGCGGCGGTGTAGCGGTTACCGACGAGTCGATTCGCGACGCCGTGAAGGGAGGGTTGCTGGAAATTTCGGAGGTTCTCACAGTAGAGGCCGGTTACGCCGGGGGATTTAAAGAGAAGGTCTATGGGGCTTTGGTTCAGCACGTTCGGAAGAAGTTCTTAAAAGGAAACTCACTAGGGCTGGCTGATCGGGCCGACGTGGATTTCGCGTGGAAGATGTTGCGGCAGATTAAGAACAAAGTCGGTGCCGTCCCTGGTTTGGTATCGGGAATTATCGAATATGGCGATTAGTATACGCGGCGACTTTCCCACTCCGAAGAAAAGTCCTTGGAACTTCGAGAAGTTTCACAGCGATCTTGAACGCCGAATGATGGTAAAACTGGACGCAGACCCATTCGTTAAAAAGTGGATGAAACGACATGGCATCACTATTCCGTGGATTGATGGACAGAAACACCAGCGCCGCTATGTGCCGGACTTCTTCATAGAGTATGATGATGGGAAGAAAGCGATCCTTGAGGTAAAAGATCCAAGTCGACTTGATTCCAACGACGTGCAGCGCAAGCGGAAGTCCGCGGAGATTTGGTGCAAGCAACGCGGGATGGAATACTTGATGGCCACTGTGTAAGGGTCGAAGACTCATCGGGAAAGGACGCGTGCGCTACGAAGCACGATACGACATCGTCCTGGCCAATCCGCCCTTCGGCAAGAAGAGCAGCGTCAAACCATCGTCAACGAAGCGGGCGAGACCTCGAAGGAATCGCTCATCATCAACCGCGACGATCTTTGGGCGAGCACAAGCAAGTGCGAGCCGCACCGGCATTACAGCTCAATTCCTCCAGCACATCTTTACCATCCTGAAGCAGCACGGCCGCGCCGCCGTTGTCCTACCGGATAATGATTCGTGTCTTCCCAGCCACTCACCCTTCGGGCTTCCCGTCCATGTCGTCCGCCCCCGCGACCGTCATTGTCCTTTTCGAAGGCGGCGCCGGTGAATGCCTGCGCGGCAGCGCATTCCATGATGAGGGCGACAAACTCGCATAGCCTTGGTGAAGGCAAACCATAAGACGCGCCTTGCTCAAGCAAGCGGACGTCCACACCCTCCTGCGTCTGCCCACCGGCATCTTCTATGCGCAGGGAGTGAAGGCCAACCCCGAAAGCTTTCGGGGCAAACCCGCGCAGAGAATGCCTGCGCGATAGCGCATTTATAAATTAGGGCGGCAAAATAGCATAGCCTGGGGAGGCAAAAGCCGCGTGGACAACCAAACTCTGGATCTACGACCTGCGCACCAACCAGCACTTCACGCTTAATGAATGGAGCAGCTGCGACATAGACTGACGAATGTCAGCCGAAGGGACAACGCCGCAGCGTTGATCAAAACACCCTCAAGCGCGCCGAACTCGACGACTTGGAAAGCCCGGCCGTTGCTACGCATCCGTTACGGCCTGGATTCCTGATTCAAAGCGACGAGCTTCCGCGCATGCTCCCGCAGCCGCGGGATCAGGGCGAGCCATGAAATCGTTGGATCGTTCAAGCGTTAACGGAAAGCGGCACGACAAGAACACTGGGATGAGGAAGAGTTAACATATTATGAAACGTTCAGCATTCGCCCTCGCCTTGCTGGCGCTGGCAACGAGCAGTCTCGGCCAACAGAAACCTGACACGCCGGAGCCGCGGAGCGACTTGTTGTGGCAGAAGCTCGAGGCTCGCGTAGAGGAAATCGTCTCCCGATTTGATGGTGTTATGGGAGTAGCCATTCTCGATCTTACGGATGGCCGGACCCTTTCGCGCAACGCTGATCGCTCGTTCCCGACTGCCAGTTCCATCAAATTAGCTATCCTCCTCGAATTATATCGCCAGGATCAGGAAGCGCGCGCGGGAGCCCAGGGAAAAGCAAAACTGGATGACATCTATACTTTCGATCCGAAAGACCTGGTGGAAGACAGCCAGGTTATGGCGGGACTGACTGCAGGTGTCACCCGGCTAACGAATCGTGACTTGGCTCAATTCATGATTGCGGTGAGCGACAACGCCGCGACCAACATTCTCTACGATCGTGTGGGCAGGGAAAATGTGAATGCCACGCTGCGCGGCCTGGGGCTGTCGAAGATCATGCTCCGTCGCAAAATGATGGACGTCGCCGCCGCGCAGCGCGGGGAAGAGAACGTCGCCACCGCGCAAGAGATGGTCCGGCTCCTGGAAGCGGTCCACAAAGGGAAGGTGCTAAACAAGCAAGTGAACGCGGCGTTTATCAAGCAGCTGTCAACGTTGAAGGAGAGTTACATTCCAAGCTACCTGCCAGACGACATTCAGGTAGCTAACAAGCCCGGAAGTTTGGAAGGTGTGCGAACCGACTCGGGCATTGTTTTTGTACGAGGCCGACCGTTTGCCATAAGCGTGATGACGGCTTGGGACCGCGACGAACGAGCGGCAAAGCGTGCCATTAGCGAGGTTGCTCTCGAAGCGTATAATTACTTTGACATGCGCGGCAAAACCTCCGAGTACGGCCGCATTTTGCCGCCGCCCAAAGAAACTAATTGATGGTCGCGGTGTCCTAAGCTGAAAACAAAGATAGCGCGGACTCCGCGGTGAATTCCAATTCCTGTCCGACAAGATCGTTGACGCCGCTCGAAAGCGAAGCGTCGAAAATAGCGGCAACCGCCAACCCTTGCATTGGGGAGCGTTTGCCTTCAGCGTTTTGGCCATGAGGAGCGAGCCGAATTCAGAGCGAAAGTGCGGTATAACGCGCCGGAGATTTGTCGGCCTGACGATCGGAGGCGGAGGTGCGTTCCTTGCTGGAGGGTCGACAATCCTGCGAGCGGCAACGGCAGCAAGCGCGGAGGGTGATTCGGGCGACGCGTCTCCGCGATCTGCAAGAACCGGCTCCTCCCAAAAGCTCTCAAGGAATGGAGCAGCGGCGACATAGACTGACGCATGTCAGCCCGAAGGGGCGGCGCTGCAGTCCTGATCAAATCACCTCAAAGCGCACCGACCTCGACGACCTTGTCACCTGCTACAACCCAAAGAACCGCCACCAACGAGAGCCAGAAGGCAGAAGTAAGAACAGGCGATCAGGCGCGCTGCTTGCCAGACAATCGCGCAATGCGTAGCGTTTAATATGAGCTTGGCTGAAATTCAGGAAGCGGTGAAGGAATTGTCCCCCGAAGAGTTAACGAAATTGGCCGCTTACGTCACCCGGCAGGACAAGCTTGGCTGGGATGAGCAAATCGAGGAGGATTTTTCTCCCAGTGGAAAGCACGCGGCAATGTTGCAAAAACTCGACGCGGAGATCGATGCGGGTAATTTCACCCCGTTGCCGTGAAGTCTCACGCGCTGCCGTCGTTCTGGAAATGCTTGACGAGCTTCCGCAGCAGGCGCAAAAGCTTGCCCACAAAAACTTCGCTCTCTTCCGGGCGAACCCGCAGCATCCCTCCCTGGGCTTCCAGAAAAAAGGCGGAGTGCATTCCGTTGAAGTCGGTCGCCGCTACCGCGCCATCGCCCGCGAGCGGAATGGCGAATATTACTGGTTTTGGATCGGCACTCACGAGGCCTACAACAACTTCAAGTTTTGACGACGAGCGTTTCAACCCCGACCGACTTCGGAATCGCTCACTTTCCACTCGTTCAAATCGCGATTCGCCCCGGATCGATGGCGGACGATCAATTTTGAGTGCAGAACTTGACGCCCATGATATTTTGATTCGCTAGCGCGCCGCTCGTTTTTCCTGTCGAAATGCCGTTTTCGTTTTCTCACCGCAAAGCCACCCAGGCGCTCAATTTTTTCGCGCGGAAGGCGGGTCGCAGCATCCACAAGATGAAGGCCCTGAAGCTCGTTTACTTCGCGGACCGATATCACCTGCGGAAGTACGGGCGGCCGGTGGTCGGCGACGAGTACGTAGCGATGAATTATGGGCCCGTAGCCTCCGGTACAAAAGATCTCGCCGAAATGAGCGATTTCCTTGGAGAAGAAGAAGCGCGCTACGCTCGAAAATTCATCGAGCCTTCGGAAAGCGGCCTCGCCTACAACTCAGTCGCTGACATGGACGAAAAAGTTTTCTCCGAAAGTGATCGCGAGGCGCTCAGGTTCGCGTGGGATCGGTTTGGTCGGGTGGAAAAGTATGCGCTTTCGAAGCTCACACACCGCTATCCCGACTGGAAAAAGCATGAAGCAGCCTTGAAGAGCAAGGTCGTATCGCGCGTTCCGATGAACTATCGGGACTTTTTGCAAGATCCCGAGGGAAACGCAGAGCCCTGTCATCGCCTCGATGACGCTGAGCGCGAAGCTATCGCCAGTGGAATCGACGAAATCGCCGCCTTCGAAAGGCGGTGGCGCTAGCGTGTGCCGGACGAGCGTTTGCCCTCAGAACTGCGCCTTGGCCTAAGGGCCGGCAGTGTATTCTACTTCCAGAGCCGCGAGCTGACTTCGGAGAAGCCGCACTTTTTCGTGGTCGTGAATCGAGAACCGGTCCGTTCTCAATTGCTCCTGCTCACAATCGTGACTTCGAACATCGCCGATGTCCGGACGCGAAACCGCAGCCGAATGGGACGGTCGTGGAAATCATGCCGCGCGACTATGCGGAGTTCAAGAAACACTCTGCGATCGATTGCAACGTGGTGCTGGAGAAGCCGTTGGCGGAACTGGCCGGGATGGTGCAGCGCAAGGAGGTGCGGTATCATCGCGACCTGCCAGCGGAAATCTTCGCGGAAATCCGCTCCGCGATCCACGCCAGCCCGCTTGTGCCCGACGAACTAAAGGAAATGCTTTAACGATGTTCAGCTCTGGGGCAATTCGCCACGATTGCTGAGGATTTGAAGAGTTAGTTGCGGCCAGCCCGAGCCCATTATCAAAGCCACCGAAACCGTTTATGACTGTCGTTAACCACATCTTCGTTGATTTCGAAAACATGAAGAAGATCGACACGGCTCTTTTTGCGCTGGAGCGGGCCACCACCGTGACTCTGTTCCTGGGACGGCAGAACCATTCGCTCGATACCACCACGGTGGGCGCCCTCTTAAAAGCGCCCCGCGCCGTCGAGCTGATCCGGATCGAGCGCGAAGGGCGAGACGCGGTCGATTTTACCCTCGTCTTTTATCTGGGGCGCAAGGCAGCGCTCGAGCCGACCGCGTTTTTCCACATCGTGTCAAAGGACAAGGGATATGATGCGCTGATCGAACATCTGAAGGCGCAGAAGACGAAAGTGAATCGGCACGACGATTTTGCCAGCCTCTTCAAGGCTTTGAAGCCGGTCGCCAGCACCTCATCCAAAAAGACGACGCTCTCGAAGACAGTGTAAGCGAGTCAAGTTCGTGACGGCGAAGGCGCCGTCGCCGGCACGCGAGGGCGCGTGCACTCCCCGGGCGGGGAATGTTGCTTCACTCGCGCGCTTGCCAGCATCACCACCCATGCTCATCTGCTTGCCTGGTGAACATCATTGTGTTGCCATGCCAACATCGTTGTGTTGCCCACCCGTGTTAGTTTGCTTTTCTCAAGATTTTGATTGCCGCTGAGCGCCGGGCACTGCGGGTTGTGTTTACCGCAGAGGACGCCGAGGACGCAGAGAAAAGGCAGATACCGGAAACCCCACAATCTATTCCCCCACTCTGCGCTCTCTGCGCCTCTGCGGTTAAATGAATCCGCCCGCGGCAAATTTTCTTTTCCGGCGGAGCGGCGGCATATTGGCCACGTGAGTGCAGCGGATCGATCGATTGTCCTGATCGGCTTTATGGGCACCGGAAAATCTTCGGTGGGACGCCGGCTCGCCCAAAGTCGGGGGTGGCCGCGCCGTGACGTCGACGCGATGATCGCGGCCGCGCTCGGATTACGGATCACCGAAATCTTCGAGCGACTCGGCCAGGAACGTTTCCGGACAGAGGAGAGCGCCATCCTGGCGGGCCTGGATCCTGCGGAAAAAGTCATCATCGTGACCGGTGGCGGCGCCATCCTGCGGCCGGAGAATGCCACCCGCCTGCATGAACTGGGCACGGTGATTTGCCTGTCGGCGAATATGTCGACTCTGCTGGGAAGGCTCGGACGCCGCTCGGACCGGCCGCTGCTCCAGACAGCAGACCCAGCGGCGACGATAGCAGAATTGCTCCGGACGCGCGCGCCGCTCTACGAGGCGGCTGCCGATATTACCATCGATACGACCGGGCTTTCGCACGACCAGGTGGCGCAATCGATCGAGGAGTCCATTGCCAAGCTTGCTTGAGATAAAAACCGAGCTGCTGAAGCGCGCCGTGGCCGCGGGATTCGACGATTGCCGGATCGCGCGCGCGGAAACGCCGCCGCACGCGGACGAGTTTCGCGACTGGCTCGCAGACGGCTCGGCGGGCGAGATGGACTGGATCGCGCGCGGAGCGGAGAAGCGCTGCGACCCGGAAATGGTGCTACCCGGCGCGCGCTCGGTGGTGGTGCTGGCGATGAACTATTGGCAAGGGGGAGGGCCGGAGGCCGGAGGTCAAAAGCCGGAGGTCGGAAAGACCGGGCGGATCGCGCGCTATGCCTGGGGCGATGATTATCATGACGTGATGCTGGCGAAGCTGCGCGAGCTGGAGGCATTTCTCGCGACGGCGGGCGGGCGGCAAAAGATTTATGTCGATACCGGACCGGTACTGGAGCGCGACTTCGCGGCTGAGGCCGGAATTGGCTGGCACGGCAAAAGCACGATGCTCCTCAACCGCTCGTTAGGCACATGGTTTTTCCTCGGAGAAATCCTGACCACGCTCGATCTGCCGCCTGATCCGCCGCAAGTGGCGCGCTGCGGCTCGTGCACCAGGTGCATCGACGCCTGCCCGACGGGAGCGATCACGGCGCCGCACCGACTCGATGCCCGGCGCTGCATTTCTTACCTCACGATTGAACTAAAGGGGAGCATCCCACTCGAGTTTCGCCCGCTGATTGGCGACCGGATTTACGGTTGCGACGATTGCCTCGACGCCTGCCCATGGAATCGTTTCGCCCAGGTCTCGCGGGAGAGCGCCTTCGCGGCGCGCCCGGCGGTCGCGCAGATGACCCTGCGCGATTTTCTTGCGCTCGATGACGAACAGTTCCGCGCGCTTTTTCGCGGCTCGCCGATCAAGCGGATTAAGCGGCGGGGATTTCTGCGCAATGTTTGCGTGGCGCTGGGGAATGTCGGGACGGAAGACGATCTGCCCGCGCTGACCGTCGCGGCGGGCGATGCGGAGCCGTTGATCGCAGAGCATGCAAGCTGGGCGATCGCACGCATTCGCGAGCGGCAATTGTAGGGCAGGCGCTCCGCCTGCCATCTCGCTGGCCTTCGGTTTTGTTAACCGCAGAGGACGCAGAGTGCGCAGAGGTTGAGGAGTCTATTTTCAAAGGGCTTTGCGGTCTCCGCGCAGGCTCCGCCATTTTATCTGCTTCGGGTTCTTTTTCTCGCGGTGCTCTTTTTTGCTTCCTGCTTTCCGGTTTCGAACTTCTTCCTCCGCGCTCTCTGCGTCCTCTGCGTTTGATGATCAATCCCGGCAAGCGGAGCGCTTGCCCTACAAGTTTCAGACGGGGCGGTTGAACGCGAAAAGTTTGCAATGGTCGAAAGAGCCGATAATCCTCCTAAATAAACCAACCCGTCATGCATCAAGCCGCCGCCCCCTCCACGCCCGTTCGCCGCAAGCGCAAGTCGCGCCGCAAGCTCTACATCTTTCTCGGCATCGGTGGACTGATTTTTCTCCTCATCATCGGCTCGGTTATCTCGGGCAAGCGCGAGCAGCCGATCGCGGTGACCACGGAAAAGGCGGCGCGGCGCACGATCATCGAGACGGTCTCGGCCACGGGCAAAGTGCAGCCGGAAACGGAAGTGAAAATCTCGCCCGAGGTCGCCGGCGAAATCATCGAGCTGCCGGTGGTCGATGGGAAGGAAGTGAAAAAAGGCGAGCTGCTCGTGAAGATCCGGCCCGATTCCTACAAGGCATTGCTCGAGCAGCAGCAGGCCGCGATCAGCACGGCGGAGGCGGTGAGCGGGCAACAACAGGCGGCGGTGCAAAAGGCCGAGCAGGACCTGACCCAGGCGAAGGATCTTTATCAAAAGAAATTGATCTCGCAAACCGAGATGCTGGCCGCGCAGACGAGCTACGACGCGGCGAAGTCGATGTACCAATCGGGGCTGCATAGCATCGAGGGCGCGAAGGCAAGCTCGAGCCAGGCGCGCGATCAACTTTCCAAGACGACGATTTATTCGCCGCTGGACGGCGTCGTGACGGTGCTGAACAGCAAGCTGGGCGAGCGGGTGGTGGCGACGAATCAATTCGCCGGCACCGAAGTGATGCGGGTGGCGGACCTGAACCACATGCAGGCGGTCGTGGACGTGAACGAGAACGATGTCGTGCACGTGAAGATTGGTGATTCCGCCAAGGTCTCGATCGATGCCTACGGCGACCGAAAATTTGCCGGCAAGGTGGAACAGATCGCCAATACCGGTAAAACCACCGGCACCGGCACCCAGGAGGAAGTGACGAATTTCGAGGTGAAGATCCAGCTCGAGGGCCCCGACATGAGGCTGCGTCCCGGCCTTAGCTGCACGGCCGAGATCCAGACCAACATGGTGAAGGATGTCGTTTCGGTGCCAATCCAGAGCGTCACGATCCGGACGGGCGACAGCAACCTGAGCCCGGAAGAGATCGAAAAGAAAAAGATGGTAAACGACGCGAAGGAAAAAGCGGACAATGCCGCCGAGGTCGAAAACGTGCGCCTCGCCAAACAGGCGGAAAAGGCCGAGCGGGAGAAATTGCGAAAAGTCGTGTTCCTGAAGAATGGGAGCAAAGCGAAGTCCGTCGAGGTCACGACCGGGATCGCGGATGACAGCAACATTGAAATCAAGAACGGAATCAAGCCGGGCGATGAAGTGATTTCGGGCAGCTACAGCGCGATCAGTCGCAAGCTGAAGGACGGCGCGAAAGTGGAGATGGAAAAGGCGCAGGAGAAGAAGAAGTGACGAGTGACGAGTGACGAGTGACGAGTGACGAGTGACGAGTGACGAGTGACGAGTCGTTGGATAGAAGGGTTTATGGAAAATAATACCCGCAGCTACAAAGATCTTGTCGTTTGGCAAAAAGGGATCGCGCTCGCGAAACTCGTCTATCGAATCACGCAGCGTTTCCCCGCCGCCGAGAAGTTTGGTTTGATCGCTCAAATGCGTCGCGCGGCTGTTTCGATTCCGTCGAATATCGCGGAAGGTCAGGCGCGTCGTACTACGGGAGAATTTATTCAATTCATCTCGCACGCCGAGGGCTCTCTCGCAGAGTTGGACACCCAGCTGATTCTCGCCGTCGAGCTAGAATTTTGTTCCAGTGCCGATGTCGCCCCCTCGTTTGATTTCATCGAAGAACAGCGCCGGATGCTCAACTCACTGCGTCGCAAGCTCGCCGCGCGCGCCTAACTCACACTCGTCACCCGTCACTTTCCTTGTCACTCGTCACTCATCACTCATCACTTCCCCTTGTCATCGATATCGAAAACATCACGAAGGAATACGTGATGGGGGAAGAGACGATTCACGCGCTACGCGGCGTGACGTTACAGATCCGGCGAAACGCGTATCTCGCGATCATGGGACCGAGCGGGAGCGGAAAATCAACGCTCATGAACATGCTCGGCTGTCTCGATACACCGAGCTCGGGTCGTTATGAGTTCAACGGCAAGAATGTCTCGGAAATGGATGACGACGAGCTGGCCGCGATCCGCAATCGCGAGATCGGTTTTGTCTTCCAGACTTTCAATCTGCTCCCCCGCTCCACCAGCCTGCGGAATGTCGAGTTGCCGCTCATCTACGCCGGAGTCGATCCAGTCGAACGCGAGGAGCGCGCCGCCCAGGCCTTGACGAGTGTCGGCCTGGGCGATCGATTGACGCATAAGCCTAACGAACTCTCGGGCGGGCAGCGCCAGCGGGTCGCGATCGCCCGCGCGCTGGTCAACAATCCTTCGATCATCCTGGCCGATGAGCCGACCGGGAATCTCGATTCCAAAACCGGCGAAGAGATCATGAGTCTCTTCGAGAGTCTGTATCAGCAGGGCAATACGGTCATTGTCGTGACGCATGAGCCCGACGTCGCGCGCCATGCGCGCCGCGCGGTGCACCTGCGTGATGGAGTGGTGGAAAGCGACGAGCCGACGCCGGTGGCGGCGAATGTTCCCGTGGAGGTGGGTTAACCGGAAATCCGATGAAGCGCTTCCTCTACGAACTGACCGAGAGCTGGAAGATCGCCGCCGCGCAGATGGCGGCGAATAAGACCCGCTCCATGCTGACCGCACTCGGGGTCATCATCGGGATCGTGGCGGTCACGTTGATGGGCACCGCGATCAACGGCATCTCCACCGGGTTCGACAAGAGCATGGCGATCTTCGGCGACGACGTCCTTTACGTCGAGCAATGGCCCTGGGCGCGAGTGAACGATTGGTGGAACTACCGCGATCGCAAAAAAATCCGCACCGAATATGCGGAGAAAATCAATCGCGCAATTGCCGCGACGCCGAATTCGAATCTGGAAATCGCCGTGCCAACCATGAGTTTTCTACGGCGAGTCAAGGCGGCGGACAACACGGTCGACAACGTCTTCATCCTCGGCACGACGTCGGACTACACGCTCATCTCGACACTCGACACCAGCGAAGGCCGTTTTTTCAACGATGTGGAAACACGCGGCGGGGCGGAGGTCTGCGTGATCGGCTATGACGTCGCCGACGCAGCCTTTCCAGGAAGCAGCCCACTCGGCAAGGACGTCCTGATCAACGGACATTCCTTCAAAGTGATCGGCAGTTTGACCCGGCAGGGTTCCTTTCTCGGCATTTTTAGCCTCGATTCGATCGTGGTGATTCCGCTGCCCGCTTTTAAAAAATACTTCAGCGCAAAGAGCGAGGCGGACGTCCGGGTGAAGGTGCGCGACAAAACGCACATGGCCGACGCGCGGGACGAGTTGACCGGCATCATGCGCCGGGTGCGTTCTTTGCCGCCGGAAAAAAAGGACGATTTCAACATCAACGAACAACAAGCCTTCAAGAGCACGCTCGATGCGGTGAAGGCAACGATCGCGATCGCTGGACTTTTCATCACCGGGCTCTCGCTTTTCGTCGGCGCGATCGGGATCATGAACATCACTTTCGTGAGCGTGAAGGAGCGGACGAAAGAGATCGGGACGCGGAAAGCGCTGGGCGCCCGGCGGCGCACGATTTTGTTGCAGTTCCTGATCGAGTCGACCGCGCTTTGCCTGGTTGGCGGGCTGATCGGATTACTTGTGGCCTACCTGATGTGTTTCGGAATGGCGAAGGCGTTTCCGTCGTTCCCGATCAGTTTTTCGTTAGGGCTGGTGATTGCGAGCATGGTCGTGTCGATCCTGACGGGGCTGGTTTCGGGGATCGCGCCGGCGTGGAGCGCGTCGCGGCTCGATCCGGTCACGGCGCTCAGATATGAGTAGGGGAATGTTTAACCGCAGAGGACGCAGAGAGCGCAGAGGATTTTGAGATGAATCTGAAAGAGCTTACCGAAAATGTCATCGGTGCGGCTATCGAGGTGCATCGGGCGCTTGGGCCCGGTCTGCTCGAGTCGGCATATGAGATGTGTCTGTGCCGGGAACTCGCTTTGCGCGAGCTGGCGTTTGAAAGGCAACGGGCCATCCCGGTTGAATACAAAGGGGTGAAGCTGGATTGCGGATATCGTGCGGATCTAATTATTGCTGGCGCGGTCCTGGTCGAAATCAAGGCGGTCGAAGAGCTGACTCCGCTAAACGACGCACAGCTGCTGAGCTACATGAAGCTGGCGGGCCTGAAGGTGGGCCTGCTCTTCAATTTCAATGTCCACCTGCTAAAGCACGGCATTCGGAGGAAGGTTCTGGATCTCGATGAAGACTTCTCTTTGTAATCCATCCCGACTCTGCGCTCTCTGCGTCCTCTGCGGTTAATTTTCCCATGCAGTTCCGTGAGATCCTAACGATGGCGCTGGCCTCGGTCGGGGCGAACAAACTTCGCTCCGCCCTCACCATGCTCGGGATCACGATCGGGGTCTTCTCCGTCATTTCGGTCATGACCGCGATTGGGGCGATGCAGGCTTCGATCGAGAACGGCCTGACCCTTTTCGGTTCGAATATCTTTCAGTTCGCGAAATATCCCGTGACCGTAAACGCGGGCGGTCGAGGCTCAGAAAAATACGAGAATCGCCGCGATATCCACTATCGCGAGGCGCAGCGCTATGCCGACTTGATGGAAGGGATCGCGGCCGAGGTCTGCCTGAAAGTCTTCGCCGGCGGCAAACAGGCCGTCTACAACGGGGTCAAGACGACGCCCAGCCTGGCAGTGGTCGGCACGAATAAAAGCTTCCTCGCCGCCAATGCCTACACCCTCGGTTACGGCCGCAACCTGAACGATGAAGACGTTGCCTTGAGCCGCCGGGTGGCGGTAGTCGGTCACGCGATTGAGGAGCGCCTTTTTCCGCACGAATCACCCATCGGCCGGGTGATAAAGCTCAGCGGGCACACCTACACCATTGTGGGCGTTCTCGGCACCCGCGGCACTGCGTTTGGGCAAAGCCAGGATGACATCGTCGTCCTGCCGATTACTCGATTTTTTGAGGACTCCGGCTCGGCCAACCGCACGATCAATGTTGCGACGCAGTCCTTCTCGCAGCTCGATTACAACCGCACCTTTGACCGCGGAGTCGGCGCGATGCGGATCGCGCGCGGGCTGAAAGCGGAAGAGCCTAACGATTTCGAAATATACACGAACGACTCCCTCAAGAGCGCTTTCGTCTCGATCGCGGGCGTGATCCGGATCGGCGCCTTTGTCATCAGCACGATCGCGCTCCTCGCGGCCGGGATCGGGATCATGAACATCATGCTCGTGAGCGTGACCGAGCGGACGAAGGAGATCGGCATCCGCAAATCGATCGGGGCGCGCAACCGCGACATCCTGCGGCAATTCCTCGCCGAAGCGGTTTTCATCTCGGAAGCGGGCGGAATTCTCGGGATCATCCTCGGGGTGCTGGGCGGCGATCTGCTCGCGCTCTGGTTAAAAGTAAGCCTGATTTTTCCCTTCGGCTGGGCCGTCGCCGGGCTGGTGGTGTGCTCGGCGATTGGGATCGGCTTCGGTCTTTACCCGGCCTACCGGGCCGCTTCGCTCGACCCGATCGAGGCTCTGCGTTACGAGTAAAAAGCGGGCTTTGCCCTAACAATAGGCCGGGGGGCACGCAACTTGCGAGTGGCGATGCTTTGACATGGCCATGACTTCTCCTATCCTCGGACGCCCCGAATCTGCCTAACGTGCCTGCCAACCCTCCTACTTCCGCCTCAGAAAATCTCCCGCGGGGCATTCTCCTGGTGGAGGAGTACGGCGCGCTCGGGGTGGCGATTTCCGTTGCCCTGCAGAAGTTTGCGCCTTTGCACGGGGTGCGGGTGACGCATGGTTTTGCGGAAGCGGCCGCGATCGCGGCGACGATGCGGCCGGAGCTTTTCGTTCTCGACCTCGATCCGCCGCCAAGCGGCGAGATCGAGTTTTTCAATCAGCTCAAAGCGCAATATCCGGAGTCGCGCGCGCTGGTCATCGCCGCCGGGACCTCGCGCGAACTGCGAGCCGAGCGCGGGACCGGGACCGCGATCCAATTTATCGAGAAGCCATTCGACCTGGCGGAGTTTGGGGCGGCGGTGCAGGCGTTGCTCGGGCCCTGGGCCGTGGTCCCTACCACGGGGTTGCGCGGGACCATGCGCGACTTGCAAATGTTCGACCTGCTGGAGCTGGAATGCCTCGCCGGCGGGACGGCGCTCGTCCAGGTCGCGCTGAACGGTGAGAAGGCGGGCGAAATTCATTTCCAAAAAGGCCAGATCCGTCACGCGGTGGCGGGCACGGTCGTGGGTCTGGCGGCGCTCGAGGAGATGGCGCGCTGGAGCGACGCGATCTTCACCGAAGCGGAACTGCCTTTCGAAGTGCCGCGCACCATCGACACCGATTGGCGCGTCGTCCTGCTCGGGATCATCCGCAAGCTGGATCATTTCCGGCGGCGCAAGGCGTCGAGCGCGGCCCCGCCCAGCATGCGGCCAGCGCCGCGGACCGGGAAAAAAATTCTCGTCATCGACGACACGGAGATGCTCCTTATTTTCGTGGCCGACGTTCTTGCGACGGCTGACCAGAATTTCCAGGTTCTGACTGCGCCGAACGGCGCGGAGGGGTTGCGCTTGGCATTGAACGAGCGCCCCGATCTCATCCTGCTCGATTACAGCCTGACCGATACGACGGGCGATAAAGTCTGCCAGCGTCTGCTCGACGACCCGGCGACGGCGCGCATCCCGGTGCTGATGATGTCGGGGCATCTGACCGAACTAACGAAGACGGCGCAGGAATACGAGAACGTGGCTTTGGCGCTGCCGAAGCCGTTTCTCTCGGGCGCATTGATCAACGCGGTCGAGAAACTTCTCGCGGCGGGTCCGCTGCCTTCGTCCAGCCCTCGGGTGCCAGAAGCGGAAGCGCCGCGGCCAGTGGCGCCTCCTGCTCCGCCGATAGTGGAGACGCCCGTCCCGCCCTCGCCTAACGGACACGGCAGCAAAGCGGATTTGCCGGGACCTGTGCCGGAATCAGCGCCACCACCGGTTTCGACACCACCGCCCGCGCCGCAGCCGGTCGCGCCGCCGCCGCCAGCGTCGAAACCAGTCGCTCCGGTTCTGCCGTCACCGCCGGCCGAGCCGGAAATCGCAGCAACAATTCCGCCGCGACCTCAACCGGCGAGCAGCTCGCCTTCCGGCATCGTCGTTAGTCCGACGGAACTGAGCGTGACGCTCGCGCTCAAGATCGTCTCGATGCAATTCAGCTCTTCCTTTGAAATGGAGAGCGCGAGTATGCAGCCATTTGACCGGATCGTCGCGGTCAAGATGGGGGAGAAAAAGGACCTGAGCGGAGTGCCGCTGGAAACTGGATTTCGTCTTGGAAAAATCGTCCTCGGGAGCGATCGGCAGATCGAGACCCTCCGCCTCGTTCCAACCCGGCAGCCGCCGCAGCTCCCGGTTCCAAGTTCTTCCTTCCCCGTCGCGACCAGCCGCTTCGGCCAGGCTCCGACCGATCCCAAACTCCAGCTGACCGCGCCGGCGGAGGGCGCGATGCGGGTGCGGCTGACGGCTCAGTACGAATTGCTGTCGGTGGAACTTTCGGTCGGCTTCGAAGTTGCCGCCGTGCTGCTCAAGGCCACACCGCAGCCGGTCCTGTTGCGGAATGATGGCGAAACCGCCGGCCGGCCTTTCCGGGTCGAAGCGGTGCAGCTCGACGCGTCTTCCGAACTGCAGGGACTGCTGGTCCGGGCGACCAGCTAATCGTTAGGCCGAGTCATGCTTGCGCAGGAAGGGCTCGAGCTCTTCTGTCCCGAAATTGGCCAGCACGTCGCCGTCCCAGACCAGGGTTGGAGTCTTCGATTGACCCGAGATTTGCTGCAGCTTCTGCATTTGCGCGGGATCGCTCCGCACTTCGACTTCCTCGTAAGCGACCTGGTGCTGATCGAGATAATTGCTCGCCTCTTTGCAGTAGGGACAGCCGCGCTTGATGTAAAGAATGGGAGTTGCCATGTATTGCCAATTCGTGCGCGCGCCGCCCGCAGGACGGATTCGCTTTTCGGTTCGGCGAAGTTTTATCCCTTCGCACTCCACTCCGCGCGCGCCGTGCTAAACCAGAGAACCGCCAGGAGAGCGAGAATGGAACCGTTGAGCAGGAGGTGCGAGGTGAAGGTGAAGTTACTGCTGGCGGCGCCGAAACAACCGCAGGCGACATTGATCCCCTGCGCCTTGGCCCAGATGGTGGCGCCGATAAATCCGAGCATGAGCGTACCGGTGATGGCCAGGGCCCCGGCAAAGAACCGGTGAAAAATGAGCGCGAGTCCGGCCAGGATTTCCAGCCAGGGAAGATAAAAGGCGAGACGCACGCCGACCGTCCAGGGCAGGAGATGGTAATTGTGGATGTCGTTGGCGAACTCGAGTGGATCGCGCACTTTCAGGACACCGGCGTAAACAAAAACCGCCCCCGCCACGAGAGCGAGGAAGCGCCTAACGAAAAGCCAAGCGCGCGGCGCGGTCGAGGCGGGCTTCACTTCGCTTTCTGCCATGCTTCCCAGCCTCCCTCCAAAACGTAAACGTTTTGCAACCCGGCCTCATTCCGCAAGCGCTCGGCCACGGCGTGGCTCGCACTGCAACTGAGCGCGCTGCAATAAACGACGATCTTTCGCTCCGGCGACCAGGCGGTGAGAAAAGTCCGCAACTGCGCGTTCCAGTCGTCTTCATTCAAGAGCAGCGCACCCGGGACGTGGGCGCGGGAAAATTCCGTTTCCGGGCGCGCATCGACCCAGAGGACCGAATCGCCCCAGCTCTTCGCCTCCGCCACGCTGACCAGCGCCGAATCGACCGGCGGATGGTGCCAGGAAACGCTGTGGCGATAATAAACCGCCTGCCCGATCGCGGGAAGAAAAGCCAGCCCGAGGAGGAGCAGGACCTGGCGGACTAACGACGGGCGCACGCGCTATTTCGGCGGCAATTTCGCCCGGCTATCGACCCGGACATTGGCGTAGTAGGTCTTGTGGGCGTCTTTCGGGAAATCGGGCTCAATCTTGAGCGAGGCGTTGATCGGGCGACCCGCCTCTTTCGGCGTGACGATGATCTTGAATTCCTTTTTCTCCTTGTCCGGAACGACCTTGGTCTCGATCGATTTGTCGGTCGAGGTGACGTTCACTTTTGTCACCGGAAAATCTCCCTCGAGCTTGGCTGTGATCGTTTTCGGCGTAAGGACGTCGTCCGGCGCCCAGTAAATGAAGATGGGCTGGATCGCGAGCAGACTCGGGATGGTCGCGGTCAGCTTGAGGATGGTGGCGTCGCCCGGCGTGTCGGTCATGACCGTGATCGTCTTGTTCTGTACCCCGGAGCGGTCCCCAATATTAAAGGTGGCGGTGATCTCGCCGCTCTCGTTAGGCGCGACCACGTCCTTGGCCAGGGAGGCGGTGGTGCAGCCGCAGGAAGGATGGACCGAGGTGATCTTCACCGGTTTGTCGCTGGTGTTCTTGTATTTGAAATGCGCCACCGCGGTCTTGTCGTTGAAGTCGGGATGCAGGTCGGCGGTGGTCGATTCCCAGCTGAGAGTGGCCCGGGCCGGAACGGCGGCGGCGAGCGCGAGAGAGAGGGCGGTGAGCAGGATGGAGTTTTTCATGGATTCGAGTCTAGAAAAAGAAGCCGAAACCGACGTTTCCGCCAATGGAATCGATCCCGAAGTTCGGCTTCTTAATCTCGGCATTGGAAATATGGCGGTAAGCGCCCTCGATCACGAGCGACCAGCGGTCACTCAGCATCAGGCGCGTGCCGCCGATTCCCTGGAGATTGAACTCGACCGGCAGGCTGATGAGCCCGCGCGATTCCGCTTCCCCGATATTCGTGTAAACGCCGCCCGCCCCGATCTGAAGATAGGGAACGAGCCGAGCCCGCGGTTGCACAAAATTATAGCGGAAGATGAGAGTGGCGCCGGCCATGACATCGCCCGGCCCTTGGAAAATGCCGCCGCCGAAGAGTTCACCGAGAACCTCGAAGTTGCCCGAGAGCGGTCCCATCTCCCAGGGATCGTTGAGCATGAGGCCGAAGCGCGTGCTGTTGAGCGCGAAGTCGACCGACGGACGCCGGTTATCCGTCGTCGTAAAATAGAAGTAGGCGCCGGTCACGTTCTGGAATTCCGTCGCGCCGCGGCGGTAATTGCTTTCCGTCTGCGGCGCCATCGTGGTCGGAACCTGCTCTTCCCCCGCGAAAGCAGCCGGCAGTGTGCTCAGAAACACCAGCAAACACGAGGCAATGAGCTTCTTCATCTCGGCGCGATGAAACGCCAGCCGCGGGCCCTTGTCAATCGCAGCCGCTCCCACCTCACGCACCCGGCCGTCTAGCGGTAGTGGTCGCGCACATAATCCGCCACCGCGTCGTGCCAATCGCGCGGCGCGGCGCCGGTCAGCCGCTCGTATTTTGCCGTCCCGAGAACGGTGTAAACCGGCCGGCGCGCGACGAAGTTCTTCATTTCGCCTAACGACACCGCGCCAACCGTTTTCGCCTGCATCGGGACGCCGAATTGGTGGCAGCAATCGAGCGCCCATTGCGCGTATTCCTGCCAGCTGCATTCGCCGCGATTAGCGAGATGAAGAAGTCCGGCGGCAGACGAGGCATCGAGCAAGGGGCGCAGCATGGCGGCGATGTCTGGCGTGTAGGTGGGCGTCGAAAACTTATCGGCCACCGCCGCGACCTGTTCTTCGGTCCGGGCTTTTTTCAGGATGGCATCGACAAAGCTTGGCCGGTCCGGCCCAAAGACCCAGGAAACGCGGATGACAAGGGCACGCGCATTGGCTTCCAAGACCTGGATCTCACCTTCCCGCTTGGACTCGCCATAGACGCTGATTGGCTCCGCCGCGTCCTCTTCCGTGTAAGGCGTGCGCTTTTCGCCGTCGAAAATATAGTCGGTGCTGACGTGGATAAAGCGGCTCCCATTTTCGCGGCAAATCTCCGCCAGGACCCGTGGGGCCTCGGCATTCAAGCGCATCGCTTCTTCCCGATGATCCTCGCAGTAGTCCACATTCGTTAGGGCAGCGGCGTTGATCAGGACGTCGAATGGGAGCGGCGCCAGGGTCGAGCGCAAAAGTGCGAGTTGCGCGAGGTCGAGCTGGGCGTGGTTGAAGCTGGTCACCTCATGCCCGGACGCATACTCGCGTGCGAGGGCAGCTCCGAGTCTCCCGCCTGCGCCGATGATCGCGATCTTCAATTTTGCGGTTTCCTGCACGATGCAGTTCATGAATCACACTTGCGCGGCGCAGGCAAGGAGCAGAAGCGGGACGCGGCTATCCGCTCAGGGTTGCGGGGGCGCGAGGTCAGCGAGGATTTCCTGGAATCCCGGCTCCTCGCGCAGGGGCGCCCAAATCGGATGCCGAAGGAGTAACCCATAGCTGAGATAACTCGGCATGGCGGTAGCGGCCTTTAGCTCCTGCAGCGCGGCCGCTTTCTCGCCCGTCCAGGCGAGGATCGCGGCAAGGTTTGATTTGAGTAATGGCCCGACGATTGCGTCTTTGCTCGGCGGCAACAACTCCACCGCGCGCCGTCCCTCCCGTAGCGCATTCTCCTTCTCTCCTAACGCCGCATCGAGCATCCCGAGAGCCGAAATTCCCTGAGCGAAATTCGGCTGCGCCTCCACCTCCCGCGCCACTTCCGCGCGCGCCGAGTTGAACGCTTTCCGCGCCACCTCCGCGTCATTCCCGAGACGGGCGATCACGCCTTCGCACCAGGATTTGGGATAAGGCACCCCCTCCTCGTGCGCGCCGGACGGTTTCATTACCGCCAAAGCCCGCGCCGCGTCCTCCGGGTTGCCCTCGCAGAGAGCGAGCTGATACCAGATGTCGGCAATGGTGGTGCCTGCCGTCGGGTCCTTCGCCAGGACGGCGTCGATCGCGCTTCGCATCGGCTGGGTGTCACCGCGCGCATCAAACTCCACCATCGCGCGCTGCACCTGGAGCGCCGGATCGTCCGGCGCGATCGCGAGGGCGCGATCGAGGAGTCGTCGCACATCCGGGTAGCGATGAAGCGCGCTGTAACTCTGCGCAAGCTGTTTGAGGAAAACGAGGTTCTGCGGATCGAGCTCCAAGGCGCGTTCCAGGTGTTGGGTCGAGTTGGGCCAATCTCCCTGCCGCCGTTCGATGTAGCCAAGATAAAGAATGGGAAGCGGGTCGTTGGGTAACTTTTGCTGGGCCTGCGCGAGTTCCTTCAAGGCCCGGTCGTAGTCGCGACTGATATAGTAGTAGTAAGCGGAGGCGAGGTGCGTCTCGCCCGCATCGGGTTTCAATCGGGTCGCCGCCTCGATCGCGATCCGGGCTAGCTCGAGACGCTGCGGAGAAGGATCAATGGAATAAAACCAGGTTTGGCCCTGGGCTTTGGATAACTCACAATAGGCAAGGTAGAAGGAAGGATCCCGCCTTGTCGCTTCCTGGAAAAACTGTGCGGCCTCGGTCAGCTCGTCGGTGCGGCTTGATTCAAAAGCCACCCGCGCGAGCAGCTCCTTGCCGCGCAAGTAGAGATCGTAGGCAACGACATCATTGGTCGGTCGCTCTTCGATGGCCGCTCTTTCTTCCGGGGTGAAATGCGCTTTCAGCTGGGTGACGATGTTCTCCGCAATTTGTGTCTGAATTCTGAAGACATCGGCCAGGTCGCGGTCATAACTGCCGGCCCATATCTGCGTGCCCGTCAGGGCATCGACCAACTGCGCCCCCACTCGCACCTGTCCGTCGGCTCGCTGCACATTGCCTTCGACGAAGTATCGCACCCCCAGGTCTTCCGCCACCTTCTTGAGATCGAGCTTTGCCAGGTCCCGATATTTCATGACCGAGGGCCGGCTGATGACCTTCAGGTCACGCACCTTGGCCAGGAGGGTCAGGATCTCGCCCTGCACGCCGTCGGCGAAATAAGGATTCTTCGCCTCTGCGCTCCAGTTTTCGAAGGGTAAAACGGCGACGCTCTTGCTCGGAAGAGCGGGCAGGCTTCTCGAGCCGGCGCGGAGGAAAATGAAGCTCCCAAAAGCTGCGAGCAGAAGCAGAAGCGCGAGCGCGCCGAGCCATTGGTATCTCCGGCGGGAGATCGCTGCCTTCCGGTCGTGGTTTGCAATGAAGATATCGGCTTCCTGCAAACGAAGGGGGCGCCCGGCATTTCCGATTTTTCCATTATGGAAGTTTACCAGGTGGAGCCTGAAGCCATGTTTCACGACACATTCGCCGAGGTCGTAGAGATGCGGACGCCAATGGCTGTACTCCGCCAGGTCATCCGCCAACCGCTTCGAGAGGAGGATGTGTCCGGCATCGCCCGAGTCCAAAACCCGTTGCGCGGTATTGACCCCCGCCCCGGCTACATTCAGCCGATCGTTCACGTCCTCGATCTTGTTTACCGGCCCGCTATGCAAACCCATCCGCACCAGAATGTGCTGACGCGCCTGTAACGCCTCGGCAATCTCGACCGCGCACTGCAATGGCTCTTCCGGACTGCGAAAAAAAAGCAGCACCATCCCGTCGCCCGTCGGCAGGCGGATCAGCTGCCCCTCGTCTTCCGCCGCGCAGGCGCAGCGGGTGTCGCGCACGATGTGCTTGAGCTCATTCAGGAGCTGAATCTGTTCGTTGACGAGGAGCTTGGAGTATCCCACCACGTCGATCGACAGGATGTGCGCGATCTCGGGTTCTAGATTTTGCTCCTCTGGGGACATCGCGACGCTTCGCCCTCCTCTTAGCAAAGCAAAGTCGTCATTCGCGCCCGCTTTGTCGAGCGATTTGCGAAACTCGGGTGGTGGGCGCCGTTTCCGCAGCGTCGCCGATCTCGCGGCGAGACCCCGCCACGCCGAAGGCCGCCAGATTCAAGATCAGCATGACCAAGGCAAAGAGATACATCCCCATCAGGAGCCCGATCGCGAGATGCATCGCGCAGATCCCGGCCAAGACCGGCCGGCGCGACCAGCTCGGCCATATGAGAAAGGCGTAGCTTGGCTCGAGCAGGCAAATCACAATTCCGATCGCGGGCAGAAGCGGAATGACTGTGCCCACGATCTCGATCGGGAGTTTGGCAAATGGCGGGGAGGTCAGAGCTCGCCATAAGTTCTCCCCATTCCACCAGCCCGCTCCCAGACATTTCGTCAGGCCACTGAAGAAGTAGATAAGACACAGATGCAGCTGGAGAATGCGTCGGTGAAACCCCAGCCGTTCTGGATTCGCGAAGCCGGTCGCATCTTTCCACCCATCCCACGACCATGGCTTCGGGAAAGGTGCGAGCACGAGATAGCAAAGTCCGATCGTGATAAAATTATCCGCCCCATAAGTGAAGAGACCGCCCGTCTTGGCCGCCGCGAGTTGCAGGAACCAGGCAACGATCGCAGCCGGGCGCGAGAAGAAACCGGCGATAAGACATACTCCCGCCCCAAGCAATAACAGCCAGGCGAACGCTAAGGCAGTCTCTTCCGTTAGGCCGAATCTCTGCCCGATCCAGACTAACCAACCCAACCTCGGAATGAGCGGACTTTGCGTCGAGAGAAGTCCTTCGAACAGCTCCCGGCTGACCAGCCCTTTTCCGGTTCCCGCAAAAAGAGCATTCCAATCCGCGTGCAGCGTCCACGCCTCCGAGACAACCACCAAGCCCATGCCGATCCTGAGCGCACTCAGCCAGCCACCGGACTCCGCGGGAAAAAAGAAGGCGAAAGTTCTGGCCCGTCTATTCATAATCGCGGTTTCTCGCTCTCAGAAGTCTCCCGGCGAAAGTCGTAGACATAGAGACAGGTAAAAGTTTCTTCCCGTTTGCCGGCACCATATTCCGCCATGGTCGGCGGACTGATCTTGCCGAAGAACGCCCGTAGCATGACCGCATCGGGATGACGTTTCCAAGTGGAGCGCGCGAGGAGCTTGATCAGCGCAATCCGCCAGCGGTCGTAGTCCGTCCGGTCGATCTGATCGACCAAGGTCGAGACACGGAACTGACCCGCTTCACCCTGCAGATTCGGTTTCTCGTATTCGACGCGGCCATCGGGGTAATGACATTCAAAAACCAGCGCCGACGCTGCTGGAATATTTGGCGCAAAATAGCCATAACCCACTTCGATGCCGGCTGCGTTTGTATAAGTCGCGACGACTATTTTCCAGAGGTTTCGCGAGGACGAACCACCAGCACCCAGCATTGTTTCCGGGATTCGATCAAGCGATTCCCAAGCGGAAGAATGCACCCCGATGATCGTGACCACACCTCTTTTCAGAAGCCAGAATGTCTCGTGGACAGAGACGACAAATATGAGCGTCAGGTGCAGTGCGAGACACGCGAGAAAGACACGCCGGGAGGCAGCACTCACAGGAGGTCTCTTCCTAACGAGCGACTCGATCGCTCGGCGCTCGCATGTTTCTGTTCGCGCGGGACCGGCGCGCCGCGCTTGCCGAGGAATCGTAATGCGAAGGAGAAAAAATCGCGCGTTCCACGACCTCGGTTTGCGTCCGATCCGCTGGCCCTGTCAAGCCGATTAGCGGCTTGCATTCGCCAACGGCCGCGGCTCCGATCGGACAGGAATCAAGTTCGTTAGTGTTGACAGGTGGCCCGGAAGTAGCTGAGCTTTAGGAACTATGCGCGCGATCTGGAAGGGCAGCATCAATTTTGGTCTCGTCTACATCCCGGTCTCGGTTTATCCCGCGACGAAAGAGGAGAAGATCAGTTTCCGGCAATTGCGGGCAAGCGACCTCAGTCCCATCCGCTACAAGAAGGTCGCAGAGGTCGATCAGAAGGAGGTCCCGGCGGACCAGATCGTGAAGGGCTTTGAATACGAAAAGGGAAAGTGGATCACTCTGCGCGACGAGGATTTCGAAAAGGTGCAGATCGAGTCCACCCATTCGGTCGAGATCACCGACTTTGTCGACCAGGCTCAGATCAATCCAAAATTCTTTTACAAGCCCTACTTTCTTGAACCGCAAAAGGGCGGAGAGAAAGCGTATGCGCTCCTGCACAAGGCGCTGACCACCTCCGGCAAAGTCGGAGTTGCAAAAGTGGCCATTCAAAAGCGTGAGTATCTTGCCGCGGTCAAACCGGACGGTCTTTTCCTTATCCTGGAGCTGATGCATTTCGCCCAGGAAGTGCTGGAGCCGGCGTCACTCAACAACGGCGCCGATCGCACCGTCTCACCCCAGGAGCTAAAAATGGCGACGGCTTTGATTGACGCCATGACGGCGGAATGGGAGCCGACCAAGTATCAGGATCAGTATCAGACTGCGCTCATGCAAATGATCGAAGAGAAGGCGCAGAAGCGCGCGCCAGCGCCCAAGTTGGCGGCCGCGCGAGTTCAGCCTAACGTGATCGACATGGTGGCCGTTCTGCAACAGAGCCTGCAGCGGGCGGGCTCGAAGGCCAAGGCATCGAATGGCCGCAGCGCCTCGAGCAAGAGCACTTCCGCTCTGGTAAAGGGCAAGCGCCGTTCCGTCGCAGCCTAAAGCCGCGTAAAACCTAACGACCATGGGCCGCGCTTCGTCGCGGCTCGGTGCAAGTTCAGAGCGGAGCGCTCCTCCCGCGCGCAACGAAACCGTTATGAACCTTTTTTCGTCAAGAGTTTGCCGCGGAGTGCCAGCGGAACCGGCAGTGTCTCCGGGCTACCCGTGTTTGCGGGTAATACCATGACTGCGAACCTCACCGGTGTGCTCGATCTAGAGAAGATCACCGTTACCCTCACCGGCGTGACAAGCAGCACCTCGCAAGTCTTACCGGCGACTCCAGTCAGCATGAACGTCCTCCTCGGCGACACGACCGCTGATAAGACCGTAAACAGTGCCGACGGTAGACTCACGAAGAGCCAGGTCGGCCTGCCTGTGACGGGCTCAAATTTCCGCTCAGATGTCGATGCCAATGGCGCCATCAATGACGCCGATGTCGGGCTTGTGAAATCGGCCTTCGGTCACACCCTGCCTTGAGGGCGATAAGCAATCTCTAGTGCTTCGCCAGTGGTGAGATGATGGGAAAGTTGTGGCATGCACGCCTCGGCGGTCACAGACCGCCGCTACAACGAAGCACACACCGTTTGGTCATCCATCACTTCACAGCAGACGGAGCACTAGGGGAGCTTGTAGATTTCCACCAGGCCGATGCCAGTCCCGCCGTCTTTGCCGGCCATGATTGCGGTGTAGAGGCCGGGCGCAAGGGTGCTCTCGATCGCCGCTTCGCGGGAATCGACGGGGGCAAGGCCGAAAGCTTCCAGCGTCGCCTTCTGTTCGTCTGCCCAATCGTCATTGAAGGCGATCAGCGCGCCATTGACGTCATGCAGCTCGAGCGTGGGGTCAAGCAGGGCGCCGGAGAGTCCAGTCTGCCCCAGCGAGGGGCCAAGCGCGCGCGTGACGATGGTGGAAGCTTGACCTCCTCCAACGATGAAACCGCCAATCATGACGTTCGCCCCTGTCTCGACAAATCCACGATTACTTAGATTAGAGACGGATGCGAAAGCCAACTGATCCAAGTCATAAACTTCCGCCAATCCCACCCCGGTCCCGCCGTTGACTCCCTGCACCACGGCGGTGTAGGAGCCTGGGACAAGATCCGCGATCAGCGCGGCTTCCGCGGGATCGGTCGGTGCGATGGTTGAGGCGCGGATGGCCGCGACCTGGTCTTGGACGAGCAAGCCCCCCAACTGCGTCGTCTGCCAGTTATCGTTGCTCGCAATCGTCGCACCGCTCGAGTCGTGTAACTCGAGGCGCGGATCAGCCAGAGTCCCGGCGATGCCTTGAGGCGCGAGCGAGGGCCCGATCCCTCGCAGCATGATTCGTTTTGTTCCATTTCCACCAACGATGAAGCCGCTGATCGCGACATTATCGTTCAGCCCTATTTGCTGGCGGGCGGAGACATTCAAAAGATCCCCCGTGCCGCCTTCGACGAAAACAGGAACAGTCAGAACAAGATAATCTCCCGTCACCGTTGCCACGGTCAGGTGCGCCGAATAACTCCCTGCGACTGGGAATGTCTTGCTCGGGTTTTGTTCGTCCGAGAAAGTTCCGTCATCAAAGGTCCAGCTGAACGAAGCGACCCCCGCGCCGGGGTCGAGAACGTTGGCCAAGAATTGAACCACCATGCCCGCTGGTCCGCTGGCCGGCGCGGCAGAAGCGGTAACAACCGGAGGTGAGCTCAGATCCTTTTTCAAGAACCACGAAGTCGCGGTTGGATCTGTCTTAAAAAAATCAAGTAACTGGTCTGCCACTTTGGCGACACCGCCGGACGCGGGATGAGTAAAGTCCCCCTGCAGGTCCCTGCAGAGCCAGGTAAAACCATCCGAGCGCGGAGTCGTCCCATCGGCCCAAAGGTATGAGCCCCATCTCAGATACGGCGCGGCGACCGGGCCTTTTGCCGGGTCGAAGTTCAAATTGTTCACGCCATTGATCTGGTCCGAAATCATCCATTGCACCGAAAACCCAGACTCGTAGGCGTAGGGCTCGGGGTTGACCGTGTTTGACTCTTCCGTGTAAGCCCGGATGCGGCTGGAAAGATAGACGATTCGGACATTCGGATAACGCGATTTCAAACTTCGGACAATCGTCTCCAAATCCGTCTGCAAGACCTGCGCGTGCGACGGAAAAGCGCCGTAATCCTGCGGACTATCAAGCGCCAGCTTCATCCACACGACCTGGACCTGGGCGGCGCTCACCCCTGCTGCCGCGAGACGCTGCGCGAGCGTGACCCAGGTATCACTTTGCGGATCCGCCCAATCGACCGCATCCCGTCCCCCCTGTGCGCCATCTACAATCGTTAGTCTGGGGTTTTTGCTTGGATCGGCATCGGCCCGCGGTTTGAAAGAGTCGGGACCATCGGAAAACTCAAAAGTCGTATTGGAGAGCCCAACCGAGATGAGCCCGATCTGGCCCTGCGCCTCGTCCGGGATGCCGGCGGCATTCAACGGCGCAATTTGAGCCGCCTGCGCAAAGCCGGCCGCTTGGTGCGCCGCCGGGATGATATTACTACCGTCCGGGTAAAGCCCGCCCTGAAAGCCCTGATAGCTAGCAGCACCAAGGTCCGGCAGCGGGATGTTCCCGGTAAAAACGAGCGAGCAATCAGCCTTCGCCGCGCCGGGTGTAAGCCCAAGTAAAGCGAAGACGAGCAAGCTCCACCATTTCCATGTTCTCACAGATTGCATTTTCTTCTTTTGCTATGAAGCGAAGCGGCGGCCCGGAACAAGGGGGGATTTGATTTCTTTCAACATCGTAATCTCTCGGTCATGCTGGATTTTGCCGCTCCATGCACCTTGTAACGGGTTGGCGGCGCGGGCTTCCACCGCTATGTTTATGACAAGAGGAGCAACTTGGAGACCAGGGACTCGGCTAGCGGGTGAAATCTCCCGACCCGAAAAGTAGTTCGATTTTTATCATGCACGTCCTAATCGTTGAAGATGAACAGAAGATCGCCGCGTTTATCCGGCGCGGTCTCACGGAGAACGGCTTTGTCGTCGACGTCGCGGAGGACGGCGAGCAGGGACTGGAATACGCTCTCGCCCGCAAGATGGATCTGATCATCCTCGACGTCGCGCTGCCGAAACGCGATGGCTGGTCGATCATTGCCGAGCTTCGCAAGGCCGATATTCAGACTCCAGTCTTGTTTCTGACCGCACGCGACAGCGTTCCCGACCGCGTCAAAGGCTTCGACCTCGGCGCGGACGATTACCTGATCAAGCCGTTTCATTTCTCCGAGTTGCTCGCGCGCGTCCGTTCCCTTCTGCGACGTTCACCGGAAAGACGTGAGGAGACAATCACCGTCGGAGACCTGGAGATCGATCCCCGCCGACACAAAGTCACGCGCGGGGACACGGTCGTGAACCTGACGCCGAAGGAATTTTCGCTGCTTTTGTTCCTCGCCTCCTCGGCCGGCGACATCGTCTCGCGCACGGAGATCGTGGAACAGGTATGGGACATCAATTTCGATACCGGCACGAATGTGGTCGATGTCATGATGCGGCGTTTGCGGGCCAAGGTGGATGACCCATTTGAAACGAAAATGATCCATACCATCCGCGGTGTCGGGTATGTCCTCCGAGCCGAATAAATCTGCCGTCGACTCTCCTCCCGCACCGGCCCGACAACGCTCCTGGTCGATCGCGATCCGGCTGGTCCTCCTCTTTACCGTTGTCGCCGCCTTCCTCCTCCTCCTGGCGATGGGCGCGGCCTATTGGACGGTGGTGCAGCATGTCGTGCACGATAACGATCGCTATATCAGCGAGAAGCTGGCTGCGATCCGGGCCGACATTGCGGCCGATGCCGGTGCGGAGTCCCTCAATCGCGAGCTCAAGATCATTCGCGCGGCGGATAAGACATATGCGGTGCGGGTGCTCGACGCCGCGGGTCATGTCGTGGCGGAGACGCCGCGGATGAACACCCTCCTGCCGATCGCGGTTTTCCCGACAGATTTCTCCGTCCGTGGAGAGCGGCCTCTGACCGTTTCTTACCAGACCAAAAACGGCAAGTATTTCGCGCTTGTCACCGCGGTCGCCGAAGTCGGCGCGCAAAAGCTCACCCTGCACCTGGCGCAGGACCGGACGCACGACGAGCGATTCATCGCACACTACGCCGCTCTTCTTACCGGCATGATGGGCTGCGCCGTTCTCACCTGCGCCGGAATCGCCTCACTGGTCACTCGGCGCGGCTTGCGACCGCTCAAGCATTTGGCCCAGTCGATCGAACGCATCGGTGCGACGCACCTCGATGAGCGCGTGCCCCTCGGCGACTGGCCGGAAGAGTTACATCCGCTCGCGATTGGATTTAATAAGATGCTGGCTCGGCTCGAAGAGTCTTTTACCCGGCTCTCGCAGTTCTCGGCCGATCTCGCCCATGAGCTGCGCACGCCGATCGCGATTCTCCGGGGAGAAGCCGAAGGCGCTTTAACCAAACCGCGCAATTCCAATCAGTATCGGGAAGTGATCGAGTCGAGCCTGGAAGAGTTTCAACGCCTCTCCGCCATGATCGATAACCTCCTCTTCCTCGCCCGGGCGGAAACGAGCGACTCGTTTCAACGCAATTATTTCGATGGGCGCCCTGCGATCGACGAAATCCGTGAATTTTACGAAGCCGTCTCGCAGGACCAGGGAGTCGAGATCCAATGTCGCGGTGACGGCAAAGTCTACGCCAACCCGGGTCTTTTCCGGCGCGCCTTGATCAATCTCGTGACCAACGCGCTCCGCTTCACCCCCTCCGGCGGCAGCGTCACCGTCGCGCTCGAGCAACGCAATGGCGGCAGCGAAGTGTCCGTCGCGGATACGGGCTGCGGCATTTCTTCGCAGCACGTCCCGCACGTGTTCAATCGCTTTTTCCGCGGCGATGCGCCGCGCAATTCCCAAGGCACTGGCCTGGGACTGGCGATCGTGAAATCGATCATGCAGGTTCACGATGGCGACGTCTCGGTCAGCAGCGAACTCAACCAAGGCACAACCGTGACACTGAAATTTCCCGACGCCAAAACGAACGGGGCGCGGACCCCACAGACAGAGGAGGAGGAGGCGTAAAGCTCAGCCCGCCTCGCCGCTCTTCCGCCCAAGACCGGTCCGCTGGATATTCCGGTTTTCTCGTGCATAGTAGGAGGCGTTTTTCCTTATGCGTAAATTCATTCCCCTTTTTCTCGCCATCGCCTGCCTGGGGGCTCCATCGCTTTTCGCTTTTACCCTCGAGGGGGAGTCCTGGACCTCGAATCGCACGGTCGTGATGCAGCTTTCGCTGGGCGCGGCTAAAACGCTCGGCGACGGCAGCACTTCCTTCAATCAATCCGCCCAGGACGCGCTCAATATCTGGAATCCCTACCTCGCGCACATGCGCTTCGCCGCCATTCTTTTTTCGCCTGTCATCCCCGCCTCGGGCGATGATGAGAACTCCGCTTTTTTTGCCGCCACCGTTTTCGGCGACAGCTTCGGAGGGAGCGCTCTGGCCGTCACTCTTCTTAGTTTTCGCGGCAACACTTTCGAGGAATCCGACACCGTCTTTAATTCCGCCTACAGCTGGGATTCCTACCGCGGGGGGCTGGCGCCGGGCGTGATGGATTTTCGCCGCGTGGCGATTCATGAGTTTGGTCACACCCTAGGGCTCGACCACCCCGACCAGGACGGACAACAGGTTGCGGCGATCATGAATTCCCGGATCAGCGACATTGATTCTGTGACGCCGGACGATATCGCGGGCGCCCAGGCCATCTACAGCACCGGCCCCGCCTACCTAACGAGTCCGGATGCGCCGGTCCTGAAGAATCTTTCGACCCGCGGTTTTATTAGTAGCGGGGAAAACCTCATGATCGGCGGCTTCATCGTGCAGGGAACCCAGCCGGCCACGGTCATTCTGCGCGGGATCGGTCCCTCGCTCGCGGCTGTGCCGATCGCGGGGCTGTTGGATGATCCGATGATCACCGTTTACGATTCCAGCCAGCGCGAAGTCGCGACCAACGACGACTGGTTCACCAGCCCGGATGCGGAGACAATCGCCAGCTTCCATCTCGATCCGCCAAACAGCCGCGAGGCGGCGGTTTATCTTACTCTGCAGCCGGGCGCTTACACCGCGGTGGTTCAGAGTTTCACCAACGCGCAGCAACCGCCCACTGCCGGAGTGGGTTTGTTCGAACTTTACGACCTCAGCACCAGCGGCGGTCGCGCGGGGAACATTTCGACTCGGGCCCAGGTGCTGGGCGGCACCAACGTGCTCATCGGCGGGGCCATCATTGGCGGGACGGATTCGAAAACCGTCGTTGTGCGGGCGATCGGGCCATCGTTAGGCGCAGCCGGTATTTCCGCTCCCCTCGCCGATCCAACTCTTGAGTTGCACGACGTCAACGGCGCCTTGCTCCAGTCCAACAACGATTGGCAACAGGGTCCCGACGCCCAGGCCATCACCGACCAAAATCTCGCTCCGACCAACGCCAAAGAATCTGCCCTGCTCGCGACTCTCTCTCCCGGTGCCTACACCGCCATTGTCGAGGGCGTCGGTGGCGCCACCGGGGTCGCCTTGGTCGAAGTTTACGACACCAGTCCTTCGCCCTAACGAGTCTGCGCTACAGCCCCATCTCGCGTCCGCGAGCCGCGGCTGCTTCCACCGCGGCAGAGAGACCGGCCGCCGTCTCTCGTTTTTCCATTTCCGCCAGGCCGGCGGCGGTTGTGCCGCCGGGGGTGATGACCATCCGACGCAATTCCTCCGGCGAAAGTTTGCTCTCGAGCGCGAGCTGGGCCGCGCCCCGGACCGTTTGCGTGGCCAGGCCTAACGACTGCTCGGCCGGCAGACCACAACTGGTCCCGCCCGCCGCCAGGGCTTCGATCACCGTATAGACGAACGCCGGCCCGCTCCCGGCCAGCGCGGTCACGGCGTCGATCTGTTCTTCCTCCACTTCCGCCACGAACCCAATCGCGGAAAAAAGTTGGCGCGCCCGCGCCATGTCCTCGTCCGTCGTGCGTGCGCCCCGCGCCAGCGCCGTCGCGGCCTGGCAAACCGCCGCCGGCGTATTCGTCATCGCCCGCATGAAACGCGCCTTCGCTTTTTCCTCCATGCTCGCCACCCGAATCCCAGCCGCTAGTGAAAGGACAAGTTTCCCCTCAATCGCCTCCCCCAGTTGCTCGATCACTTGCAGGACCACACCCGGCTTTACGCCGATCAGGATGACTTCCGCCATCTGGGCGACCTCTGCGTTCTCTCCGGTCACAGATATCCCCACCTCGTCGCCCAGCGCCGCCCGTGCCGCTTCGTTCGGCTCGCCCGCCAGGATTTCCTCCGGCTGGCAAAATTTTGCCCGCACCAACCCGCGCATGACCGAGCCCGCGAGCTTGCCGCCGCCGATGAAACCGAGCCGATACCGCGTGTGGTTGGATTGTAAACTCATGGGAAGAGCGGATATTAACCGATGGTAAGCGTTGGTGTAAATTTCGGTCTCGACCTCGCGGAAGAAATCAAGACGCTCAAGCGGGAGCGCAACGCCGTCATTCTCGCCCACAACTATCAGGTCCCGGAAATTCAGGACGTGGCCGATTTCGTCGGCGACTCGTTAGGCCTGAGCTTCGAGGCCGCCAAGACCGACGCCGAAGTGATTCTGTTTTGCGGCGTTCATTTCATGGCCGAGACGGCGAAGATTCTCAACCCCACCAAGAAAGTCATTCTTCCCGACCTCGACGCCGGCTGTTCGCTTTCCGAATCCTGTCCGCCAGAAAAGCTGGCCCAGTTTCTCGCTCAGCACGCCGACAAAAATTATTACGTCATCGCCTACATTAATTGCAGCGCGGGGGTGAAAGCGCTCTCCGACGTCATCTGCACCAGCGGCAACGCCGAGAAAATCGTCCGCGCCGCGCCGGCCGATCGCAACCTCCTCTTCGTCCCCGATCAAAATCTCGGCGCCTGGGTGATCGAGCGCACCGGTCGGCCGATGGATCTTTGGCAGGGCAATTGTTACGTCCATATCGAGTTCACCGCGCGCAGCATCGGCGCGATTCACGAGCAATACCCCGGGGCGCCCGTCGTGGCTCATCCCGAGTGTCCCTACGCCGTCCGCCTCCTGGCGGACGAGGTTTGTTCGACGGAAAAAATGGTCACTTACTGCAAGGAGTCGCCCGCTCGCGAGATCATTGTCGTGACCGAAGCGGGCATGCTGCACCGATTGAAAAAGGAGATTCCGGGCAAGACTTTCATCCCCGGCCCGACCGATCGTTGCGCCTGCGCCGAGTGCCGCTTCATGAAAATGAACACTCTGCAAAAAGCCTATGACGCCCTGCTGAATCTCCAGCCCGAGATCATTCTCGAGGAGAAACTGCGGCAGCGGGCCGAGCTTCCCATCCAGCGCATGCTGGAATTGAGCCGCTGATCTGGCCTAACGATCGAGGCCGCTCTTCAACTCCCAGACGCGGAGCGCGGCCAGGATTAAAAGCCGGGTGCGCGGCCCCGGGAGGCCGAAGAAACCTAATCCGCCAATAGCTCGAAGCCCTATCTGACCGTGGCGCGTTCGTGGGAGCGACTTCGGGGTTTCGGTCGACGCCGCAGGAGCAGCCGCAGAAGACTTACTCAGCGTCGACTCCATGAGAGCCCGTTAGAGCCACATGGTTGCGAGGACCGAGCGGGATCACTCCACGACTGTCTCCTTTTGCGCCTTGACACCGGCCGTCTGTATCCAGTAACCAAAAGCGGTCCGTGCAGAAAGTTTCTTATGATAATCTTCTTTAAAATGTTGAAGGCGACTCTTTTCGCCTGCCTGTCGTCGTTGTTTTTGGTTCCCCTGGCGTCGGGCCAGCTGGCCCCCACCGTGACGGTGCCCCGAAATCAACCGCTTGAAACCTACGATAACCCGCCCGCGGCTCCTCGAAAAATTGAGACTTCGCCGCGAATGATCTCGCAATTCGCTTCATTCGCCAGTCTCCAGGTGAACGTCAATGCGAGCGGCCAAAATATCCTCGGCGACGCTGCGAACGAGTGCTCGATCTCGGTTAACCCCATCGACGGCAGCAAGATGACAGTCGCCTGGAGACAGTTCAATGATGTCACCTCTAACTTCCGGCAGGGCGGCTGGGGTTACACCACCAATGGGGGCACGACTTGGACGTTTCCCGGTGTTCTCGAAAACGGCGTCTTCCGCAGCGACCCGGTGACAAACTCCGATGAGGTAGGAAACTTCTTCTATCTGAGTCTCCAGTCGGACGTAAACCTCTCCTTTTTTTGCGACGACCTCTGGCGCTCGCTCAACGGCGGCCAATCCTGGACGCTGCTTTCGGGTGAGAAAGGCGCCGGTGGCGGCGATAAGCAATGGCTCACGATCGATAAGACCAGCGGCCCGGGACATGGGTTCCAATACCAGGCAGACGACGGCATTAATTGTAGCGGCGGCGGCGTGCAATTTCAGCGTTCGACCAACGGCGGTGTCACCTGGCAGTCGCCGATTGTTATTCCTAACTCGCCTGCTTACGGAACGCTTGACGTGGACACCAATGGTAACCTGTTCATCGGCGGCGAAGGATCCACCCAGTTCTTTTGCGAGCGCTCGAGCAATGCGCAGATTGCGACCCAGACGCCGACCTTTGACCGAAGCACCGCCGTCAATATGGGTGGCTTCCTCGGGTTCGGAGGAATCAATGGAGTAGGACTGGATGGAATGCTATTCCTGGCGGTCGATCGCTCGGGCGGATCGACGAACAACAACATTTACATGCTGGCCAGCGTGGTGCCAAACGGGCGTAGTACCACCGACGTCATGTTTGTGCGAAGCACGGACGGCGGCTTGACCTTCAGCGCGCCGAAGAAGATCAATGACGACCCGGTCAATCCTAGCAAATGGCATTGGTTTGGGACATTTTCCGTCGCTCCTAATGGACGGCTCGATGCTGTCTGGTACGACACGCGCAACGCTGCCAACAACACCGATTCGCAGCTCTTCTATTCCTGGAGCACGGACGCGGGTGTCACCTGGGCGCCGAACGTTGTGGTGAGCAATTCGTTCAATCCGTTCGAAGGCTACCCGAACCAGAGCAAAATCGGCGATTACATCACCATCGTTTCTGACAACACCGGGGCCAACGTTGCGTATTCCGCCACTTTCAACTTCAACTCAATCCGGGGCCAGCACGAAGAAGACGTTTATTATGTCCGGGTAGCTCCGACTACCGCCGGAGTCACCCTGCTGAGCGCGGCGTCACGCCTGACTCATGGCACAGCGGGATCATTCGATATCGCGATGCCGCTGACCGGTGTCTCGGGCGTGGAAGACCGGAGCTCGAGCAGCTACAACGCCGTCTTCACCTTCGATGCTGCGGTCACTTCGGGCGAGGTTCAGGTTGTCAGTGGCACCGCCACCGTTGGCGCGATTTCCTTCAGTGGTAACAGCATGACCGCTTCACTCACTGGGGTGACCAGTGCGGAAGTCGTCGCGCTGCGTGCGCAAAACATCAACGGCGACGGCCAGCCACACGGCGACGTTCCGTTTGGTTTCCTGACGGCCGACGCAAATGGCAATCGGCTCGTTGACCAGCCAGACCAGCAACAGATCAGGACCGCCAAAGGTCAGGTTGTGACCGCCGCTAACTTCCGCGACGATATCAATCTGAGCGGTATTGTGGATAATCCGGACGTGCAGTCGGTGAAGACCAACAGAGGCCACTCGATCCCATAACGCGAGCAAAGACCTTTCCGTAAAATCGTCCGCGGCGAATGACGCCGGGAGAAGAAATTCTTGCGGCGCTCTTTTTTCCAGACGGGGGGCGGGTGTGTCGCCCGCAAGTGCACAACCCGAGGCGACCGAAACATGTCGCCCGCGGGCACGATGGCTGATCGCTCGAGAATTTCGCTACGGCCGCCGCTTCGCGAGGTGCGACATGGCGATGGCCATGGCGACCGTGCCTAACGTCTTTACCAAGGTCGGATGTTGCGCGTAGATCTCGCTCACCCGGTCGATGATGGAGGGATCGTGCTGCTCGGCCTGGGCGGCGGCTTGCTGGACGGCTTCGGTGGGGATTTGCTCGGCCACCTCAGGCGTGATGGGGACGGCGCTGCCGGTGGCGCCGAGATTACCGGGCAGCGAAATTCCGGTGCTCTTGGCGAGTTGGGCGAGAATTCCGGCGCCCGCTCCGCTGGAAAGAAGCGTGTTGAGCAAGTTGGCACGTTGCGCGCCGTTCGAGTTGCTGAAGAGCTGGCCAATCATCTGGGCAAACGGGGGCGTCTGGTCGGAGTGAAACATGGCGGCCAGGCCACCGGCGAGATCCGAGGGCGGAGCGGCCTTCGCGACCTGTTGATAGTGGCCCGCGACATCACCTTCGGCCGGCGGTGCGTCCGGTTGCGAGTAATTTTGCAAGACATCGACAACTTGGTTCATCCAGCTCATGCGGGGACAGTCGCGGCCGGTCGCCGGCTTGTCCAGTGCGCTTCCGGGCAGCCAGAGAAAAGACAGCTGCTTTCGTAAGGGGATTTCGCCCCGCACCGGAAGTTTCGTTCGGCGGGTCGTTCCCTTGCCGAGATTTCAGTTTGTTTTTGCGTGAGGCGCTCCCTACTTTCTGCGCCAATGCGTCGTCCTTCGCCCTGGCTCATTCTGATCGTCATCCTGCTTGGGGTGATCATTCTGCGCGAGTCGCGCCTGCAACAGGTCGAGGATGTTTTTCTCAGCTGGTTCATGGAACACACCGAGGCTTCCCTCCCGCCCGCTCCAGTGACGCTGGTGGAGATCGGCCGGAACGATTTCCAGCGCATGACTCCCCCGGAAGAAGCGAAGCCTTTGCCCAAGGGCCAGGCCGCGCGCCGCTCGCTTTCGCCGCTGGAATACGCGCTCTTTCTTCAGGCCGTGCTCGATTTTAAATCCACCGTCGTGGCCTTCGAGCCGATCGTGATCTGGCGCGATCGCGACAAGACCCAGGAGCAGGTTTTTATCGACCAGGCCATGCGTGTGCCGCAACTCCTTCTTGCGACTGAGCTCGGCGGGAAAGGTCCGCACGATCTTGCGCCCGACGATGTTCCTTCCTTCACCAAAGTCAGCGGCGACCGTGGTCATCTCGCGCAGTTTTCCGGGGTTAGCCGCCAGCCGGACGACGATGTGCGACTCATCTCGACCCCGGGCTTCACGAATCTTCCCGACGAACGCATCAACCGGATCAGGGTGCCGATGCTCTTCGAATACCGGGGCGAAATTGTCCCTTCCTTCCCGCTCCAGGCGATTCTGCTTTGGCTCCGGATCACCTCGGCCGAGGTCAAGATTGAGCTCGGCTCGCGGATCATTTTGCCTAACGGGTGGGAGATCCCGATCCATCGCGATGGCACTCTCACGGTGAACCCCATCGCCAAACACAGCGTCCGCCGCCTGACCTTGAATGAGCTCCTGCTCGCCGCGCAGGAACACGAAAACAAGCGGCCACCCTCGATCAATATCGAAAACCTAAAGGACCAGATCGTTCTCCTCCGGCTGGCGGACGATCCGCTGCAACCGCCTAACGTTTTCTCGACCGCGATCGCGACCATCCAAAACGCGGCCTACGTGCGACCGGCCCCGCGCGCCGCCGCCTGGATCATTATTCTCGCCGCCGGATTGCTCAGCTGTTTCCTCTGGATGATCTCGAAACCAAATCTCGTCCTGGCCGCGGTTATGTTTGCCGCCGGCTACTCTCTGATTTCACTCGCTTTCCTGGGCAACAGCCGGCGCTGGCTGCCGACCTTTCTTCCGCTCGCGCTGATGGGATTCCTGGTCGTCATTCGTCTCCTCAGCCGTGATCCCTTGCGCAAAAGCGAAACCACTCCAGCTCGTTAGGCGCGCCCCCTCGTCCTCGTCGAATCCCCTGCCGCGAGGTTTCGATCACGAGCACGAGCACGAGCACGAAAATGGGGGAGAAAGAGGACTTGCGACAAGGCACAGGCTGCGAGAAAATCAGGCTCATCGCGCTCGGGTGGTGAAATGGCAGACACGTACGTTTGAGGGGCGTATGCCGCAAGGCATGGGGGTTCAAGTCCCCCCCCGAGCACTCTTTTTCCCCAAACCTCGTCTCTCCCATTGCTCCTTCCCCTGCTTGTAGGCGAAGAACTCTCAGGCGAGGCGCAGAACCTGCATTTAAGCTCCGACAGTGGGGCACGGCGATATCGAGCAAGAGGAGGAACGCGACTGGATCAAGGTCGACCTGCATATCCACACCCTCGACGATCCGAAGGATCATCTCGATTACTCCGCGCACCAACTGCTGGAGCGCGCGCAGGAACTCGGCTTCGGCGCCCTCGCCATTACCCTGCACGATAAAGTTTTCGATCGCGCGGAAGTCTTCGCTGACGCCGCCGCTATGGGCATCATCCTCATCCAGGCCGCCGAGATGCGGCTGGAAGGCGCGGACGTCGTGCTCCTGAACGTCCGGCCTAACGAAATCGAAAACCTTCGCACTTTCGCTGATTTACGGGAGTTGCGCGCGCGCCGCGGCGCATCGCTTCTTTGTTTCGCGCCCCATCCTTTCTTTCACCTCGGCGCTTCGATCGGCGAACGGCTCCTGCAGGAGATCGATTGTTTCGACGCGATCGAGATTTGCCATTTTCACAAAGGCCTTTTCGATCTCAATCGCCGCGCCCGCCGCGTCGCCCAAGCGCACCAGAAGCCGCTCCTCGCCACTTCCGACGCCCATCGCCTCCATGCCTTCGGCGGGCATTACACCAGCATCCCGCGCCCGCCCGCGCCGACGGTCGAGGCCATCCTCGAAACTCTGCGCACCGGGCCGCGCCGCCTAACGAGCCCCTCTTCCACCTGGCGCGATCTCTTTAACGTCTGGTATTTCGTCTTCATCAAGCATCCACTGCGCAGACGTTTCGGCCGTGGCCGGGGCCATCGCTGCGCAAGTTGACGCTGGCGTTGCCGCTCACCTCTGATTATGTGAGAGCAGTCGACCGACTTCTCCATGATGAAAAAGACGCGAATTCTCCAGTGCCTTGTCCTGCTCCTCAGCCTCGCCTTGACCGCCTGCCCGACGACCGATCCGAAGAAAGATGCGAAAAAGGCCGCGCGCAAAGGGCCGCCGCCGCAGGAGAGCTCCGAGATGGATTTCCAGGCGTTCCTCGGTCGCTTGCGGAAAGCGGTCAAGGCTCATGATGTGAACACCGTCGCGAGCATGATGACACCCACCTTCGCCTATGTCCTGGGCGCGACCCAGGCTGAGGATCGCCAGGGCGCGGGTGTCTTTCAGTATTGGGACGAAAATGGTTTGTGGGTCGAGCTCGATGGCATCCTCTCGGAGCACTTCGTCTCTAAGGAAGACTTCATGGTAGCGCCGCCACAGTTCGCCGACCCGGCCGCGGAATATGTCGGCTATCGGGCCGGCATCCGGCGCGAAAACGGGAGCTGGAAGTTTGTCTATTTTGTAAACGGTTGATCTGGGAGAGGCGGGGTGACGACGGATCACTTTCTCGGCCTGCCGCACCGGCCGCCTTTTGCATTCGTTAGGCAATTAGTCCGCTGCGAGCCGGGTCAGAGCGCGGAATGCAACGCGCGCTTCTCGCGCGACGACCCGATGTTTGCCGGCCATGTCCCCGGCAACCCGCTGGTGCCCGGCGTCATCCTGACCGAGGCGCTCGCGCAAACCGCCGGGATCGCGGCCGCCTCCGGTTTCCCGGACGACACGCGCCCGCTCTTTCTCCTTTCCGCCATCCGGGGAATGAAATTTTTCGCCGCAGTCCGCCCCGAAGAGGAGATTGTTTTGCGGGCGGAAAAGCTCGCGCAGGTGGGCGAGCTCTGGCAGTTCAAAACCGTCGCGAGCGTCGCGGGAAAAATTGTGGCTGAAGGGCAATTGGTCCTCAACCTGACCGCGGAAAATTCCTCTACCGCAACGGAATAGCGCACGCCTTGCCGTCTCTCATATTTCTCCGAGACTATCGCTGACCCATGCCTTTGCCCGAATTCGCAATCATTATTCCCGCCTGTGACGAGGCCGCCTGCATCGGCCCGGTGCTGGATGAATTGCTCGCCCTCCTCGATCCGGAGAAGTTTGTCATCGCCGTCGGGGTCAATGGCGCGACCGACCAGACCGCGGAAATCGCGCGGCAGCGGCCGGTCCTCGTCGCTGAAACCGACCGGCGCGGCTACGGCCACGGCTGCCAGGCGGCGATTGATCTGACGAATAATCTTTTCCCGGCAATTCGCGCCTACATTTTCTGCGCGGGCGACGGCGCGACCGATCCGAGCGATCTCGTTCCCCTAACGACGGCGTTCGAGGGCGGCTACGATTTCGTCCTCGGCAGCCGGACGAGGCGTCTACGCAACTGGCGCACCATGACTTTGCGGCATCTCGTCGCCAACGCCGCGCTTGGGCTCTGGTGCGGGACACTTTGCGGCCGCCCCTTCAGTGATCTCGGACCGTTACGCATCATCGGCCGCCGGCTGTTCGAGAAAATCGGGCCCCAGGAAATGACTTTCGGTTGGACAATCGAGGCGCAAATTGCCGCCGTCCGGCTCGGAGCCGCGATTGGCGAAATCGCGGTGAGCGAACGCCGGCGCCTGGCCGGTGAGCAGAAAGTCTCGGGTGTAACTTGGCGCCGGACTTTCTCGGTCGGTTGTCAGATCGTGGCCGCGGGCCTGCGCACGCGGCGCGCCTACCGGCCGCAGGCGGCCGCAGCGAAACCGGCCTTTGCCCGCCCCAACAGCAGCTGGCGACGCGAAGCGTGAAGTGGCGCTGGCTTTTGCTGACGGCCGCGCTCCTGAGCGGCTGCGGAACCTTTAGCAAACCGGCCCTGCCGAAGTTTGCCACGGGCGAGGCACCCCCGGCCGCGCCGGAGAATGAAGCCTGGGCCGCCGGCCTCGGCCGCGCGGACGTGATCTATTTTGGCCTAACGAAAAGCGCCGCGACCGAAAGCGCCCCGGCCTGGCGAATCGTCGAGACCCTGCAACGCAACGGGTCGCGCGTCGCGCTCGGCTGGAGCGAACTCTCCATCCTCCAGCAACCGCTGCTCGATCAATGGCAGCGTCAGGAAATTTCCGCCCAACAGCTGGCCGACCAGCTCGGCGCCGCGCAACGCAGCGATTGGATGCAGCGCGCCTTGCGCCCTGATCTTCTCCAGGTCGCCCTCGGGGCGCCGCGCGGGATGCTGCGCAAAATTCGCGCGGGCGACAGCCTGGAGGAGAACGAACGCGCGCTTCTCCCGTCCGATTATCAGCCGCGGCCGGAAGCTTTTGATAATTTCGTCGACCGCGTCACGACTTCCCCGCGTCTCCGGCGTTACAATGTCGAGCGGCTTTATCGCGCCCACCTCGCGGCCGAGCAGATGATTGCGGAAAACATTGTCCGCTTCATGCGCGAGCATCAGGACGCCAAGCTGCTCGTTTTCCTGCCCGACGACGCGATGATCAATCCGCGCGAGGTGGCCGATTACGCGGCGCAGAAAAGCTCGCTTCGCCAGATGATTCTGGATCGTTCGCAGACTTTGCCCGGCGAACACCCGCAGCTACTCGCGACCCGCTGAGGCTGGGCGCTCGAGGTCGTAGATCGTGCCCCAGAAGTCCTTCGCCACGACCGCAGCCTGGCCGCGCCAGGGTTGAGCACTGGCAGCGTATTCGCGCTGCTCTTCGCGCCCCCAGAAAAGATAGCGCGCGTGCAGATCCCGTGCGCGCTCGCGCCAATCGGGCGCGCCGAGCATGAGTCCCTTCAGCTTTTGCTCGATCGGCGCGTAATCGAAGCCCTGGGTCCAGAGGTGGCCGCCGTAACCGAGGACAACTTTGCGTCCGTCGAGCAGGAGCGGGTGATTGTAGGTCGGGAAAGCGGCGAAGCGTTCCTTGATCGGGATCTTGCGCACGACGGTCGCGACCGCTTCCAGCTCGATCCGGTTGGCAATGTCGAAGCCGGGACTGCCGACGACCATTCCGCCGATCAGACTAACGAACCCGGAGAAGAAGAGACCAAAGCAAACGCCGGCGCGAATCGGCCAGAGCCAGCGCGAGATCAGCTCGCGCCAGAGAAACGGCAGGCAAATGAAATAGGCCCAAATGATGAGCTTGGTGTTGTCCCAGCCCCACGGCGCGGTTTTAACGAAGAGCGCGAACAGGAAAATCGCCGCCGCCGGGATGACGAAGGCGAAGGCGCCGGAAAAAACGAACGGTTGCGCAACCGGCGGTGCCGGCGCCGCTTCGACCGCAGTCTCGGCGCCGCTCTCTTCCGGCAACTTTGGCGGATTATTAACGAGCTGCCATTTCGTCCAGGTTCGCCAGGCGACGAGGCCAACGAGCGCGATCATCGCCGGCAACATCAGCCCGAAGTTCATGACCCAGAAACTGACGGCGGAATTCGAGAAACTGGGATCGCTTTGCAGCCAGCCGGGCGCCCAGGCGAGGATCGATTTCGCCTGGAAATGGTCGGTGATCATCCAGACAATCGCGCTCGCGGGCAGGAAGGCGGCGGCGAGGAGAAGGGCGACCTGTTTGCGCATCTCCCAGGTGCCGGTGAGCAACCAGAAGCCGAGCACGATCGAGAGTGCGAGAAAAGTGTGGACGTGGAAGAGCGGGATCGTCGCGTAAAGCGACCACTCCACCCACCAGGGCAGGAAGCCGCGCCGCCTTTCGGGCGTGTCGTTAGGCGTGTTCGGATAATATTTTCGCCGCCAATGCAACAGGAGCAGCAGACCAACCGGAATCGCGTAAAGCAGGCCGCGCTGGGTGACGAACATGGTGAGCGGGATGCTTTTCCACGCGATCCGCTCGGCCTGGTAATCGATGAACTTGTGCGTCTGAAAAAAAGCGAAGCCCGCCAGCCCGCCATTGAAAAGAAACCCGGCGATCCCGAACGCGCCGCCCCAGCGATAGAAACCGTAAAAGGTCGCGACTGAACCGAGGAGACCCGTCCAGACCAGTACGCGAACGAGATCGAAGTGCTGCAGGATGAGGAGTGAATTGAAGAAATCGATCCCGGCCGGATAACGAAGCGAGCTGAAAACGTGGATCGGGTTATCCGGCCAGAGGGCGACGCCGTTGGCGAAATACTTGATGTAGGTGAGGTGAAGGGAGAGATCGCCGAGATTGTTAGGCGATTGAATTTTGAGGTTCGCGCCGTCGACCCACAGGAGCCAGCAGAAGGAGCGCACGGCGAACATGAGGAAAACGATCCCGACCGCCCAGCCCCAAAAATGCCAGCGCCGCGGCGAAGGCGCCACCGCGACGGTCTCAGTTTCTAGCTTCATCCGGCGCCGGGCACGCTTGGATTTCGGCGGCGGCGGCGCCGGCGGCACGACCACTTTTATTTTTCGCGTAAACGGCTCCGTCCCAAACCAGGCGTAGATCGCCGCCGCCAGACCAAGGAGAAGCGCGAGACCGGCAAAGCCTTCATCCAGTCCGCCGCCGAGGATTCCAAGGAGCAGGCCGGCGATGGTTGCGACGTTTACGAACGTCAGTCCGGCCGAGAGAATCTTCATCGCGGAGCGGCCGGCGCCGCAAGCGGAGTGCCGACAAAATTAGGCTGCCGGCCGGGGAAGACTTTGCGGAAAGTCTTGGCGTTGAGATAGAGTTTCGAAGTGTCCTGGTAGGGTCGGATGGTGAGCGGCTCGGTGAAGTAGCTCTCGTGCAATTTCTTCTCCACCTCCGCGATCCGGTCTTCCTGCACGACCAGGAAATCGGCGTCCGTTTTACCGGGCGAATTGTTATGCTCGTAATAGCCGACGTTAGGAAAATCCCCAAGCAACCACGGAAAGGGATAGGTGCTGGTGCGGATGAAGTGCCCGACCATCCGGTAATAAAGCGGGTTGCTTTTGACCAGCCGCGTGACCGGTTTCATGAGCTTGAAGATGTCGTCGTAGGTCTGGACGTAGACATACGGCTCGGTGTCGGTGCTGTAGCGGAAATAATTGAGCCGGATCGCCATCCCGAACGACATGACGAGAGCGATCGCGACCACGCCGCGCTGCACCGCGCGCATCATGCCTTCGCCGAACTTGACCGTATCGGCCGCGAGGTAGCCGAGCGCGCCGCCGAGAAGAGCGAAGACAAATGCCGAGGCGAATAAACGCTGGCCAATTTCTCCACAGGCCGCGCTCGTGCTGGTCGCTGCCAGGGTGATCGTGACCGCTTCACGCAGGTAAATTCCCCAGGAACACGCGCTGCGAACCGCATCCGGCTGCACGAGGTAACTAACGAGCACCCCGAAACCAAAACCAACCGCGGCCAGGAGCACGATGCCAAACGCCTTGCGCGGAATTTTCAACGCCGCCGCGCCCGCCGCGAAAACAAAGAGCAAGGGCCAAACGATGCTGATGATGATCCAGGGCGTTTTGTAATGAATGATGCTGTAAGCCGCGAAGATGCCGACCCCGTAAATCGCGAGATAACGAATGACGAAATTCCGGAAGAACTGGCAGGCGCCGCAAAGGAAAAGGCCGACCAGGACCGTCCACTCGTAGCGCAAGACCAGCTCAAGCCAGTAGGGCCACGGCTTTTCGTGTCCGTTGCCCTTCGAGCCCGTCTGATACCAGACCGCGAAAGTCTGGTAGAGCCCTTTCAGGCCCGGGAGATTGAGGAAGGTGCCGGAATAAAAAAAGACGATGCAAAAGATCGCCACGCCCACGACCATCGCGAGATCGGCCAGGTCCCATTGCTGCGGGGCGCGTTTCACCTCCGGCATCGGCGTGAGCTTGTGCGAAATCCACAGCACTCCCGCCGCGATCAGCGCGCAACCGATGTGGATGATGTAGGTCTCTTTGGTCAGGATCATGCCCGCTACCCCAAGGCCGACGCACCAGAGATAGCCGCGCGTGCCGAGTCGCCAGAGCCCGATCAGGCCGAAGACGAAGAGCATCGAGAAAAAGAGCAGCCAGACTTCGTGGATCGAGTAGCGCCCGTAGAAAATGAAGGCGGGCGAAATCGCCATCGCCAACGCTGCGAGGCGCGAGACCCAACGCCCGACGAAAGGCTCGAACTTCAGCGTGAGAAAAATCGAAGCGAGGCTGACGAGGACGACCGGCAGCCGGAGGGCAAAGATGTGCCGGCCAAAGAGCGCCTGGGAAAGAAAGAGAACGTAGAAATGGAGCGGGCCGTGATAGTTCGTCGGGTCGTAACGGTAGAACCCGTTTTTCATCATCTGATCAACGAACCAGCCGTTGATTCCCTCATCGAAATGGGGCGGCTTCATACTCAGGAGGAAAAACCGGAAGAGCGCGCCGATGGCGATGATGCCCCAGAAAGTCCAGTCGAGCCGGGCGAAGCGCTCCGCCAGCGGCGGCGGAGAGGCAAATTCCACTCGCGCGGTTTGGTCTCCGCTGCTAGGTAGCGCGTCAATGCGCATCTTGGTAACAGGAGGCTGTGGCTTCATCGGGAGTAACTTTATTCGTTACATTCTCCAACATTACAAGCCGACGTACGTGACGAATGTCGATGCCCTCACCTACGCCGGAAACCTCGCCAACCTCGACGGCGTGGTCGAGGAGCACGGCGAACGCTACGAGTTTTTCCAGGCCGACATCGCCAATGCCGACCAGATGGACACCCTCCTGCACGAGGAGCAGTTCTACGCCGTCGTCAATTTCGCGGCCGAATCGCACGTCGATCGGAGCATCAATTCCCCGCAGAATTTCATCCACACCAACGTCGTCGGGACCAGCATGCTGCTCGACGCCGCCCGCCGCCACGGCGTGCAGCGCTTCATCCAGGTCTCGACCGACGAGGTTTACGGGTCGTTAGGCGCGACCGGCAAATTCACCGAGCAATCCCCGATCGAGCCCAGCTCCCCCTACTCCGCGAGCAAGGCCGGCGCCGATCTCCTCGCCCTCGCCTGCCATCGCACTTTTGGCCAGGAAGTGATCGTCACCCGCTGCTCCAACAATTACGGACCCTACCAGTTCCCGGAAAAGTTGATCCCGCTCATGATCATCAAGGCGCTCAACGACCAGCCCCTCCCGGTTTACGGCGACGGGAAAAACGTCCGCGACTGGATCCACGTCGAAGATCATTGCGCGGCCATCGTGGCTGCACTTTTCAAGGGCAAACCGGGCGCGGTCTACAACATCGGCGGCGACGGCGAGATGGTGAACCTCGATGTCGTTAGGCTGATCCTCGATCGGCTCGGCAAACCGGAGAGCCTGATCTCGTTTGTCACCGACCGGCTCGGGCACGATCGCCGCTACGCGATCGATTCCAGTTTCGCCAAGCGCGAGCTGGAGTGGCAGCCGCTGCACAGCGCGCGCGAAGGTATCGCCACGACGGTCGATTGGTATCTGGCCCACCGCGCCTGGTGGGAAACGCTCCTCGCCCGGACCGAGCGCTTCGATTAGCGCCGCGGAAGCGCCCAGACTGACCGTGCCGGTTTTACCCTTCGTGACGTAAAAGTCCGGTCGACTCGGAATACGACCGATGCGAACATCGGTTCCGATTCCTATTTGATATGGGGTTTCTATGAATCTCACAATTGCCAGACAAATACTGAAAGCTGCCGAAGCAGACCCGGAAGGTTGGCTTGTGGTGCGCGGCCGGAAAATGCGCCACGAGGCCGAGCTGATGCGGGATGCGGGCTGGGTCGAACTAACGAATTCGAAGGGCGCCCGCGCGACAATGATGGCCCACTTGACGGAGGCCGGACGCAAGGTGAGCCGGCTTTTCCGCGATGATGCTACCGCTCAGCGCCTCCTCCGCGCTTTCATGTCGCACACGACTTCGAATCTTTCGTGAGTGACGAGCATTAGGCGGAATCAGGCGCCGGGAATTGCAGGGCGGGCGCCTGCTCGCGAAACCGTTCGGAGCTGCGCCTGCCCTCTTTAAGACGTTGACGCGCGCAGGGCCGGGTGCGCTTGCCCGACAAACTTCCTTCCGCCCATCGTGGTAGCGTGCGCTATCCCCAACGCAGAAGGCGTCGTTCCTGCTTTCGCAAGGTCCCCTCTCCGCGCAATCCGCGTCATCCGCGGTCAAGATTCCTGGGCGGATCTTTCGAGCATATGCAGGAGGTGATGCTGCTCGGGGCCGACCTCGGCCAGCTTGAGCGCGCGCCGGAAACTTTCCGCGGCCGCGCGGTGATGGCCGAGCTGTTGTTGGAGCTCGCCGACGACGGCGTGGAATAGGTGATGGCTCTCGACCAGCTCGCGCCGCGGCATTTCCTCAAGCGCGTCGAGCCCGGCCTGCGGTCCGTGGACATGCGCGACGGCGACGGCGCGATTGAGGGCGACGATGGGTGACGGATTACGCGCCTGGAGTTGATCGTAATGCCGCAGGATGCGAGCCCAGTCGGTCGCGGCGGCGCTTGGGGCGAGGCAATGACAAGCCGCGATGCCAGCCTGCAAATGGTAGTCGGTCGCGCTCTCGCCCGCGGCCGCGGCGGCGAGATGCACCAGGCCCTGGTCGATCAGGGCCTGGTTCCATTGCGAACGGTCTTGGTCGTCGAGCCGGATCAGGTTCCTCTGCTCGCTCAGCCGGGTGGGAAACCGCGCGCTGCTCAGGAGCATGAGGGCGAGGAGGGCGTGGCTGCGCGGGGTGTCGCCGGCGGGATGCCTGACGAGAAGGGAGGCGAGCCGGATGGCTTCGCGGCAAAGCTCCTCGCGCAGGAGGGAATCGCCGCTGGATGCTTTGTAGCCTTCGTTGAACAAGAGATAGAGTGCGGCGAGGACGCCATCGAGTCGCGGCGCGAGGTCTTCGCCGTCGGGAATCTCGAAGCCGACGCCGGCTTCCTGGATGCGCTGGCGGGTGCGGGTGAGTTGTTTCTCGATCGCAGCTTCACTCGTTAGGAAGGCGCGCGCGATCTCGGCCGTGTTGAAACCGCAAAGGACCTTGAGCGCGAGCACGACCTGGGCGTCGGTCGCGATCGCGGGCTGGCAGCAAACGAACATAAGCCGGAGCGCGTCGTCGCGGATCTCGTGCTCGCTCGTTTTCCCGAGGGTGGAAGCGGCCAGGGTCTGGTCGAGATACGTGATAATGGCGGGCTCTTTCGTGGCCGACATGCGCTGATGGCGAAGCGTGTCCTTGGCCAGATTCATCGCCACGCGCATGATCCAGGCCGAGGGATTCTGCGGGATGCCGCCCATCGACCAATTGCGCAGGGCGCGCAGCATCGCTTCCTGGGCACGTCCTCGGCCAGGGCGAGATTCTGGGTGCCGAGCAAACGCAGGAGCGCCCCGTGCAGCCGGCCGGTTTCGTGCCGGAAAAAATTCTCGACCAACTGCGCCGCCGGCCCTGGAGGGACGACCGCCGTGTCGTCCTCCTCGCGACGCGCGCCGGCCGTGTTGTCGATAGAAAACACCTCCGCCGCGGCCTCTGGCCCCGGACGGTTCGCGCCGGGCAGTGACCTATCGTCGTTAGGCACGCCTTTGGGCAAAGGCAGCACGACCCTAAACCGCGCCAACCGCCTCGTGCCGCCGTACTTTCACCCCGAGATGGCAACTCTCGGCCAGCCGGCGCACTTCGATGATGAGCCCCTGCTCGAGGCCGGGATGGCGCTGGGCGATGGCGGTGGCTTCGTCGAGGTCGCGCACGTCGAGCATGACGTAACCGCCGATCGCTTCCTTGGTCTCGGCGAAGGGACCGTCGACGACTCGTTCGCCGCGCGCACCGGAGACGATGCGGGTCTCGAGCTCGAGCGGGGTGCCGTCGAGCGCCTTGCCAGCGGCGGCGAGGTCGTCATACCAGGCGTTCCAGCGGGTGACGAGCTGCTGCCGTTCTTCGGCAGAGAGGTGGGCGTGGTTTTCCGGGCCGGAATTCCGGAAGAAGAGGATGTAAGGAGTGGTGTTTGTTTCCATAGGTTTTTGCTGTTGGCCCGGGAGCGGGCTTTCATTCATTCAACGAACGAACCGGGCCCCGGCGGACATTCAAAAAAACTTTGCACTGGAATGTCCGCCGCGAACCCCTCCGTTCGTGGAGGAGTTGAACGAACAAAAATTCCGGTCGATCCACAACCAAAGAGGATTGACCATGAAACCGCCAGCGGGAGCATGCTTCCCTGATCCAATACCACCCTGACCTGCCAGCAAGAAAATTATGAACGACACCAACACCATCCAGCTGCACCGGGTGCTGCGCGCCCCGGCGGAGAGAATTTATCGCGCCTTCCTCGATGGCGACGCCCTCGCAAAGTGGCTCCCGCCTAACGGCTTCACCGGCAAGGTGCACCAGATGGACGCCAAGGTCGGGGGAAGATTTAAGATGTCGTTCACCAATTTTACCACCGGGAAGAGTCACTCCTTTGGCGGAGAGTATCTCGAGTTAGTCCCGCACGAACGGATTCGCTACACGGATGTGTTTGACGACCCCAACATGCCGGGTGTGATCGAGGTGACGGTGCTCCTGAAGGAAGTCTCGTGTGGCACCGACGTAAGCATAACGCAGAAGGACGTGCCCGGCGTCATTCCGGCGGAAGCCTGCTACCTCGGCTGGCAGGAGTCGCTCATCTTGCTCGGCAAACTGGTCGAGGCGGAAATCCCGGACTAGGCGATGAGCTTCTCACGGGTGAACGGTCGCCAAGGAGAGGCGCTCCTTATTGGGACCACAATTGAGTTGATCGCTCAGCGGCGAAGGCATTACGAATAATCTTATGAGCGCGATCCGCTTACTCGTTGGTACCCGCAAAGGAGCTTTCGTCCTCACTTCGGACGGAAAGCGCAAAAACTGGAAAGTGAGCGGCCCGCACTTTGCCGGGTGGGAAATTTATCATCTCAAAGGTTCGCCGGTAAATCCGGACCGGATTTACGCCTCGCAATCGAGCGGCTGGTTTGGGCAACAGGTGCAGCGTTCTGACGACGGGGGCGAAACCTGGCAGCCGGTCGGGAAGGACTTTGTCTACGAGGGCGTGCCTGGGACGCATCAATGGTATGACGGCACGCAGCATCCGTGGGAGTTCAAGCGCATCTGGCATTTCGAGCCGTCGTTAGGCGAGGCGGAGACGGTCTACGCCGGGGCGGAGGACGCGGCGCTTTTTCGCAGTCGCGATGGCGGCACTAGCTGGCAGGAGTTACCCGGTCTGCGCGAGGCGAAAGGGAAACTTTGGCAGCCGGGTGCAGGCGGGATGTGCCTCCACACCATCCTGCTCGATCCGGTGAACCCGGCACGGATCTTTGTCGCCATCTCAGCTGCGGGCGCGTTTCGGAGTGACGACTCGGGCCAGAGCTGGCTGCCGATTAACAAAGGATTGAAGTCGCCTTACGAGCTGCCGGATCCGGACGCGGCGGTGGGTCACTGCGTGCATCGGATCGCAATGCATCGCTCGCGCCCCGATGTCCTATTCATGCAGAAACACTGGGACGTAATGCGGAGCGATAGCGCGGGCGATCTCTGGAACGAAGTAAGCGGCAATCTGCCGTCGGACTTTGGGTTCCCGATCGATGTCCACGCGCATGAACCGGAAACGATCTATGTCGTGCCGATCAAAAGCGACTCGGAGCATTACCCGCCGGACGGGAAGTTGCGGGTTTATCGCAGCCGGACGGGCGGGAACGAATGGGAAGCCCTAACGAACGGGCTGCCGCAAAAGGATTGCTATGTGAATGTGCTGCGCGACGCGATGGCGGTCGATTCGCTGGATGAATGCGGCGTTTATTTCGGCACCACCGGCGGGCAGGTCTATGCCTCAGCCGACGCGGGCGATACTTGGGACGCGGTCGTGCGCGATTTGCCGGCAATCTGTTCGGTCGAGGTCCAGACTTTGCCATGATCCGGATCGTGCTTCCGGCGCATTTGCGAAGCCTAGCGCGGGTACAGGATGAGGTTTGGCTGGAGGTTGAGCCGCCGATCACGCAGCGGCGCGTGCTCGATGCGCTGGAAGTAGCTTACCCGGTGCTGCGCGGGACGGTGCGCGACCAGGAGACACAAAAACGCCGCGCGCTGGTGAGATTTTTTTGCTGCGGGGAAGACTTTTCGCACGAAGCGCCCGACGCTCCCCTCCCCGAGGCGATCGCGGACTCGACGGAGCCGTTCTGCATCGTCGGCGCGATGGCCGGCGGCTAGGCGAGCTGGCGCAAATATTCGCGGTCCCAGGCAGCGGGGATGCTCTCCCGCGGCGAGTAGGGACCGGGCTGATAGGCGCGCGAGGCGATGCCCTGCTGACTTAGCTCGCAGACGTGCCAGTCCTGTTTGTTAGTCACATCCCAGAACTCGATCGCGTCCTCCGGATTGAACTCGGGAGCCTCGGCCGCCTCCGGATGAAAGAACCAATCGCATTGGATCAGGGTCCGCACTGGTGACTGCGGCCAGAGCTGATGCACCATGACATAGTCGGGGTGCATGCTCAGGAGCATGTTTGGAAAGATGGAGTAATAGAACACGCGGGCGTGATCTTCTGCCTTGATATCCCCGACCGCGCGGGCACAGGCCTGGCCGCTCATGGTCAGACTCTTCCCTTCCCGGATCGACATGAAACCGCCGAGAAACGGGCCCTCGGTGAGATCGTTCTCAGCCGAATCGGAGGGCGAGATCTTCGAAAGCATCGGGTGGACCCCGGGGCAGTGATAACACTCGGAGTAATTCTCAAAGATCAACTTCCAGTTCGCCTGCACGTCGTAATCGATCCGGCGTGCGGAGCGGAGGCGCGGCAGGTTCCAGTGAGTGAACTTCCCGGCGAGGGGCGCGAAGACCTTCTCCAGCGGCGGCGCAAGGTCGCTCAGACTAACGAATATGAAGCTTTCCCACAACGCGAGGCGGACGGCGTGCAGGAAATAATCGGACTTGTCGAAACCCGGCGCCTCTTCCATCTGCGGCGCGCCGATGAGCCGGCCATCGAGGGAATAGGTCCAGGCATGATACGGGCATTGAATCGCCGCCGCGTGTCCGCTCGCCGCCTCACAGAGCCGGGTGCCACGATGGCGGCAGACGTTGTAGAATCCCTGGATCGCGCCCTTTTGGTCGCGCGTGAGGATGAGGCTTTCGCCCGCCACGGTTTGCACGAAGTAATCCCCTACCCGGCCGAGCTGGCTCTGGTGCCCGAGGCAGATCCATTGCCGGGCAAAGATCTTTACCTTCTCCTCGGCAAAGACCTCGGGCGAGACGAAGTAGCGCTGCGGCAAAGTCTGCGCTCCGGCCGTGAACGTCTCGACGGTCTTCCGGAACGCAGAAGCCTGGGTCAAAGGCATGGAGAGTTACTTCAAGACTGCCTGATGGAAACCATGCCAGTCATCCAGATTGTTCAGGTTCACGCGTCCTTCGGCGCCGAAGCGTTATCCGACAGACCGCAGTTGCCGAGAATTTCCTTTCGCGTGTCGTCTTCGTGGATGTAGCCGCGGACGCCGGCATTGTGCTTCTCGATCGATTCCTCGTCCAGGGATTTGGCGTTCTTTTTCACCCAAGCCTCAAACTCGGGGTAAGTCGGCTTCTCCTTTTTGATGTAACTCTGGACGGCTTCTTCGTCGAGCCCGAGCGCGGCGCAGGTCATGGCGTCATAGCCACGGCCCATCCCGGGATAACCGGCGGCGAGCTTGCCCTGCGACTCGAGTGAGAGCTTCTGCCAGAGACGCGGAAGATGCAGGACGCCGAGTGGGCCGGCGGTGCCGGAGCTGATCGTTGGAACATAAGTTTCGCTCATATAATATCCTTTCGCTTGAAGTGATTACGCGTCCTCAGCCTACGGAGCGACTGCAGCCCGGACAACAAAAATCCTTGAAGGAGCATCCCCGAAGTCTAGCGTGAACCAACGCCGCCGGAAGCGGGAGCAGAGCACGATGGAGGAATTTGACCAGGACCTGGCGGCAGAAGAGATCCGCTCGATCGAAGACGAGAAGTTCGATCAGATTTATCCCGCCCGGCTCCGGATGTTGTCATCGCTCCAGTGGACGCCAGTGCGGATGGCGGGGCAGGCAGCGCGGCTACTCGTGACCGCGCCGGGAACGCGGGTCCTCGACATCGGCTGCGGGCCGGGGAAGTTCTGCCTCGTCGGCGCCGCATTGAGCGAGGCGCATTTCACCGGAATCGAACAACGCGCTGATCTCGCGGCCGCGGCGCGCGCGGCGGCGGAAGCCCTGCGGCTTTCCAACGTCGAAATCATTCACGGCAACATCCTCGACATCTCCTTTGCCAACTACGACGCCTTCTATCTCTACAATCCGTTTGAAGAAAACATGTTCCGCGGTCACCGGATTGATTCCGCAGTGCCGCTGTCACCGGAGCTATTCGAGAGATACATCCGGCACGTCGCGGCCCAGTTCGGCGCGCGTCCGCTTGGGACGCGGGTGGTGACTTACTCGGGTTATGCGGATGAAATTCCAGCCTGCTACGACTGTGAGAGCACGTTCTTTCATGACGATCTCAAGTTATGGACCAAGCGACGCGAATATGATCCGGTGCTCGACGCTCTCGCGCTCGGCGCCTCGCGCAGCCATCGCGGCGCCACCGGGTGGAGTCGACCGCGTCGCCGCACCTAGCTAGCGGTAGCTTTTCAGGCGGAGCGCGGAAAAGCGTTGCGGCTCCAAGTGGCCTGCATACTCTCCGGGATGGTTAACGTCAGAAATTACGGCGCCACGTCGGATGGAAGCAGCGACGATACGGCGGCGATCAATAGCGCGCTCGCCGCCGGAACAAGTATTTATTTTCCTCCGGGTAGGTATAACTATAGCGGGCGGCTCACGTTGGCGGCAGGCAAGGCTTATCGCCTATACGGGGACGGCCCAGGGATTTCGACGATTCTTTTTACCGGCCCGCAGGCCGGGATCTTTGCGCCGAGTGTGAATGACCACACGTTGCAGGTAGATGGGCTGACACTGACGGCGTTAACGGCGTCGGCCGGCACGGCGATCTCGGCGACTTTTGATCGCAGTGATTTTGCCAAGAGTCGCACGGCTTGCATTTTTAACGTTGAGATTCGCGGCAGCAACCGTTCGGGCAGCACGGGCGGTTGTTGGACAAAGGGTATTTGTCTCTACAAGGCGCCCAACACAGTGATCGACAAGGTAGTGGTAGAAGGCAATGAGGGTTTGACCCTGACGGGCATCGAGTGGAGCTCGCCTGCGACCAGCGCGACGACCGGGTTGTTCCTCACCGGCACAGAGATAAGGCTTTGTAACACTGCGGTGGTGACTTCCGGCTGGGTCGAGGGTTTTTACATGTCGGGCTTCGAAGTGGTGCTCTGCGGATCGGGAGGCAATCCCGCGCTCAACCTGCAATCCTCGCAGGCGGTCTCGCCGAGCCCGGCGTTTACGCTTCTGAACGGTCACATCGATTTATTCGCCGATGGGGCGCGGATGACAAACCTGAGCGCGGTCAAGGTGTGCCAGGTGGATTTTGAACATACCAGCCCCGTGGTGATCGACGGCGGTCACCTGGTGCTGACGAATTGCATCGGGGCGATCGTGACTGACTGCACGTTCACGAGTCAGACGAACAAGATAAATAACGAGAACGGTGTCTTTCTCACGGCCACGCAGCAGGCGCGGGTGGCCGGGGATATCTTTCGGAATCTTTACCCTCTCCAAACTGGAAGCCCGATCGTGGCCTACACCGGGAGTAAGACGGTGCGAATCTCGGGGAACATCTATAAGAACTGCCGGAATAGCTTTGATAACTATATCGGCGGCGAAGCTTATAATGATGCCGATAATGTGATCGTGCCGTAGCTGCTCGATTTCGATTGAATCTGGCCGCCTCACGCGCCGGTTACGGCATGGGCTGAAAGCTCGCCCCTTTGCACTTAGGACAGGGCGGAGCGACGTAGGCAGGCATCGGGCGGGTGAAGTGTTTCAGGTAGCCGCAACCGGTGCAGCGCCAACGCAGATACCGCTCTTCTCTTCGCGGGCGCAGGTGCTCGATGATGTTTCCGAGCCGGGCGTGCACTTGTTCAAGCGCTTCGCGGATCGGTCGAATCGTTTCGTCATCCTCCGGCATCGATGCCTTCCTCAGCGGATGCGGCTGCGAGGCCGGAGCAGGGTGGCACGGCGCGAGGCTTTGACATGGAAAGGGAAATGAAGCTGTTCGTGACGGGCCCGCGCCCGTTGGAAAAACGCGAAGAGGTGTCGCAATACCGCATAGTGTTCAGTTGAACATGTCCCGCATTATTGGCAAGGCAAACTATTTCCCCGGATAAACTCCGGGGTCCCGGATCTGTCTCGGAGGTTTAACGTTGCCGCAGGGCTCGCGAGGTGGTCTTCTTTTGCTGGAAGGGCGCCGGGATTTGAGATCGCGCTCCCTTCCGCAGGACGGAACTCGGAAAAAGATCAATGAGCGAATTACACGGCGATGCCAGCTTCACCGGTGCGGTGCCCAAACTCTACGAGCGCTACCTGGTGCCGCTGATTTTCCATCCCTACGCGGCCGACCTGGTCAGCCGGCTGCCTCAGGATTCACTTTCCCGCGTGCTCGAGGTCGCCGCAGGCACGGGGGTGGTGACGCGGGAACTGGCGCGCGTCCTGCCCGGCGGCGCGACCATCGTCGCGACTGATCTGAACGAAGGGATGCTCGAGCATGCCGAGTCGCTCGGGACGGCCCGGCCAGTGGAATGGCGCCAGGCCGATGCGGCCGCGCTTCCTTTCCCGGACGAGTCTTTCGATGCGGTTCTTTGCCAATTTGGCGCGATGTTTTTCCCGGATAAAGCAAAGGCGTTCTCCGAAGCGCGGCGAGTCCTGCGACCGGGCGGGGTGTTTCTTTTCAGCACCTGGGATCGGATCGAGGAGAACGAATTCGTCGATACGGTAACGACAGCACTGCAGGCGCTTTTCCCTGATGACCCGCCGCGTTTCCATGCGCGCGTGCCGCATGGTTATCACGATCGTGAAATGATTGAGCGCGACCTGGCCGCGGCTGGTTTCGATAAGGTGGAAATCACGACCGTGGCCAAGGAAAGCAAAGCCCGCTCGTCGCGCGACGTGGCGATCGCCTATTGCCAGGGGACACCGCTGCGGACGGAAATCGAGGACCGCGATGCTTCGCTCCTGGGAGACGCCACGGTCGTCTCGATCAAAGCGCTGACGGAGCGCTTCGGAAGAGCGAATCCGGTCGGCAAAATTCAAGCGCAGGTCGCGAAAGCGACAAAGTAATCGGCCCGCAAAACAAGCCGCCACTCCTTCGGAAGTTCCGGGCGAACGGCGGCCTGGTTGTTGCCTAACTAATATAGCTCTGTGGATCGACCGGAGGCGTCCCTCCATTTCGCGCGCTAATGAACGAACCCGCGCTGTTGGTCGATTGCGACCTCCTTCTTCCTTGCAGGGAATATACGTGCATCCCATATATCATTTAGAATGCCACAAGAGATTTGTTCGAACATGGTGTCTGCCGTTAGCGACCAATCACCGCCCCGATTGCTTCCATCGCCAAATGGCGCCGTTCCGCACGGCCATGTTCCCACTCCTGCAGGGTGCGCTTGGAAACCTTGAACTTCAGGGCGGCGTTACTTTGCGCGAGAGAACGTTTTTTTGCGCCAATCGTGAAGGCGTTCGCTTAAACTTTTCCGGGCCGAAACCCGATGATCGTCGGGGACCGCGAACAATTTGCGTTTGGTTTGAATCCTTAAGTCCTGGAAACGAGAAAACACTGCTCTGTGTGATTCCCGCATAGCGCGACTCCCTTTAACCGACTGAATGCGTTGCGATCTGTAACCGGATGGGGTCGTGTCCCGAAAGTTATCTCCAAAGAACCCAGCTATACGTGACTCACGTATAGTCTCAAGTCCGCCTCTGGAATTTTCTGCGCCGGTGGTGCTCGTCGTGGGCGTGGACGCCCGACGACTTCGCGTCGATCAATCCGCCGAGGTCCGCCGGAATCCGACTCAATCAAAACCCCAACAGACTAACGCGCCATCGGGGCGATCGCCTCCGCAAAAGCGAGATGATTCCCGTCCGGATCAGTGATCATCACCGTCTTGACCTTTTTCCCGGCGCTCTGCTCACCCGTATCGATCCCCAGACTTTGCAGATGCGCGATCGCCCCCGCGAGATCATTCACCGCCAGCGTGCAGGAGCCGGTGCCCGCGCGTTCCGGCAGCTCATACACCTGCAGCCAGCCGCCTCGCGCAAACTTCCACTCCGCCATCGAAGGCATCGGCGCCGAATCAGCTGGCCGGAGAAAAAGTTTCCATACCATGCCGCCGCAAGCTTTAGATCTTTCACCGCGACGCTGGCAATCGCATTCTCGATTTTCATTGCGCTCAGCTTCCGCCGCGAAATTATCCTCAGCAAGGCCGCTCATGGACGAATGGTTGACCTTTGCGGGCGAGGTGAAATCCTAACCTGTGAAAACGCTGATTGCCTTTTTCGCCTGGTGCATTCTCCTCGTTCTCTCCTGTCCGCTGGCGCTCCTTGCGCTGGTGCTTTTCCCCTTCGTCTGGCTCCTGACGCTGCCGTTCCGTTTTTCTCGGGGTAACCTTCGAAGCGCTCCTCGCGCTCGTTAGCACGATCCTGTTTTTGCCCGCGCGAATCTTCGGCTGGCGCAGGACCGCATAGAGTCGTCGCCGGACCGGCGCGCTGGTTTCGCTATACGTGACTCACGTATAGCGTCGCCTTGAGGTATTTGAATTGCGTGGCAACCCGTGGTGGCGCTTGCGCTGTATTATGACCAGGTGAAATCGATCCCCAAACATCTCTGGTTCGAAACGCCGGCGCGCCGCGGCTTCCGGGCGTAGTGAGTTTAAGCCGCGTGAACAAAAGGTTAACGTCCCAAATCGTAAAGATAATCCAGGCTCTCGGAAGTCCCGAGAATGTCGCGGGCATGGCGCGCTTTGGCATTGTTGCGCAAAAAGCCTTCGGCGTTCCCGCCCCTGCTCTCAAACAACTAGCCCGCGAGATAAAAGGAGTTACTAACGACCGCCACGGTCTCGCCCTCGCCCTTGGGGAAACCGGAGTTCATGACGCGCGCGCACTCGCCTATTTGATTGATGACCCGGGGGAGGTCACCGAGGAACAAATGGAATCATGGGTGCGGGATTTCGATAACTGGGCGATTTGCGACGGCACTTGCGGACACCTTTTCTGCAAGACCGCTTTTGCTTACGACAAAGCCTTTGCCTGGGCGGAACGCGAAGCGGAATTCGTGAAACGTGCCGGCATCGTCCTGATGGCGTGGCTCGCGGTGCACGGTAAGAAAGCCGACGATGCGAAGATCGCGCGTTTCCTGCCGATCCTCGAAAGCAAAGCGGACGACGATCGAAATTTCGTGAAGAAAGCCGTCAATTGGTCGCTCCGGCAAATCGGCAAACGGAGTTTGCCTTTAAACCGGCTCGCCATTGCGGCTGCCGAAAGGGTGTTAGCGCTGAAGACCAAATCCGCGCGCTGGATTGCAACGAACGCCTTGCGCGAACTCAAGGACGAAACCGTTCAGAGAAGACTACGAGATAGGGCGGAACATCGGAGCGGAGTGAAACGCTAAACTTGTGCAAACGCTGACTCCCGCGGCGGCTCGCCTTGTGGCTGCACAAGCGGGCTGGTTTCGCTATACGTGAATCACGTATAGCGTCGGTTTGCGGGTCTTTGAATTGGGTGGCGGCGCGCGGTGGCGGCGCGCGGTGGCGGCGCGCGGTGGCGGCGCTTGGGATGTTGTATTATGAGCGCACGAAATCGCTCGCCGAACACCTCCTGCTTAGCGTCACCTGCAGGTGGCAGTAGCTCGACGGCTCGACCATGTTGCACTCCCATGGAATCATATACGTGCTTCACGTATAGCGACAAAGCTATCTTGCCTCTGCTGAATGCTCTCGGAGCATTTAGCGCGCGCGCGGAAGAGGGTTATCCGAGCGATACTCCGCCGGCCCGGTGCGCCGTGATTTCGCTAAGCACGAATCGCCTATTCAACCGCGGCGCGCGCGAAGCCACGCGGCGCCGCTCGAACTTGCTCCCATTCCTGCAGCGTCCGCTTCGAGATCTGCAACTTCAACGCCGCCTCACTGTGCGAAAGGTTCTTGCCTTCACGCCACGCCCGCAGACGACGCGGGAACGATTGCGCCGCCAGTCGCTGGTGCCGCGTGTGATGTCGTCGTGTCCCGTAAGCCATCTCAGAAGAAACCATGCTATACGTGACTCACGTATAGCGACAAGTCGGACCTCGAATTTATGTATTACCCTCGTGGTGCGCCTCGCGGGGAAGGGGTCCGTGGTGCTCCTCTGGGCGAGACCGTACTTCAAAATTGCAGCGCGAGGCGGATTGAAGAGGATTGGAACGGACTTCGGCGGATTGAGCAAAGCGCGAAGTCGCTGGGCGTCGTCGCCAAGCGAATCGTCCAGTGTCTTCGCCAGTGCGATGAAATACGACCAGTCGGTCGCCGGCAACCACCGCGATCAAGAATTCCGAACTAGCGCCGGAGTTGTGAAATCGCAGGATAGGGCTCACTCCTTACTCTACGTGACCCACGTATAGCGCCGCCTCATGGTGTTTGTATCGGGTGGCAGCGCGAGATGGCGCTCAGGATGTTTTGTGAGCGCGCATGAAATCCCTCACCGAGGATCTCTGGTTCGAAGTGCCGGCGAGACGCGGATTCATCAACATCACGCGCTGCTGAAAAGCCCCACTTTATTCTGGCCCAACCAAACGCTCGGAATCAGGCGGCTGGCTTTTCTGCCTTCAACGTCGCCATGTCGATCACGAAACGGTATTTCACGTCGCTCTTTAAGACTCGGTCCCAGGCTTTGTTGATATCCTGGATGGAAGTCATCTCGACCTCGGGCAGGACATTGTTTTTCGCGCAGAAATCAAGCATCTCCTGCGTCTCCTTGATTCCACCGATGCCGGAGCCGGCAAGCGAGCGGCGTTGCATGAGAAGAGGGAATACCTGCGGCGAAGGATGCGGCGTTGCCGGCGCACCGACCAGCACCATGGTGCCATCGCGTTTCAGCAGGTTAATGAATGGATCCAGGTTATGCGACACCGAGACCGTGTTGACGATCAGGTCGAGCTTCCCGGCGTAACGCGACATCTCCTCGGCATTCTTGGAGATGATAACGTCGTCCGCGCCCAGCTTCTTGCCGTCCTCGACCTTGTCAGGTGAAGTGGTAAAGAGGACCACCCTCGCACCCATGGCGTGAGCCAGTTTCACCCCCATGTGCCCCAGCCCGCCGAGGCCGACGATGCCCACCGTTTTGCCCGGGCCCGCCTGCCAATGGCGCAAGGGCGAATAAAGCGTAATCCCGGCGCACAGGAGCGGGCCAGCTTTCGCCGGATCCAACTCTATGGGAATGCGCAGGACATAATGTTCGTCCACCACGATGACCGTCGAGTAACCGCCCTGCGTCCGCTCGCCGGTTGGTTTTTCGACCCCCAGTAGGTCCCCTGCATGCCTTCCTCGCAATAGTTCTCGAGATCCTCCTTGCAGTTATCGCAATGGCGACAGCTATCGACAATGCAACCCACGCCGACCAGGTCGCCGACCTTGTGCTTGCTCACATTCTTCCCGGCCGCGACCACCTTGCCGATGATCTCGTGCCCCACCACCTGCGGATAGGTCACCGGCATCCATTCGCTCCGCGCAAAGTGCAGATCTGAATGGCAAACGCCGCAATACAAAATGTCGATCTGAACATCCTCGTCCCCGACATCGCGGCGTCGGAAGTCCCAGGGTTTGAGAGGCGATTTCGGGTCGTAGGCGGCGCAGGAATGAGCGTCGATCATAGATTTCGATGAAGGAATAAATGGAAGCGAAATCTACGCGTATCAAGAATGTTGGCGACTGCTCAATTTTCGGTCGACAAGAACATTTTCGCGCTCCGCTTGTTGTTCAACTCGTCCGTCTCCGTCAGAATCTTCGCCGAACCGCGGTTGTGGCGGTAGGCGGAGGAGGGCGCGTGCGGGCCATCCTCCTTCGCAATGCTAGGGCGCGACAAAAGTTTCTCTAGCGACACTTCGTCATCATGGTGCGGCTTCGAACTCGTCGCCGCGCTTCAATCCGCCTCGGGCGGGAAGTTGGAGCGCGCTTTCACTCTATACGTGAGTCACGTATAGCGACGACCGCTCCGACGTCTCTTCTGTTGCTTTGCTCGGTCGATGAATGGCCCGCCGGGAGCCGGTCCGCGATTGGTTGACGGCATCGCGCCACGTGCAGACCGTTCCTCATTACGGAAAACAACGAGGCTCCCTCACCGGTTCTTTTTCTTCCAAACCCTCACCGCCTACCAGCACAGCGGAGCGCTCAGGGATGCGCTCGAGCTCGAGCTCTTTACCGCGATGCGGGAAAACGGCGGGACCGCGACCGAGCTGGCGACCCGCTGCGATGCGGCGGAGCGCGGGTGCGCATCCTCTGCGATTACCTGACCGTTCTCGGCTTCCTCAAAAAGAAGGGCGAGCGCTATCTCCTGACGAAAGACTCGGCCACTTTTCTGGACCGCAACTCTCCTGCATATGCCGGCGGCGCCGCCGAGTTCCTCTTATCCGATCACCTGACGCAGGCCTTCGCCGATGTGGCCGGCGCCGTGCGAAAAGGAGGGACCGTGCACGATGGCGGCGGTTCGAGCGAGCGCCACGAGCACTGCGGCGAAGGATCGCGACATGGCCGGAGGAAAACCGGTGGCCGCCTCCACGTCAAGCCCGGCCCCCACTTAACAGAAGAGTCCTGCGAAAGGTGGCTGGACTTACGTGCAGATGAAAGACCGGTTCTTCACCACCCGTGGACTGGTTAAAATCCGTGGCACCATGGATGGCGTCGAGTTTCGCTCATCTTTCATGGCGTTCGGCGACGGAACCCATAATTTACCGTCAGCGCGAAGCTTCGGAAGGTTATCGGGAAAGAACCCGGCCAGCGCACTGCGGTCGTCAACGAGCCGCTCTCGTATAATAGGCGCGATCAGACTCCAGAGCGAGGCATTGGAGAATCAAGCTATGGCGCGATTCCGAGTTTCTTTTCGATTTCCTTACCTTCCAAGCGCGCGTCCGCCCAGGTCATGGGGAACAAATAAATGTCGCCGCTTTTTTCTGCTTCGGTGATCCTTGATAGCGCCGTGCGGATAATTCGTTTCTGCAACTCCT